>JALOQB010000035.1 GCA_025453595.1 Polyangiaceae bacterium
GTGAAGAGGGGCTTCCACACGAGACGATTCGACACGCCTCGATCTCAGAAACGCCCCTTGCCCACGCTTCGCGCGGGACCCGCGGGGCTCGACCCTTGGAGCTCCAACCGTCAACCACGTCTGTTACTCCCCGAGACGATTTGAGCACAAACGAAAGGGAGAGATGGAGCGGTACGAGCCCCGCGGGTCCCGTCCCGAAGGGATGGGCAAGGGGCGCTTCTGAGCTCGTTCCGTTGCTCGGCGTCTCGCCCGGATGCCTGCTGATGGAGGGGGAGCCGGGGGATGCAAGGGGGCCGCGCGGGGCGCTAGCCCCATCGGCCCCCTTGCCCGGGCGTGGGCGGGCAGCCCACCGTTTCCGCGAAGCCCCCGGGGCGCAGCCCCAACCCCCAACCCCCAACCCCCAACCCCCTCAACCCCCCGGAGGGCTGCGATGCCCCCGATCCTCCCAGCAGAGCAGGGCTTCGGCCTCCATCGCTGCGACGAACGAAGGGAGATGACTGCCATAGACCCCCCAGCTGTTGACGCCACCGATCTCGACCAGGCGCACCTGGTTTTCCGGGGAGAGGGCGAGGTCGACGGTGATCATACGCAGACCTCGCTGTTCGAGGAGCCTCCGGGCGCAGGCCCGGGCGGCGGCGAGGACGATATCTGGAGCCTCTCTATAGGGTAGATCCGGATATGAGCTGTGAGCGAAGACCTCGCCTTCGCGGCAGAAGCAGCGAAACTCGTGGCCGAGGTCGACGACCTGGCTGAGGACGACGAGTTCGCGGGCGTGTTCCCGGTGAAAATCGAGGAATTCATGGGCCTGGTGGGCGAGGATGACGCGAGCGGCGAAGAGCTTGTAGTTGGTCTCGGGCCGGACAAACACCCGGGGGCCGAAGTGCCGCTCGAGGTCGAGGGAGGCGAGGGCGTTCATGGGGACGAGGAAGACCTCGCGGCCCAGGAGGTCATAAAGAGAGGGGAGCCAGGAGGACCAGCGGAGCGCCGGGTAAGAGTCGAAGACGGCGTGAGCGAGGGGGGCGTGGGCCTGGAGACGCCGCAGGGTCCGCATGGTTCCGTAGGCCACGAGGGGGCCATCCACGGAGGGCCAGCGAGGCGCCCAGGGGGGGCCTGGATCGAGGGGGATGGCGTCGACGAGGGCGGCCTCGCGCAGGGTCTGGGGCCCAGGGAAGTCGGGGTCTTCTTCGAGCAACCAGCGGACCCGCGGGGGATCGATCATCGGGAGA
Source organism: Polyangiaceae bacterium (assembly GCA_025453595.1). Classification (GTDB taxonomy): domain Bacteria; phylum Myxococcota_A; class Polyangia; order Polyangiales; family Polyangiaceae; genus JANWXX01. The sequence continues at coordinate 1,227 of JALOQB010000035.1, forward strand.
GGGTGATGGATCCAGCCGAGGGTGTCGACTCAGGCCGAGGGGGGAGGGATGGAGGCGGGCGAGGGGGCAGGGAGGGGGAGGGCGAAGTGGAAGGTCGTACCCTGGCCGACGACGCTGGAGACGCCGACGATGCCGTGCATGGCCTCGACCAGGTGCTTGACGATGGAGAGGCCGAGGCCCGTGCCACCGACCTCGCGAGAGCGACCGGCGTCGACGCGGTAGAAGCGCTCGAAGAGCCGGGGCAGGTGCTTGCTCTCGATGCCGGGGCCGCTGTCCTCGACGGAGAAGCGGAGGAAGCGACCTTCGAGCGCCGCGCGCACCGAGATGGCAGAGCCTTCGGGGCAGTACTTGACGGCGTTGTCGATGAGGTTGCTGAGCACGGTCTCGAGGGCCTGCCGGTCGAAGGAGAGGGTGGTGGAGGTCGGGGGCAGGGAGACGAAGAGGCGGATTTTTTTCTTCTCCGCGCGCTCCCGGAAGAGCGAGATCACATGGAGCAGGGTGGGCGATGGATCGGCCTCCTCGCTCCTGAGCTGGAACTCCCGGGATTCGATGCGGGAGAGCTCGAGCAGGTCATCGACCAGCCGCTTGAGGCGCTCGGCGTTGCGGTGGATGATATCGACAAATCGTGCAGAAGATTTCGGGTCCGCGGGGCCCATGTCCCGCAGGGTTTCGGAGGCTGAAAGGATCGACGAGACCGGGGTGCGAAGCTCGTGGGATGCGTTGGAGACAAAGTCCCGGCGGAGGGACTCCAGGCGCCGCACGTCGGTCACGTCGACGAAGACCGCGAGGAGCCCGCCGGCGTCGCCCCGGAGGCTGATGGCGCGGACCAGCAGCCGCCTCGGCTTGAGGCCCGCCAGCTCGACCTCGCCCAGCGCCGGTGTCTCCGCGGTCACGGCCCTATCCAGGAGCCGGCGTAGCTCCTCGTGGTGGACGACGCCGTCGAACGATTTGCCCGCGACGTCGGGCCCCAGCAGGAGCATCTCTCGCAGGGCGGGGTTCACGAGCACGATGTCGCCGAGGGCATCGAGCATCAGCACGCCTTCCTGCATGCTGACGAGCATCCCCTGGAGCAGGTCGCGCTCGGCGCGCAGCTCATCGAGGGTCGAGGACAACCCCTCGGCCAGCTGGTTGAGGGCCTTGCCGAGCTGGGCGGCCTCGTCGTCTCCCCGGGGGAAGGTGCGGGTCCCGAGGTCACCGCCGGCCATGCGCCGCGCGGCGCCGATCAGCTCCCGCAGGGGGCGCGAGGCCAGGTGCGCGGCGAGCTGGGAGAGGAGCGCGGCGGCGATGATGGCGAGGGCGGTGGCGGACAGCAGGGGGGCCTGGAGGGCGCTCAGCGTCTGCTCCACCTCGGTCATGGGCACCGCCACCCGGGCCACCATGAGCAGCACCCCCGAGGAGCTGCGGACGGGGCGCGCCGCGTAGATCATCTGCTGGGCGACGGTGGCGCTGGACCGGTGGCTCTGCCCCTCTCCGCGGGCGAGGGCTTCCCGGAATTCCGGCCGATCGCCGTGCCACGCCAGGAGCCGGACCCCCTCGGTGGGGACCTCTGAATCACCCCATACCTGGCCCTCGGGGGACAGCAGGGTGACCCGGGCCCGGCTGCGGCGTCCGAGCTCGTCGGCGAGGGCGTCGAGGGCCTGGATGTCGCTGACTGCGCCCTGGTTGAGGAGCGCGGTCTGCTCGATCAGCGCGAGGCGTACGGCGAGGCCATCCTGGAGCTGGACCATCCGATCCTGCTCGATCACGTGGGAGAGGTAGCCCCTCACGGCGCCGATGGTGAGCAGGGTCAGGCCGAGGGAGCCGGCGAGGAGCTTGGTGCGGATGCCGAGGGCCATTATCCCTGGGAGGCCGAGGGCTCCTCGGCAAAGCGGTACCCGACCCCCCGGACCGTCTCGACGTATTCACCCGCCATGCCCAGCTTCTCGCGCAGGCGCTTGACGTGGGTATCCACGGTGCGCGTGGTCACGTCGACCTTGATGCCCCAGACGTCGTCCAGCAACATGGCCCGGGTCTGCACCCGGTTCTTGCGGTCCGCGAGGGTGGTCAAGAGGCGAAATTCCAGCGCTGTCAGCTCGATCTCCTCGCCCTGGACCCACACCCGGTGGGCGGCCCGATCGACGCGAAGGACGCCGAACTCGAAGGTCTGCGAGGCGTCGCCCTGGGGGGCCCGGGTGCGCCGCAGGATCGCCTGCACCCGCAGCATCAGCTCGCGGACGCTGAAGGGCTTGGTCACGTAGTCCTCGGCCCCCAGCTCGAAGCCGAGGACCCGGTCGATCTCCTCGCCCTTGGCGGTCAGCATCAGCACCGGGACGTGCCGCGTCTTCGGGTCGCTCTTGAGGGCCTTGCAGACCTCGGTCCCTGCCATGTCAGGCAGCATCAGGTCGAGGATCACCAGGTCCGGGGCGTGCTGCGCCGCGAGCTTCAACCCGTCGCGCCCTCGCACCGCGGAGCTGACCTCGCAGCCGCTCTGGCGCAGGTTGTAGTCGAGGATTTGCTGGAGATCTTCCTCATCTTCGATGACCAGGACGTGCGACATGGCGCCCCCTATAGCGCCGCGACCCCCGGTCCGCTTGTGACATCCTGGTGGCGTCTTCGCCCCCCTCAGCGCGCGGCCTGGGCCTGCGCCTGGGGCGTCCCTCCGCGGTGCATCAGGCGGCCGACTTGCCCCCGGCCAAGCACCAGCGACAGCCCGAGGAACGCCACCATGCCCAGGGCGATCGCGCCGACGCGGCGGCCGCGAGGGGCCGGCAGATCCGGGGAGGGCGCCGACAGCGGAGCCGGGGCCGGGGCCGGGGCCTCCGGTTCCGCGGGCAGCAGGGCGGCCCGGTCGGCCGAGGGGGGCACGGGCGCAGGCGCCACCTGGCTCTTGCGGGCGAAGGTCAGGATCTCGGGCTGGATCGGCGCTGGCTCCGGCGGCCTCCGGGAGAGCCGGGGATCGGTGACCAGAAGGGTGGTCGCCAGCATGGGCATGCGCTTGAGCACGCGCTCCAGGAACTCTTCGTAGCTGCGATACCCGCCGCTCCGGAACGCGCCTTCTTCCAGGAACGAGAGGCGCTTCCGGGCCTTCTCGACGAGGGACATGGCGCTGCGCTCGTGGGAATCCAGCTCGTCCAGCAGGGCTGCGTACTGGCCAAACTGGCCCTCCGGTCGCGGCGCTGCGGGCTGGTGGCAGGTGCCGAGGGAGGCGAGGTACGAGCCCGGGCGCGAGACCCGCACCAGCAGCGAGTCCGCGGACGAGAAGCCACCCGCGGCGATGGCCCCCTCCTCGGCCCCTTGCCCGAGCCGTGACCGGGTCTTTTTCGCCATCTCCTCCAGCTCGCTCTCGATGGTGCGCAGCTCGTCCACGGTCGAGACAAGGCGATCCCGGGGCGAGACAGCGCGGGCGGCGGCCCGGGGCGCCGGGGCCTCGGCCTGCGGGCGCTTGCGAGGGCTCCGGGCGGCGCGCCGCGGCGTCGCGGGCGCCTCGTCCTCGGGGAGCATCTCGGTGATCCGGGGGCTGGGGATGGTTCGCCGGCTCATGGTGTCTACCTCGCCGACCAGGAACTGCAGCCCCCGTGCCAGAGCACCCGGCGGTCAGGGGCGGCGGCGCTGGTTCGTCCCTGGTGAGCCTGGACGCTCCGTGCTCCCATGTCGGGGGAGCGAGGTGAACATCATGGTCGTGCTCAACATCACGTACAACGGTCTCTCGGTCGATTACCCCCTCGAGGTCGATTATCGCATCACCGATCACGACGTGAAGCGCATCGCCGTCGAGGTGATCCGCGCCGGTCACGTCAAGGGGCTGCAGATCGCCAACCTCCCCCAGAATACCTTCGACAAGTACGTGGTCGATCGCTTCCATGGCCCCCAGAACAAGGGCGAGCGCATCTACCTCCGGCCCCGCGTCCCCTTCGGAGCCTGACCGTGGCCGGGCGCATCGTCTTCTGCGGCGTCGGGGCCGTCGGCTCCCAGGCCGCCATGCTCTGTCGTAACCTCGAGGCCGAGCTGGTCTTCATCGACTTCGACCGCGTCGAGTCGAAGAACCTGCTCGCGCAGGCCTACGTCAAGCCCTCCGTCGGCAAGAACAAGGCTGAATCCCTCAGGCTCCAGCTGGCCAATTTCCACGGCATCAAGGCCGAGGCCTTCGGCGTCCGCCTCACCCGCGACAACACCTCGACCCTGCTCGATCGCGCCACCCTCCTCGTCGACGCCTTCGACAACGCCGAGAGCCGCCTGCTGCTCTCCGAATACGCCCGCGCCGCCGCCAGGCCCCTCGTCCACGGGGCCATCAGCGCCGACGGCTCCTTCGGCCTCGTTCGCTGGGACGAACGCTTCACCCCCGACGCCGAGGACGAGCCCGGGCAGGCCACCTGCGAGGGCGGCGCCCACCTCCCCATGATCGGCCTCCTCGCCGCGGCCCTCGCCCGGAGTATCCAGGATTTCCATACAAAGGGCGAGCGCCGGGACGCGATGGTCAGCCTCTCCGGCGTGGCGGTCAGCGGCTGAAGGGGCCGGCGATGATCCGGCGCTCCTCCTCGGGGAACAGCGCCACCTCGCAGTCCCGGGCCGAGCTATCCTCGTAGACCAGGCAGGCGAAGTCGGTGACCTGGTCGAAGGCCACCAGCGGCAGGTGCCAGATGCCAGGGTGATAGCTGACCCCCTGGGGGCTTGCGGCGACAAAAGCGGCGAGGGAAGAGAGGTCGGGTCGCTCGCCGCCGAGGGCGACGACGACGAGGTAACGAGCGGGGCCGAGGGGGAGGAAGAGCTGGGTGGAGTCGGGGTGGCGCTCGAGCTGATCGACGACGAAGCCCTCGGGGGGCCTGGGCTTGCAGCGAAAGAAGGCGAAGTTGAGCTCGGCGTGGGGGCGCAGGTTGGAGAGAGGGGAGGCGAAGTCGTGGCGCCGGACGAAGCCCTGGTTGACGAGGCGCCCCGGGTTGCCGGGCGGAGGTCCGTCGATGAGGTCCCCGAAGGGGGCGTAGGCTTCGCGGGTGAGGGGGAGGATCGGGAGAGGGATCATCAGTCGATGGCTCCTTCGGGCCGCGCGAGGGCCTCGTCAACGAAGGTGGCCTGGACGCCGAGGCCGCCGGCGAGCCAGTAGAGGGATTCGCGCTCCTGGTCATGGAGGCGGTTGTCGGCCCAGGCGATGGCGGCGAGGTCCTCGATGAGCTTGCGGCGCCGGGTGAGGGAGAGATGGACCCGGAGGGTCCGCTGGAGCTCGAGGAGCTTCTCGCCGCGCTCGTCCTCGTTCATGGCGCGGGCCTCGTCGATGGAGTCGAGGACCTTGCCGTCGCCGACGAGGTTCTTGAGGGCGCTCAGCTCGCGGCGCGACATGCGCTCGTCCGCCAGGGCCACCTCGACGCCGCCGTAGACGAGGAACTCGCGGCTCTCCTTGCGGCACGAGACCCGGTCGTTGAGGGCCGAGGGGTTCATCAGGTCGAGCAGGGAGGCGACCTGGCGCTCCAGCTCCGCCTCGGAGAGCTTCCCCTCGCCTCGACCCCGGAGCTTCCGGAAGGTCTTGGACTGGTGGAACAGGTCGAGGGCGCGGATCCGGAGCGGGCTGTAGGGGTGGGTCGAGAACCAGTCCTCCTCGCTGCTCTCCAGCTCCTCGGCGGTGAGGGAGGTGTACTGCTCCGTGGTGTCACGCAGGTTCCCCAGGAAGCGCGGGTCCCGCAGGCCGCTGACCATCTTGAACTCGGCCGAGATGGCCGTATCAAAATCGTCGCAGCACAGCAGCCCCACCCGGTCCGCCGTGAGCTCGGCGTAGCGCATCCAGGCGTAGATGCGCATCGCGTCGATCGGAGCGAGACGCTCGTCCTCCCGGAAGAGCAGCAGCGGGCGCATCGCGTGGTGCTCGAAGAGCACGTGCCCCAGCTCGTGGCCGATGACGCTGCACAGCTCCCCGTCGTCCAGGGACTCGAGGGCCGCGCTGGTGAAGCAGAGCGTGATGCGCCCGTCCCGGGCCGGGATCACGAAGGCGTTGGTCAGCGCGTCCTGCTGGCAGAAGGCGTCGATGGGCGTCTGCAGCCCCAGCACCTTGCGGCAGTGCTCGATGCAATGAAACAGCCGCGGCGCCAGCCCCGGGGTGAGCCGGATGCTGCGCTTCAGCAGATCGATCCGTCGATCCGGCGGGGGGCCCATGGTGCCGATCTCTCGCCAGAATTCCTGGAGATCCCGGCTCTTTTGCAGCGCCTGCCGCAGCTCGCTGTCGCCTTCAAAAACGATCGACTGCCGGTCCAGGCTGGTCTCGATGGGCGGTGCAGGGGGGAGCTTTCTTGCCATGATCTTCACCGCTCCTGCCGGTGGTTCATCCGGGCCCCGAGCTCTTCCGAGCGCCTCGTCGCTGCCTCGACCGCGTCCATCAGCGTCGCCCGCAGCGCCCCTGCCTCCAGCCGGTGCAGCCCGGCGATGGTCGTCCCGCCGGGGCTCGCCACCATGTCCTTGAGCGCCCCCGGGTGCAGCCCCGTCTGCTGGAGCAGCCGCGCCGACCCCAGCGTCGTCTGCGTCGCCAGCATCAGCGCTGTCTCCCGCGGGAGCCCCATCTTCACCCCCCCGTCCGCCAGCGCCTCGATCACCAGCATCAGGTACGCAGGCCCGCTCCCCGAGAGCCCGGTCACCGCATCCATCTGCTTCTCCTCCACCACCACCACCCGCCCCACTGCCTCGAACATCCAGCGGGCCACCCGCTCGTCGTCGTCGCTCGCGTGGCGCCCTCGCGCCAGCGCCGTCGCCCCGGCCTGCGCCAGCGCCGGCGCGTTTGGCATAGCCCGGATCAGCCTCCGCCCGACCAGCTGTCCCTCGATGGTGTCGATGGTGACCCCCGCCGCCACCGAGATCACCAGCGCCCCGGGGCGCGCCTGCTCGGCCACCGCGGGGAGCACCTGGGCCAGGGTCTGGGGCTTCACGCTCAGGACCACGACGTCGCAGCTCCGGAGCATCGCTGCCGCGTCGGTGGTGGTATGGAGCCCGTGGCTCTGGTGCAGCTCGCGCAGCCGTTCGGCGCGTACATCGCAGGCCCAGAGCTTCGCGGCAGGGAGCGCCCCCGAGGCGAGCAACCCCCGGATCAGCGCCTCCGCCATGTTGCCGGCCCCGAGGAACCCGACCGTTCGATCTTCCATCGCTTCTTTATGCGCCCTCGCGCCCCTCGCGGGAAGAGGCTGATGGATGCGGGTTTGCGTCCAGGTCTCGATTGTCTAAGGTGCTTTGTGGGGGGGACTGTTCAAGGTGACAAGATGAAACGATCCTCGCTCTCTTCCTTCCGTGTTGCGCTCGCCCTCCTGATGCCGCTCGCCTCCCTGCACTGCGGAGGGGGTGAGCTCGACGTGAACAGCACGAGCCCTGGCGGTAACTCGGCGCAGGGCGGCGCAGGCGCCGGTGGTTCCCCTGTCGCAGGCAGCGGCGGTGTTGCCGGCACCGCCGGGGCCGCGGGCTCCGGTGCAGGCCAGGGCGGCGCCGGAGCCGCGGGCGAGGCAGGCGCCGCCGGCGAGTCCGGAGCTTCCGGACAGGCGGGGGAGGCGGGGCAGTCCGGGTCGGCGGGGGAGGCCGGGTCGGCGGGCGCCGCGGGGGCCCCTCCGGCCTGCGACGATGGCGCCAAGAACGGCGACGAGACGGGCATCGACTGCGGTGGCTCTTGCCCCCTCGATTGCAACGACGGTGAGGGCTGTATCACCGGTTCAGACTGCGTGAGCGGCGTGTGCACCGGCGGCGTCTGCCAGGCGCCGGCCTGCACCGATACGGTGAAGAACGGCGCCGAGACCGACGTCGACTGCGGCGGCCCCACCTGCGACAAATGCGACAACGGCAAGGACTGTCAGGTCGCCGGGGACTGCGCGAGCGGCGTCTGTTCCAGCGGGAAATGCGTTGACCCGGCCTGCGCGGATGGCGTGAAGAACGGGGCCGAAACCGACGTCGATTGCGGCGGCTCCTGCGCGGCCTGCAACGACGGCAAGGAGTGCGCGGTGGGCGCGGACTGCGTGAGCGGTGTGTGCACCGGCGGCATCTGCCAGGCCCCGACCTGCACCGATACGGTGAAGAACGGCACCGAGTCGGATGTCGATTGTGGCGGCGATACCTGCAACAAATGCGAGGACAGCAAGACCTGCAACAGCGCGGGGGACTGCGTGAGCGGCGTGTGCACCGGCGGCGTCTGCCAGGCGCCGGCCTGCACCGACACGGTGAAGAACGGCGCCGAGACCGACGTCGACTGCGGCGGCCCCACCTGCGACAAATGCGACAACGGCGAGGGCTGTACCACCGGCTCCGACTGCACCAGCGGCGTCTGTGACAGCGGCGTCTGCATCGCCGCGACCTGCACCGACACGGTGAAGAACGGGACCGAGACGGACGTCGACTGCGGCGGCTCCTGCGCGGCCTGCAACGACGGTCAGGGGTGCGCGGTGGGCGCGGATTGCACCAGCGGCGTGTGCACCGGCGGCATCTGCCAGGCCCCGACCTGCACCGATACGGTGAAGAATGGCGCCGAGACCGACGTCGACTGCGGCGGCCCTGCCTGCAACGACTGCAACAATGGCCAGACCTGCAACGACGGCTCGGATTGCGCCAGCGGCGTCTGTCAGAATGGCCAGTGCGTCGCCGCTGCCTGCACCGATACGGTGAAGAACGGCGCCGAGACCGACGTCGATTGCGGCGGCCCGGACTGCGCGGATTGCAACAACGGACAGCAATGCGCTGATGGGTCCGACTGCCAGAGCAGCGTGTGCATCGGCGGCGTCTGCCAGGCCCCGACCTGCTCGGATACGGTGAAGAACGGCGCCGAGACGGACGTCGACTGCGGCGGCCCCACCTGCAACGATTGCAACGACGGTCAGACCTGCAACGACGGTTCGGACTGCGCCAGCGGCGTGTGCGTCGGCGGGGTCTGCGCCGCCGCGACCTGCAGCGACACGGTGAAGAACGGCGCCGAGACCGACGTCGATTGCGGCGGTCCCACCTGCAACAAGTGCGACAGCGGCGAGGGCTGTACCACCGGCTCCGACTGCGTGAGCGGTGTGTGCACCGGCGGCGTCTGCCAGGCCCCGACCTGCACCGACACGGTGAAGAACGGCGCCGAGACGGGGACGGACTGCGGCGGTCCGGTGTGCAACGACTGCCCCACCGGCCAGGGCTGCGTCTCCGGTTCGGACTGCGTGAGCGGGGTGTGCATCGGCGGCGTCTGCCAGGCCCCGACCTGCTCGGACAACGTGCAGAATGGCTCCGAGACCGACAAGGACTGCGGCGGATCTTGCGCCCAGAAGTGCGTCCCCACCCAGGGGTGCGTCGTGGGCGCGGATTGCACCAGCGGCGTGTGCACCGGCGGCGTCTGCATCGCCGCGACCTGCACCGACACGGTGAAGAACGGCGCCGAGACCGACGTCGACTGCGGCGGCCCCACCTGCAACGATTGCAACAACGGTCAGGATTGCGTCCTCGGTTCGGATTGCGCCAGCGGCGTCTGTCAGAATGGCCAGTGTGCCGCCGCGACCTGCACCGATACGGTGAAGAACGGGACCGAGACCGACGTCGATTGCGGCGGTCCGGTGTGCAACGACTGCAACAATGGTCTGGGTTGCATCTCCGGTGCGGACTGCGTGAGCGGGGTGTGCACCGGCGGCATCTGCCAGGCCCCGACCTGCTCGGATACGGTGAAGAACGGCGCGGAGACGGGGACGGACTGCGGTGGTCCGGTGTGCAACGACTGCCCCACCGGCCAGGGCTGCATCTCCGGTAACGACTGCGTGAGCGGTGTGTGCATCGGCGGCGTCTGCCAGGCCCCGACCTGCACCGACACGGTGAAGAATGGCGCGGAGACGGGGACGGACTGCGGCGGTCCGGTGTGCAACGACTGCCCCACCGGCCAGGGCTGCATCACCGGTTCGGACTGCGTGAGCGGGGTGTGCACCGGCGGCATCTGCCAGGCCCCGACCTGCTCGGATACGGTGAAGAACGGCGCCGAGACCGACGTCGATTGCGGCGGCGGTACCTGCAACAAGTGCGTCGTGGGCAAGGCGTGCCTGGTCGGTTCGGACTGCACCACCAACGAGTGCGTCGGGGGCGTCTGTGTCGCGGACTCGGGCTGTTCGGACGGGCAGCGTGAAGGGTACGCGGGCAAGGCCAACATCGCGGCCTGTTCGGGCGGCTGGTCCGTCGCCGGTGTGACCACGGTGGCCAGCCAGTCGGCGCAGTGCAACCGCAACGCGGGCGACGATAGCGCCAACCCCGCCGGGTCTGGTTGCTCCGTCGTCGACCTCTGCCAGGTGGGCTGGCATGTCTGCGCCAACTCGGCCGAGGTGGTCTCCAAGTCGGATGGCTCCAACTGCGCGGGTGCCTTTGCCAACCCGAGCATCCCGGGGGATACGGCCCTCTTCTTCACGACGCGCCAGAGCGGCCCCGGCAACGGTGTCTGCGGTAACGGGAACAACGACCTCTTCGGCTGCGGTACCCTCGGCGCCCCGCCCGGCGGCGGCTGCGGGGTGCTGGATCGCTTCTCCAACAACCTGTGCAGCTCGATCGGGGCCCCCTGGTCCTGCGGCACCGATGGCGTCCAGGAAGCGGCGAACGCCACCAAGAGCGCTGCCAACCGCGGCGGCGTCCTCTGCTGCCGCGACTGAGCGTTCAGGCGGGCGGCGGGCGGTAGCCCCGGATCTGCCGCACCCTGCGCTCGAAGGCCTGGCTCTCGGCCTCGTCGAGGGGAGCCCCGCCAAAGCGTAGCTCCTGGTAGCGCTCGGTCAGCGCCAGGATCTCGGACCCCAGCGGGTGTCCTTGCACCGCGGCGCTCCGGGCGTGATGCAGCGGCGGCACCCCCTGGGGGCGGCTCAGCCCCTGCATCGCCATGGCCATTTCCAGCCCCTCGTAGAGCTGCACCACCTGCACCACCTCGCGGGAACGATTGCGCGCCGTGGACGGCGAGGGCCTCCTCGTTCGGGCGCGGAGCCTGCGGTGCAGCCAGCGTGCGCTCCATGCGGCGGCCAGCAGCCCCACCAGCAGCAGCGTGGGCTTCACGCCCGGAGCCTGGAGCGTGGCCCCAGGCCCCCCCCGGCGCCACCGCTCCAGCAAGGAGAGCTGGCGGTGGATGTCGTAATGAACGATGTGCCGGTCCCAGCGCTGGTTGGAAGCGTCGAAGATATCCTGGAGAAAGGCGACCATGCCGGTCTTGGGGGCCGGGGCCGCGAAGGCCGGAGGGGTAGGGTCAAAGGTTACCCATCCGTGTCCTTCGATGTAGGCTTCGACCCAGGAGTGGGCGTCACGCTGGCGGACGATGTAATTGCGGGAGAAGCGGTTGTACTGGCCGCCGACGTAGCCGGTGACGTTGCGGGAGGGGATGCCGATCTGGCGGAGCATGACGGCCATGGCGGAGGAGTAAAACTCGCAGTGGCCGCGTTTGGATTCGAAGAGGAAGTGGTCGAGGGGGGAGGGGGCTGCGCCGGAGGGGCTGGCGAGGTCGTAACGGAATTCGGAGCGAAGGCGTTGCTCGATGGCGCGGGCCTGGTCGAGAGGGGAGGGGAGGGGTGTGGTCCACTGGCGCGCGAGGGTGGCGATGCGGGTGGGGAGCGCGGGGAGGGCGAGGTAGCGAGCGCGGTCTTCGGGGGGGAGGGGCCGAGGGGGAGGCGGAGAGGAGCTGACCCAGACCTCGTAGTGGAGGCCCCGTTCCCCGGAGGAGCGGTAGCGGAGCTGGCCTTCGGGGCCGCGCTCGAGGCGGAGGGGAGGGCCGAGGTTGGCGGCCTCGGAGCGAGCGCGAGCCTGCAGCGCGACGGCGTGCTGCGGCAGGAAGAGCATGGGGGGGTCGTAGGGGTCGAGGTCGAAGAGGAAGCGGCGATCGCGGACGGGGTCGGCCTGGCGTTCGAGGAGGACGGGGGAGTGGAAGACAGGGCGCCACTCGGCGTTGCTGCGGGACCAGGACTTGCCGTCGAAGGTATCGAAGGCGGTGCCGCGGAGGTGGAGGGCGATGCGATCCGGCGGGGGGTCGGGCAGGTCGGGGATCGTGGCGTAGAGGGCCACGCTGGAGTTGGTGCGGAGCTCGCCCACGCCGCCCAGGTCGACGTGATCATCGAAGCCGATGACCCGGGGCTTGGCGCTGCGGGTCAGGTGCATCAGCGACAGCTCGACCCGGGGGAACAGCAGGAAGAGCAGCCCGGTGAACAGCAGGATGGGGAGCGCGAGGGTGCAGGTGAACAGGAGGAAGGTGCGGCCCACGACCCGGCGGCTGCGGAGGATGCGGGGCACATCGACCGGCAGCCCGGTCCGGTCGCGGGCCCCCTGCCGGTAGTTGCCCTCGACCTCGCGGCGCAGGTGGGAGAGCACCAGGGCCCCCGGCGCCACCACCAGAAACCCCAGGAAGCAGAGCCCGTAGGCCAGCCCGGTGCCCAGCACGGTGCCGGCGATCAGGTGGATCAGCGCCAGCAGGATGACCTGCTGGTCGTGAGCCGCCCCCCGCCGCGTCAGCAGCCGGATCACCTGGAGCGCGGCGGCGAACTCGACGGCGACCTCGAGGATCGGTTGATGGAAGATCCATACACGGAGGATCTGGACCACCAGCAGCACGATCTGGAGGGCGTTGATGGCGCGGAGCAGCCAGGGGTGGGCCTGCCAGTCCTCGGGCACCGCGAAGGAGAGGGCGAGGCCGAGGAGCAGGGCGGCGCTGGCCCAGGGGTTGAGCTCGCCGCTGGCGACGACGGCGAGGACCCCCATGGCGGCGAGGAGGCCGGTCATGACGCGGTGGACGGCGCCGAACCGCATCAGGGGGGCTCCGAGGGGTCGACGAGGGCGAGGAAGCGGAGCAAGGGGTCGAGGCCGACGGAGCGATCGGCGAGGATGCGCTGCCCCCGGGAGGTGAGGAGGAGCACCCGATCGCCGCGCTTGACGTGGGCCACCGCGCGGGAGGCAAGCTCGCGGATCTGGCGCTCGAACTGCTGGAGGGCCTCGGCGCCGCTGATGGGCTGGAGGTCGAGGCGAAGTCGGACCTCGGGGCTGGTCTCGCGGGCTCGTTCCCGCAGCACCCGGTGCTCCTGGATGGTGCTCTTGCGCCAGTAGATATCGCGGGGGTCATCGCCCTCGCGCTCGGGCCGGACGCCGGCGAGCTCGTCGCCTCCGCCGTGGGCCACGGCCCCGGCGCCGTGCTTGTGCTTGCCGTTGTCTTCGCGGCCCAGCCGGATCGGGTCGACCGCCGGGTAGATGAGGAGCTCGCCGGTTGACTCGATCTCCCTGGATTTTTCGAAGAGACCGAAGGGGAAGCGGGTGGCGACGCGGAAGCCGACGTGGTGGTCGAGGCCGCGGCGCTGCGGCGTCCTGCGGTAGGCCGCCACCTGGGCCGAGGCCGGGCTGATCTTGAGGAAGAAGCAGCGCTTGTCGGCCGGCTGTCCGGCCCGTAGATCCTCGATCTCGATCGCGTAAGAGGGGATCTTCTTCTTGCTGTTGTACACCTCGATCTCGACCTGGTGGTAGCGGCCCACCTGGGCCCGGGTCGGCAGGCGTCGCACCACCGAGAGCCCCCAGAGCGACACCTCGCTCAGCACCCCGGACACGATGACCAGCGACAGCAGCACCCCGAAGAGCAGGTACAGCAGGTTGTTGCCGGTGTTCATCGCCGCCAGCCCCACGCTGGTGGTGATGCCCAGGTACCACTTGCCTTCCCGGGTGATCCGCAGCCGGTTCTTCCGCGTCACCGCCGGGATCAGCGCCGCCGGGCTTGGCAGGCGCACCCGCGTCCGGGGGGCCGGGGGGGCCTGGGGGGCTTGCTCCAGCGCCAGGACCGCGCCCGATGGTTCTGGCGGCGGGACAGCGGGGGTGGTCATGGTCAGATGGGTACGGGCACCCTGGAAATGACCTCGCGCACGGTGTTCTCGGCCTCTTCCCGGGAGGGCATGTAGCCCTCGGCCTGCGCCGCGAGGCGGACCCGGTGGGCGAGCACGTGCGGGGTCAGCAGGTGGATGTCGTCGGCGATGCAGTAGCCCCGGTTCTGGAGCAGGGCGCGGGCCCGCGCCGCCCGCGCGAGGCTGATCCCGGCGCGGGGGGAGGCCCCGACGGAGAGGGCCGCGCAGTTGCGGGTCGCGCTCACCACGTCCCGCAGGTACACCGCGAGGGCCTGGTCCATCGTGACACGCTGGACCTGCCGCTGCAGCGACTGGAGCGCGAGCGGGTCGAGCACCGGCGGGATGGCCCGGAGCCGGTCCCGGTCGTTCTCCTGGAGCATGCGCAGCTCGACGTGAGGCGGCGGGTAGCCGATCCGGAGCCGCATCATGAACCGGTCGAGCTGCACCTCGGGCAGCGGGAAGGTGCCGACGAAGTCATCCGGGTTCTGCGTGGCGATCACGAAGAACGGCTCGGGCAGCGGCAGCGTCTGGCCGTCGAGGCTCACCTGCCCCTCGTTCATCGCCTCGAGCAGCGCGCTCTGGGTCCGGGGGCTCGCACGGTTGATCTCGTCGGCGACCAGCACGTTGGCGAAGATCGGCCCTTTTCGTAGCTGAAAATCGCCCTTCTGCTGGTCAAAGATCGACACCCCCAGGATGTCGCTGGGCAGCAGGTCGCTGGTGAACTGCACCCGGCGCATCTCGCAGCCGATGGCCTGGGCCAGGGCCCGGGCCAGCGTGGTCTTCCCCACGCCGGGGACGTCCTCGATCAGGACATGACCCCGGGCCAGCAGGGCGATGAGCGCCAGCTCGACGACCTCCGGTTTGCCTTCGAGAGCCCCCTCGACCACGGACCGGAGGCGGGTCAGCGTGGGGGAGGGGTCGGGGGCGACGGCCATGACGGATTGCACTGGCGCTCAACCTAGCACGCAGCGGGCCCCCTTGCCCCGGCGATGTGGGGGGGGGCGTCGCGGAATCGCTACAGACAAGCTCGCGCCCCCTCCGTTACCTTGCGCGCCATGGCGACGGTCCCTGCTGCCACCTCCGCCCCTGCCCCCCCCGACCATAGCTCTGCCTTTCGCCTCCGGCGCTTCCTCAACTGGTTCCCCATGGGGCTCACGTACGCGTTCCTCTACATGGGACGCTACAACCTCACGGTCTCCAAGAACGCCCTCGGCGACCTGATGACCAAGGAGGATTTTGGCTTCATCTTCGGCGTCGGCACCGTCGTCTACGCCCTCGCCTTCCTGCTCAACGGGCCCCTCACCGACCGCTTCGGTGGCCGCAAGGCCCTCCTGGTCTCGGCCACCGGCGCCGGCGTCATGAACCTGCTCCTCGGCAGCTACCTCGCCTCCGCCATCGCCGCCGGCGCCTCCGGCAGCGCCCTCCGCCTGGCCTTTGCCCTCCTTTACGGGGGCAACATGTACTTCCAGAGCTTCGGCGCCGTCGCCATCGTCAAGGTCAACGCCCACTGGTTCCACGTCCGCGAGCGCGGCGGCTTCAGCGGGATCTTTGGCACCATGATCTCCAGCGGGATCTTCTTCGCCTTCTCCGTCAACGGCTGGCTCCTCGATCGGTTCACCCTGGGGCTCTCGGGCACCGAGAAGATCCTCCAGACCAAGTGGGTATTCTTTCTCCCAGGGGCCTTGCTCCTGGGCATGGCCGTCCTCGAGCTCTTCCTCCTCAGGGATCGCCCCAGCGAGGCGGGTCACCAGGATTTTGACACCGGCGACGCCTCCAGCGGCGACACCCAGGATGTCCCGGTGCTCACGCTGATGAAGCGGATCCTGACGCACCCGATCATCCTGACCGTCGCCTTCATCGAGTTCTGCACCGGCGTCCTGCGCAACGGCGTGATGCACTGGTACCCGATCTATGTGAAGGAGGTGCTCGCCCTCCCCGGGGAGCACTACCTCAACTACGGCGCCTGGGGCTCCTGGGCCACCATCGTCCCCTTCTTCGTCGGCGCCGCCCTGCTGTTCGCCCTCGGGGCCCGCTTCCGCGAGCGCCGGGGCCTGCTGGTGTCCCTCGGCGGCCTGCTCTTCCTCTTCCCCTTCCTGCAGGCGGGCTGGGGCGGCATCCTGATGGTGGCCGGCGTGGTCGGCGGCAACGTCGCCGGCTTCGTCAGCGACCTGTTTTTTGGCTCTCGCCGCGCCCCCGCGGCGGGCGGGCTCTACGCCGCGCTCTTCCTGTGCACCATCGCCATGGGCTTCTCCATGGGCCGCTCCACCAGCACCCTGGCCAGCTCCCGGGTGCCCGAGCTCCAGCCCGGAGACCGCCTGCTGGCCATCGCCGGCAAGCCGGTGAACGACTGGGTCTCGGCTCGCCGCGCCTTCGCCTGCATCCCCGCCTCCTGCGCCGGTGGGGCCGGCTGGGACGCCGATCGTTGCTCCTGCTCCAGCGGCAAGCCCCCCTCGGCGGCGCCCACCGAGGCCCCTCCCATCCCGGTCTCCGTCGAGCGCGGCGGGCAAACCCTGGAGCTCCAGCTCCGGGACCCCGCCTACAAGGTCGGCAAGGATGGTGTCATCAGCCCGACCCTCCGGGCCGGCGACGGACGCGACCTCAAGGCGGCCCCGGCGCTGTCCCTCTCCCCTTACCTGCTGGGCACCGTCGTGTTCCTGATCTCGCTCTGCGTGATCGGTACCCACGGCCTCCTCAGCGGCACCGCCACCATGGATTTTGGCGGCAAGAAGGGCGCTGCCACCGCCGTCGCCATGATCGACGGCTTCGTGTACCTGGGCACCGCCCTCCAGTCCTTCGCCCTCGGCCAGATCACCTCCCACGACTGGTCGTACTGGCCCTGGTTCCTGGCCCCCTTCGCCCTCATCGGCTTCCTGCTCTCGCTCCGTATCTGGAACGCCAGGCCCTCCGGCGCCTCGGCCCACTGAGGCGCCTCAGCCCTCGTCGCTGCCTAGCAGGGTCGGGAGCCCCTTCCCCTCCTCGACCCGCAGCCACAGCGCCGTCTGGTCGCCCTCGTACACCAGCGTCGCCCCCTGCGTGAAACGGAACTGGTAGCGGCACACGATGCGCGTCGCGCGCCGCAGCACGCGCGTCGCGGTGCACTCGATGACGATCGGCTCCCCCGGCGGCGCCAGCGCCCGGAACCGCGCGTCGTGGATCCGCCCTCCAAAGCCGATCCAGCCCTCCCGGTGCCGCAGCCCGAGCACGTGGTAGGCGTGGACAAAGCCTGCCATCCCGGTCATGTGCACCATGAGGCCGCCGCTCACATGCCGCGGGTGGCGCTGGGGGTGGACCCGCTGATCGCGGGTCAACGGGAGCTCGTCGTGGGTGGGCCAGCGAGCCCGCAGCGTCGAGCGCTCCCGGTCCAGCCCGAGGAGCCCGTCGATCAGCAAGGCCCCCGGTCCGTAGGGGCAATCCGCGAGAAAATCCTCGTCGAGCGGCGTGAAATGATCCTCGTTCATCGCGTCCGCGCACGGTGCCGGACCGCTGCCCTCGCCGCAAGCCCCCCCTGGGTCGGGTTCAGGCCATGGCGGGGGCGAGCGGATCGACTAGGATCGGCCATCGAAGTGCAGGTACCGAAGGGGGCTCGGTGGTCCGCGTCCCCTTCTTCACCAGCGTTTTTCCCAAGAAAGCGACTCTCCATGGCATTCACTCTCCCCGCGCTCCCCTACGACAAGGGTGCCCTCGCCCCCCACCTCACCGCCGAGACCCTCGAGTTCCACCACGGGAAGCACCACAACGCCTACGTGGTCAACCTCAACAAGCTCCTTGATGGCAAGCCCGAGGCCGAGAAGAGCCTGGAAGAGATCATCATGAACTCGGAGGGCGGGGTCTTCAACAACGCCGCCCAGATCTGGAACCACACCTTCTACTGGAACTCGATGAAGCCCCAGGGCGGCGGCAAGCCCACCGGCGACCTCGCGGCGGCCATCGACCGCGATTTCGGCTCTTACGACAACTTCCGCAAGGCCTTCACCGAGGCCGCCACCACCCAGTTTGGCTCGGGCTGGGCCTGGCTGGTGCAGGGCGCCGACGGCAAGCTCGCGGTCACCAAGACCGGCAACGCCGACCTCCCCGCGAAGCACGGCCAGAAGGCCCTGCTCACCATCGATGTCTGGGAGCACGCCTACTACATCGACTTCCGCAACCTGCGCCCCAAGTACATCGACACCTTCCTCGATCAGCTCGTCAACTGGGACTTCGCCCTCGCCAACCTCAAGGGCTGATCGACCCCTCCGAGGCGCCCCCCCGGCGCCCTCGTCACTTCTCCAGCCGCGCCGCCGCCGCCTCCACGAACGCGTTGATCGCCGGCCGGTAGCCGAAGTCCGCGGCCTGCGGGTCCTTCAGGTTGGGCGCGCAGATGCTGCCCACCACGGCGCTCGATCCCAGCCCGCGCGCCACCGCCAGGTGACGCGTCCCCGGGTAGGCCTTGGCGCGGCCTTGCACCGGGGAGAAGGTGCCGCTGTCTGGCGCCGTCTCGCAGAGCGGGTTCTTCTGCGCATCAAGGTCGAAAGCGCAATCGCAGGAGGCGGTGCTCTCGGAGCAATCGCGGGGCGTATCGAGCTCGAAGATGCAGGCGTACTGGAGGTCCTGTCCCTGCGTGTTCCATTCGCGGCCGTTGACGCTGTTCCACTTGTCGGGCCCGATCTCCTCGCCGGTGATCGGATGCGTGCCGGTGCGAGGGGAGATGTCCTCACGCATCACCGGATCGGTCGGCTGCTTGCGCTGGGATGCATCGACCGCGAAGGGGTTCCCCAGGATCAGATCCCAGTTGATCTCGCTGCTTGGCTTGTACCCTTCCGCGAGGTTCTTCGGGTTCCGCGCCAGGTCTTGCCACGGCACGCCCACGATGTTGACCAGGTACACCAGCCCCGGGGAGCGGGCGATCCTGGGCCGCTGCAGGGGCGCCCCTTGCTGCTGCGCGCGCTGGAACGGCAGGTCGTCAAAGAGCGGGTTCTGCACCAGGAAGCCGTCGCGGTCGTAGACCTGGCTCTTCGACAGGCCATCGACGTAGCGCTGCAGCGGGAAGAGCATGTCGACGCCAAAACGCTTCTTCTGGTTCCAGCACCGCAGGTTGGGTGGATCTTCGCCGAACACCCCTCCCAAGGGATTGCAGCTGGAAGTTTCGCCAGTGTAGCACTGGCGGCACTCGGGCGAGTACTCGTCCTGGTCGCACTCGGCGGTACCGGAGTTCATGCTGAACGAGCTGACCTGCGCGGTGATGTAGTTGACAGGGAAGGGCTCGCCCGTGACCCGGCCGCCCTCGTTCTTCCACCTGTCAAAATTGCCCTCGACGTAGCCAGCTGGCCAGCCAACCCGGGGGCCCTGGCAGCCGGTCGGGTTGCCCTTGTCGTCGAGGATCGGGTTGTCGCACACATCCTTGGGGAGCACGCCGTCGATGATCGAGCAGTCGTTCTCGTCCGTGAGGCTGACGATGGCGACCAGCGAATCGGGCCGGAGGAACTCGGCGCGCTGCGCCAGCAGCACCTCGTCCACCCCTTCAGGCTGGGGGACAGGGAACACCTGAGGCGTGGGGATGACCTGGGGGATGATGGCATACGGAGAGGGGTCGACGAGGAAGCGGTACCAGGCCTCCAGCGAGGCCTCGAAGCCGCAGCCGATCTGATCTGCCCCCAGGATGATCTGGCTGAAGTTCTCCTTGAGTGCGTCCGGGTTTGCCTCCCCCCCTGGGTCCTTCTGCTGCGAGGGGTCCCACGCAAGGAAGCCCGCGTCCTTGTAGGTCTTGATGTCAGCGCCGAAGTTGACCGAGGTGCTGCCCTCCGGGCGGGGGCCACGGTTGATCAGACGACCCCGGTCGTTCTTGGTGAAGTTCTTCTGCGACAGGTTCTGCGAGGGGTCATTCTTGTCTACATCGACGCAGGTGTCCGCGCCATGGGCCCCGAGGCTCGACGTCACGACGCCGATGTGGATGTCCTTGATGGCGCTGAACTGGCGCACCAGACCCGCCGGGCACGGTGCGTTCGGGTCGTCCGGCGTCTGTCCCGGGGCAGGCTCGAATTTCCCATCGCCCAGGGGCTTGACGCAGGCCGGGTTGATCAGCCGATCGAGCAGATCGGGCACCGCCTTCGCGAGCACCTTCTGCTTGTCCGCCATCGAGGCCGAGTTATCGATCATGAACAGCAGGTCAACCTTGGAGGTGATCGTGGTGGGTTCAATGCCGCTGGTGCCACCGGAGCCTCCGGTCCCCGCCGTGCCCGCGGTGCCGGCGGTCCCGGCGGTACCTGCGGTGCCAGCCGTGCCCGCGGTGCCTGCTTGACCCGCGGCGTTTCCGCCGGAGGTATTTTCATCGGAGCTGCAAGCGCACAACGAGAGGGCACCGAGGGTGCCCGTCAGGGTAAACAGACGAAATAGCGAAGTTCGAAGGGTCATGGAGGTCACCCATGTACGGCATATCCCCACGATCCTTCCCCGCCTGTTCGATTTGGAGAGGGGTGCACGGTTTTATTCACGATAGGGGGATGGCGAGACCTCACCCCCTGACCCCCTCTCCCTGAAGGGAGAGGGGGAAAAGCAGAGAAAAGTGGGGGGGTTATCGCCCTCCAGGGAGAGGCGAGAAGCTGCGAAGTGCAGTGTTCTCCTCCCCCTCGCCCTTCAGGGAGAGGGGGCGGGGGGTGAGGTTCTGGACCCGACGGTGCAGGGCCGGGTCAGTTCTTCACGATCTTCAGCCCCTTGGCGGCGAGACCGCCGAGGGGGGAGAGGTCGTCGATGGACGTGCCCTCGATGTAGAGGAACTTCAGCTTCTTGAGCTCGCGCAGCGGGGTCACATCCTTGACCAGGGTGCGCTTGATGCTGAGCCGTTCGAGCTTGGTGCAGGCGGCCAGGGGCGCCAGGTCGCTGACCTCGGTGTCGTCGATCTGGAGCTCGGTCAGGTTGACGAGGGCACCGATGGGCTTCAAATCGCGGATGGCGGTGCGGCCCAGGTCGAGGCGGTCCATCTTGTACAGCTTCGAGAGCGGCTTCAAATCGCTCACCTTGTTGATCGACGCCCGGAGCGATTCAAGGTTCGCCAGCGACGCGATGGGCGATAGATCGTGGAGCTCGCCGGGCCCCAGGAAGAGGTCTTTTAGCGCGGTGAAGTGAGGGAAAATACAGGGGTCAAGCTCGTTGATTCGCCCGCCCGAGATGTTGAGCGTGCGCACCCCCTTGAGATCGGTCTGGTTGATGGTTCCGGTGGGCTTGCTCAGCTTGCGGCGCACCTCGGCCTCCAGCAGCGGCTCGCGGAACTCGACGGCAGGCCCCCTGGGGCAGACGACCTCCTTCTTCGGCGGCGGGGCCTCGGCGGAGGGCGTGGGGGTCGGCGTCGGCGTCGGTGCTGCGGAGGGGCTGGCCGAGGAGGCCGCCGGGGCCGGTGGTTTCGGTTCATCGCAGCCCGGGGCCACGAGCGCGAGGGAGGCAAGCAGGAGGAGCGATCGCATGGGGTTCACTGGACGGTGGCCTGGAGAGGGGTGGACGCGCCGCTGGCGTCGATGCGCAGCGCGCGGGTGCCGGTGGGGCCCCCGAGGAAGAGCAGCGCCGAGGTGCCCGCTGGCACCAGCTTCAGCTCGGTGATCGCCGTGAGTTTCATCGCGTTCTTCGGGTCCCGGGCGTCGACCAGCACCACGTCCTCGGCCTCCTTGATCTGGCCCGGAGGCGCCATGCGCATGCGGATCCCGCCCACGTAGCCCGCGTTCCACACCACCAGCAGCTTGCCATCCACATCGACGGCGAGGGCGCTCTTGCCGTCGATCGGCGCCGCCTCCACCAGCCCCGGCAGCAGGTCCTTCATGCTGACCGTGGTCGCCTTGCAGCCCGCCAGGTTGCAGGCCACGTGGCTGATGGAGGCCCAGTTCTTGTCTTGCTCCATCACCGGCGTCACCTTGACCGAGGTGGCCTCCCCCTTGCGGCAGGTGAAGAGCCCGCCCGCCGAGGCCGATTTGATCGGGGGCGACCACTTGCCCGCCTGGAGCAGCGACACCGCGTCGCCCTTCTGCCCCCGGAAGCGCACCGCCAGCGTCTCGCCCGCGGCGCAGGTGGCCACGGCGCGCTCGTCCTCGGCCTCCGGCGAGGGCGGTGGGGCCTTCTTGCCGGGGCGACGGACCGGATCCGCCGGGGCATCGCCGGGCAAGGCCTCGTCGATGTCGCCCGCCTCCTGGGCCGCGCCGGGTTCGCCGTTTCTGTCCGGTAGCTTGCGGAAGCTCAGGCGCGAGGACGGCTGCGGGCCGGTGCGGTAGGCGATCCAGCCCCCGACCAGCCCCGCGGACGCCAGCGCGTCGCCCCCGAGGCTCTGGGGGCCCGGTCGCTCGGTCTTCGCGCCCGAAGGCGACACGTACACGAGCTTGGCGTCCCGCGCGCCCCCGCGGGTCAGCGCCCAGAGCGATCCATCCCTGGCCGAGCGGGCGCCCAGCACGAAGGCGGAGGTGGCGGGCTCGCCGGTGTCCGGCCGCAGCACCCCGCTCTGCCCGTGATCCCCGGCGAAGAGCCAGGGCTTCGCGCCTTCCTCGACGTGGCCCAGCAGGCGCAGCCCCGGCGAGAGCTTCCGGGCCGCCGCCGCCACCTTGCTGCACGTCGCGTTGCCCGAGGACGAGGCCACGCACACGTGAGGGCCCTCCGGCAGATCTTGCTGATCGATCACGAAGGCCGACGTCGCCTCGTGGGCCGCCGGGCGCACGCTGGTGGCGCTGAAGGCCCCGGACAGGAACTTCGGCAGCGCCGTGAACGCCTCGTACCCCAGCGCCGCCGCCGCCTTCGGTGCCGCCGGCACCGGCGAGGTCGATTTGCCTGCCGCCAGCCTGGCCTTGCCCCCGTCTGCCCAGAGCTTCTCGGCCTGCTCGTGGAAGGTCGAGGTCGCGCTGGAGTCGGTCACCAGCGCCTTGCTGAGCGCCTCGGCGCTGGCCTGGAGCGGCGCGTACTCGCCCCCCGCTGCCTTCGCATGCTCGGCCAGATCGTGGGCCACCGCCGCGCAGCGCAGCGGCCAGGGCTGCTCGCCGGGCTTGCTCCGGCGTTCGACCGGCGTGCCCACC
Organism: Polyangiaceae bacterium; assembly: GCA_025453595.1. GTDB lineage: Bacteria > Myxococcota_A > Polyangia > Polyangiales > Polyangiaceae > JANWXX01. Next base: position 24,025 of record JALOQB010000035.1, read on the forward strand.
ACGGACAGCTGGATGTTCCGGATCCGCTCCCCCACCCCTTCCCGCTCCTTCAGCGGCTCGCCCAGCAGGCAGGCGTGGAGCGACGACCACCCCTGCTGCACCGCCATCTTCTCCTTCTCATCGAAGGTTCGCACCACCAGCACCGCGCCGATCAGCAGCCCCACCGCGCCGCCCCCGGCCACCGCGAACAGCTTCTTCTTCCGGCCCGGGCTGTTGAGCTGGGCCATGAAGAACGCCGTCGGCAGGTTGATCATCGACGATTCGCTCTTCACCCCGGGGAACACCAGCTTGCCTCCCTGGTTCTGCAGCCCCATCTGCGGCGCCTGCGCCTGCGCCGGGATCGGCTGCCCCGTGGCCTGCGCGCTCACCTGCGCCAGCCCCTTGTCCGAGGCCTGCGCTGTTGCCAGCAGGTCGGGTCGTTCTGGACCCGGGCGCCGCGCCGCGGAGGCCGAGGGGGGCGCCTGCGGGATGATCGGGGCCGGAGCAGGGGCCGGAGCAGGCGCCGGGGGTCGGGGGACCGCCGCCATGGGGGACTGGAGCATGGTGGTCGGCATGTCGTCGATCTCGCGAGCGCCGGTGGAGGACTCGAGCACGCTGACTTCCTGCGGCTCTTCCTCGGCGGGCATGGCCGCCTTCACCTCGGGCACCGCGGAGATCGGCTTCCAGTCGCCCATCCCATCGCGCCAGACGTACGAGTTATCGTGAACAACGCCCTGTCGGTACAGCTCGGCGAGCTGGGCGAGCGAGACGGTTCGTTGCTCGCCCTGGCCTACCAGGACCATCCACGAAGCACCACCCTGTGCGCCTTGATTTCCTGCCACAATCGAGGAAGGAACCCCCGATCATCCCTTCGCGTCAAGCCTTTTCCCTAGCGCAGCTTGCGGCTCTTCGACGGTTCTGGAATCACGGAATAGGAGCCCGGCGTTGATCTGGGGATGGCCTGCTGGCTGGTGGCTCGCGGTGGGGGGCCCTCACCGCTGCGGCTGGCCTTGAATTTGGCCCAGCAATCGGGGCAACGCCACTCGAAGCGCAGCTCGTTGCGCTCGTCGGTGTACCGGTGGAGTCGCCAGCCAAACCGGGTGCTCAGGAAGGTATCGCCCTCGCTGATCGGCGGCGACAGGGCCCCGCAGTCGCTGCACCGGTGCTGGTAGTGTTCCTCGTCGAACATCCCGACAACGCCTCGTCCCTGCCAACGATCGCACAATCACCGGGCCTGCTCCAGCGCTCAGAACGCCCCTTCCTCGGCCTTCAGGGTGCCATCCATGGGTAGCAGGATGCGCGGGATCCGCTCTTCTCCGCCGGAAAGGTAAGCGTAGCGCGCAAGGTTGCCCAGCACGCGCGCCACGTAGGTTCTTGTCTCCCCGTAGGGGATCCGCGCCACCCACAGATCTGCCTCCGGGTTCTCGTGGTGCGCCAGCCAGCGCGACACCGCCTGGGGGCCCGCGTTGTAGCTCGCCACCGAGAGCACCAGGTTGCCCTTCCACATGCGCAGCAGCATCGCCAGGTAACGGGCCCCGAGGTCGATGTTCACCGCGGGGCGCTGCAGCGTCCCGTCCTCGTACGGGACCTGGTTCCTGCGGGCCACCTCCCGCGCCGTGGACGGCAGCAGCTGCAGCAACCCCTCCGCCAGCGCTGGCGACCGCGCCGCCGGGTCAAAGGCGCTCTCCTGCCTCATCACCGCATGCAGCAGCCCGCTCTCCAGCTTCTCCTGCTGCTCTGCCTCCCGCACGGGGGCCGCGTAGGGGGTCGGATACAGGCAGCCCCACGCCCACCGGTTGCTGAACCCCGGCGCCTTCTGGATCAGCTCCAGCTTCACCTTGTTCTGCCCCACCCGGTAGCGCCGCCGCGCCGTGTCGAGCTGCCCGTAGGCCTCGCACAGCGCCTCCGCGCTCCGGCCCGGGTGCGCCCCTTCCACCCCCTTCTCCTCCCGCTGCAGCGCCTCCTCCGCCTCCTCGTCCAGCCCCAGCTGCTGCAGCCACCGGGCCGCTGCCGGCAGCTTCACCTCCAGCGGCGTCGAGGCCCCCTCCGGCTGGGACTCCGGCGCCATCGGCGGGTTCACCCCGAGCTGCACCAGCCGCTCCCGCGCCATCAGCGCAGGCCACGACAGCGGCTGCTCCCGGATCACCCCCTCCAGCAGCCTCTGCGCCCCCTCTTTGTCCCCCGCCTTCAGCGCCGCCACCCCCTCCAGCTCCCGCAGCCTCGCCCCCTCCGCCGCGCTGTCCTCCGACCTCGCCAGCGACCCGAACGCCTCCCGTGCCTGGGTGTATTTCCCCGCCGCCACCTGCGCCAGCGCCCGCTCGTAGGTCGCCGCTCGATGAAACTTCCCCTTCCGGAACTTTCGTAGATAACTTCCATATAGACGGTCGGCGTCCTCGTTCCGGCCCAGGAGCAGGGAGAGCCTGGCGCTCAGGTACGAGGCCTCCTCGGCGAGCGGGCTCCGGGCGTCCTTCTCGATCAGCTTGCGGTAGGCGTCGATGGCCTCGGCGTCCCGGTGGGCCCGCGACAGCGCCCGCGCCGCCTGGAACGCGTCCCCCTGGGAGCGGGAGCGGCGCGCCACCTGCCCCAGCACCTCCGCGGCCTCCCCGTAGCGCCTCAGCTTGTAGAGCACCTGCCCGCGCTCCCGTTGCCACTCGCTCGCGGGCACCAGCGGCTCGGCGGCGCCCAGCTCTGCCAGGGCCTCCGGGGCCTGCCCTGCCTGGGCCAGCTTCCGGGCGCGCTCCAGCCGTTCCTGCCCCGAGGGCGACCAGGTCGGGTCCAGCTTCTTCACCAGCTCCAGGGCCTCCTTGCCGTGGGACGGCGCCTGCAGCACCACCCAGCGCGCCTCCGCGACGGCCTCCCTGGTGCGCCCCAGCGCCGCCAGGATCCGGGCCCGGGCCCCTCGCGCCTGGGCCTCCTGCGATTCGCCCCGGGCCCCGCTGGCCGCGCGCTCCAGGAGCCGCAGCGCCTCCTCGCCCTTGCCCGCCCGCTCCAGCGCCAGACCCGCCTTGAAGGCCGCCGCGGACCCGCCCTGCGCGCCGTAGTAGGCCGCCGCTTCCTCGTGGGGGCCCACCTCCAGGGCAGCCTCCGCGCGGAAGCGCTCGATCAGCCCGGCGACCAGCTCGATGCGTAGCCCCTCGGTCTGCTCGAGCACGGCCCGGTGATCGCCCAGCATGCGGGCCGCCTTGGCCAGCGCCAGACGTAGCTCGGGGCGCCCCCGTTCCTCCGCCGGGAGCGCCTCGATGGCCTTGCGTGCCTCCTGCCACCGGTGCCCGCGCAGCGCCTCCCGCCACGGTCCGGTCGGCGCGGGGGGGGCTGGAGGTTCCGCCGAGGTCACCGCCGCCAGCGGGGGCGCCTCGGTGGCCACCGGCGGGCTCGTCGACGAGGCCGGCGCCGAGGAGGTCCCGGGGCGCGTGCAGGCCGAGAGCACAAGGAGCAGGGGGACCAGGCGGCGCATCTCTTCACCCTAGCTTCCCGGCGCCCCGCGGCCAAAAACTTGGCCATCCGCCCGGATCCCTGGCACAGGCCAACCTCCCCCGGGTCAGAGCGCGTCCAGAAGCTTCCTGGCTTCCTGCTGGCGGTAGCTCCCGAAACGCCCCTGGGCAAAGGGCTCCAGCGCGCGCCTTGCCTCCGCGGTGCGCCCCAGACGCAGCAGCGTCAGCGCCCGGTTGTAGGTGGCCTCGGTGGCAAAACGACCGCTCTTCTGCGCCCGCAGGTACGCATCCCAGGCTGCCAGCGCCCGCGCCGGGTTCCGCTCCACAAAGTGCGCCCGGTGCGCTTCCCGGTAAAGCCGGTCCTCCTCGCTGTTCCCCCCTGAAGCTGAAGCCACCGCCGCAACCCCATTCTCCCCCGCAGCCCCAGCCCCAGCCGCAGCCCCAGCCGCAGCCCCAGCCGCAGCCGCAGCCCCAGCCGAAGCCGAAGCCGCAGCCGCAGCCCCAGCCGCAGACGCAGCCGCAGCCCCAGCCGCAGCCGCAGACGCCGCCGCCTTCTCCCGCTCCGGATCCTCGACCGGTGGTGTCGGGGCCTGCGGGGTGATCGAGGGTCCCCTGGTCTGCGCCCCTGGCATGGTGGTGGTTGCTGAGGGAGAGGGGTTTGGTAGCAGCTGGAAGAGCCCCCGGAGGTGGCCGCTGGAGGCTGCCCAGGCCGAGGAGAAAAGAAAGACCGCGGCGAGGGGCACGAGCACGGTGGTCCAGCGCCGCCGCTGGCGCTCCCGCTGGCTCACGGTGGCAAGCATCCGGGCGCGCGTGTCCACCGCGGGGTCAGGCGCCCCCGTGTGTTCCTCGCGCAGGGCCGCGGAGGCCTCTTTGAGCCAGTCAGGATCGTTCAACGGAACCCCTCTCGAGCCAGCATGTCCCGGAGCTTCTGTCTCGCATGATACAGCCGCGTCCGCACCGTCGCCTCCGGAACTCCGACGATCTGGGCGACCTCCGGCGACGATTTCTCCTCGACCTCGCAGAGCACGAAGGCCACCCGCTGCTCGATGGGGAGCTGATCCAGGGCCCGGTTGAGCGCCTGGGCCAGCTCCTTTCGTGTGGCGGCCTGCTCCGGTGTATTTTGTGACACCGGCGCCTCTGGCTCCAGGGCAAGCTTGCCCATGGCGGCGCGGCGGCGCACCGCGGATCGCACGTGGTGGCGCGCGTGGTTGACGGCGATGGAGAAGAGGAAGGTCTGGAGGGAACAGGCGCCCTCGAAGCGAGCGATGGCGGAGGGCAAGGAGACAAAGACCTCGTGGACGAGGTCCTCGGCGGCGTGCTCGTCGCCGGTGAGGCGCCGGGCAAAGGCGCGGATGGCGGTGTGATGGAGGTCGTAGGCCTCGCCGAGGGCGGCCCGCTCGCCGCGCTGGAGCCGGGCGATGAGGGTCGCGGGGCCTGCGGGGTCCTTGGTCTTGGCGAAGGGGAAAAACACCGGGAACGTGGCCGTTGTCATGCGCCACCCCGGGCGAGGGGCAGGCGGGCAAGGCGCTGCGTACCATGGATTCGGCGGGGCAAAGAGGCCTCGGGGCGCGCGGGCAAGGGCATGGCTCACCGTGCGTGCCCGGCCCCCGTCGGTCCGTTCAACGGGCCGGGTTTTTTCTTCGCCCCTGGCTCAGGGAGCGGGGAAGACGACCAGGTACCCGTCGGCGCCCCCGGCGGGCGCGGCCTTCAGCGGGGACGCGGTGATCAGGCCCCCCTTGCCTGCCTGCTCCTGCCC
>JALOQB010000567.1 GCA_025453595.1 Polyangiaceae bacterium
CCGTGGCCGTCGGGGGTGAGCGAGCGCGAGCTTGGGTTGCTGGTGGGCAGCGCGGTGCTGGGGCTGGCGGTGGGGGATACGGCCTTCTTCGCGTCGCTGCGCCGGCTCGGGGCGTCGCGGGCGCTGCTGCTGCTCTCGATGGCGCCGGTGTTCGTGGCGCTGATGGAGGCGGGGGCCGGGGGCAGGTTGCCTCCCCGGTCCGATCTGGCGGGCATGGGGCTGGCGCTGGGGGGTCTGGCGCTGGTGCTCTGGAAGCCCGCCGATGGGTCTTTTTCCTGGGCTGGAGCCGGGTGGGGGCTGGTGGCGGCGCTGGGCCAGGCCGGGGGGAGCTGGCTCTCCCGGGAGGCGATGCAGGGGGCCATGGATCCGCTCTCGGCCTCCTGGTTCCGGCTGCTGATCGGGGCCCTGGGGGTGGCCCTGGCGGGGGCCGTGGGGGGGCAGCTCGGGGGGTGGCGCCGCGAGCTCCAGGCCCCCGGTGTGCTCGGCGGGATCAGCCAGGCGGCGCTGGTCGGGACGGTGCTGGGGCTCTTCCTGATGCAGGTGGGGCTGGCGCTCAGCCGCTCCGGGGGCGTGGCCTCCGCTTTGACCTCCCTTTCCCCGATCTTTTCCCTGCTGCTGGCCCGCTGGCTGAGCGCCGAGCCCGTCACCCGGCGAGCGCTGGGGGGGGCCCTGCTGGCGGTGTCCGGGGTCCTGGTCTTGCTCCTGTGAGGCAATTGCGCCCTGGCTCCCCGGGACAGGGGGGTGAAAAATGGATACAATCCGTACCTTGTTCCGGACGAGGTAACGACGATGAAGAAAATTCTTGCCGCTTGTTTTGGGGTTCTGTTCCTGCTCCCGACGGCGGCGCAGGCGCAGGAGGGCAGCGCCACCCTGAGCGCCCAGTGCGAGTGGAAGGGCAGCGTCTCCTGCGAGGCGACCTGCAACCCGACCGCCTCCTATTTCCAGTGCGATATCGATCCGCCCGAGTGCTCCGGCAAGGTGCCGACCCAGTGCAGCGCCGAGCTCGAGGCCGCGGCCTCCTGCGATCTCCAGGGCTGTACCGCCAGCTGCGAGGCCGAGTGCACCGCCAACCCCCCCTCGTTCTCCTGCACCAGCGAGTGCCAGGCCAAGCTCGAGGCCGAGTGCGTCGGGAAGATCGACGCCAACTGCCAGAGCCGCTGCGCGAGCGACACCGACAAGGCGACCTGCGAGAGCTCCTGCAAGAGCGAGCTGCAGGCGACCTGCAAGGGGACCGGCTCGGCGAGCTGCGACACCCAGTGCACCGGCACCAAGGGCACCGCCGACTGCAAGGGTACCTGCGATGCCTCCTGCAAGGGCAGCTGCAACGCCCAGGCCAAGGCCCGGGCCACCTGCGACGGGTACCTGAGCTGCAAGAGCGATGGTGTCCTCAAGTGCCAGACCGACTTCAAGGCCAACTGCAAGGGCAAGTGCGAGACCTCCGGCGGCGCCCTCGTCTGCAACGGGCAGGTGGTGAGCTACGGTGACCTCAACGCCGTCAAGGCCTGGTTCGAGCAGCACGGCTACGCCACCGGGAGCTCGTCCGCCAGCTGCTCCGGCAACACCTGCCAGGCCCAGGCCGAGGGCGAGGCGGGGGTGTCCTGCGCCGCCTCCTCCGCGCCGATCGGCTCCGGCACGCCCGCGGCCCTCGGGCTCCTGGCCTTCGGGTACGCCGCCTCGCGCCTCCGCCGCAAGCGCTCCTGAACGGGCTCCGCTTTTCGTTCCGGACCCTGGCTGCTAGCTTCCCGCCGCCCTCGGGCCCGGTTGCCCCGGGCCCGAGCTGATGCCCGGGAGCCACCATGGTCGATCTGAACGAGATGATCCTCTTCGCCCGCGTCGTCTCCCGCGGGAGCTTCACCGAGGCGGCTCGCGAGCTGGGGGTGCCTGCCTCGACCCTCAGCCGCAAGGTCTCGACCCTCGAAGAACGCCTGGGCGTGCGCCTCCTCGAGCGCACCACCCGCCAGATCCGCCTCACCGACGCCGGCGAACTCTACTACGAGCGCTGCGGCCGCCTCTCCCGCGAGGCCGAGGACGCGGACCGCTCGATCATGGCGCTCCAGACCTCCCCCAAGGGTACCCTGCGGGTGACCGCGCCTCCCTTCTTTGCCGAGTCCAACCTGGCCCCGGTCCTCGCCGAGTACGGGCGCCGTTGCCCCGACGTCCAGGTCGTCCTGGTGCTCGCCGATCGCATGGTCGACCTGGTGGCCGAGGGCTTTGACCTGGCGATCCGGGTCGCCGCTGGCTTCTCCGACTCCAGCCTGGTGCTCCGCCGTGGTACACCCAGGGTCGTCAATGACCTTGACGGCCACAGCATCCTCGGCTACGCCTTCGAGTCCGGGGGCGATTTTTGCTGGCGTTTTGTCGATGAACAGGGCGCCGTGGTGCAGAAGCAGCTCACCCCCCGGATCGTCGTCAACAGCTTCTGGATGACCCGCGAGCTGTGCCGCCGCGGCGAGGGGCTCGCCATGCTCCCGGCCTCCCTCGCGGGCCCCGATCTGGCGAGCGACCGGCTGGTCCGGCTGCTCCCTGCCATGAAGACCCGCCCTCTCGACATCGGCGTGGTGATGCCCAGCGCCCGGCAGACCCCCGCCAAGGTGCGTGTCTTCCTCGAGGTCATGGAGTTCGCCCTCGGCGG
>JALOQB010000304.1 GCA_025453595.1 Polyangiaceae bacterium
GGAAGAGGAGCAACCGGCAAGGAGCGGCACCAGCAGCGAGGCGAGGGGCCTCCAGCAGGGCCGGAGAAGGGCAGGGGGTTGCACGGGGAGCGGTGTCCTGGCAAGGCGTGACCCGGGCCACCAGGCGCCCTCGCGCGGGGGATGCGGACCGGGCCCGGGAGGGGCTACGCTGAGGGCCCTCCCGAGGTGATCCGTTGAACGAACCGACCCCCCGACCGGTCGCCCGCGCGCGCTGGTCCCCGCTCCACCAGGCCGCCACCTTCGAGGATCGACTCGGGGAGGTGAGCGCCTTCGGCGCCACGCTGCGAACCCGCACCCCGGCCCCCGTCGGGTCCGAGATCCGTATGGAGCTCCTGGATGATCGGGGAGAGAGCGTCGCCGTCGGGCTGGCGCTGGTCGACGGGCACGAGGCCCAGGGGATGGTGGTGTCTTTCCTTGCGCTCGGTGTCGACAACGATCTGGCGGCGGGCCTGGTGCTGGAGGCGCCCCGGTCGCGGCCGTCGCGGCCGTCGCTGCCGCCGCAACCATCGTTGCCGCCGCCCTTGCCGAGGGCGGCGGTCTCGATCGTGGAGGATCCCTTCGCGGAAGAGGACCTCGAGCCGGCGATCGAGCCGCTGCCGCTGGAGCTGGGGGTGGTGATTGGCATCGACCTGGGCACGACGAACACCTGCGCGGCGTACCTGGAGGACGGCCGTCCGCGGATCATCCCGGGGCGTACCGGGACCAACACGATCCCGTCGATGATCACCTTCGATCCGGACGGCACCTGGTACGTGGGGCAGCGGGCCGCGGACCGGCAGATCCTGCACCCGCTGCGGACCGTGTACGGGTCGAAGCGGCTGGTGGGCCGGACCTACCGGCGCGAGCTGGCGGCGGAGCTCCAGCAGCATTTCGCTTACCCGCTGGGCGAGGCCGAGGGGCAGCGCTTCGGGGCGCGGATCGACAACCGTGTGATCAGCATGGACACCATCGCCGCCCGGGTCCTCGACGAGGTGCGGAGCACCGCGGAGGCCCACCTCAAGCGGCCGGTGCGCGGGGCCATCATCACCGTCCCGGCCTACTTCACCGAGGTGCAGCGGGAGGCGGTGCGCCGCGCCGCGAGGGAGGCCAACCTGGAGGTGCTTCGCGTCGTCAACGAGCCGACCGCGGCGGCGGTGGCTTACGGCCACAACCAGCCCGGGAAGCGGTCCCGGGTGGCGGTCTGGGACTTCGGCGGTGGCACCTTCGACTTCTCCGTCGTGGACCTCCAGGACGGCGAATTCCAGGTCGTCACCACCGGCGGCGACAACTTCGTCGGCGGCAACGACTTTGACGACATCATCGCCTCCCACCTGCTCGCGGAGTTCCAGCTCCAGACAAGGGTAAGGATCGACCCTACCCCGCAGCAGATCGCGCGGGTCCGGGAGGCCGCGGAGCAGGCGAAGAGGGCGCTCTCCTCGCTGCCGGAGCACACGGTGGAGCTGCCGTCCTTCGTGCAGAAGCCGCTGACGGATCTGCGGGTCACGGTGACGCTGCAGACCTTCGAGGAGCTGATCCAGCCGCTGATCGACCGGACCGTGGCGATCGCGAAGCAGGTGATGAACGAGAGCGACCTGGTGCCCTCGGACATCGACGACGTGCTGCTGGTGGGGGGGACGACGCGGGTGCCGGCGGTGCAGCGGTCGGTGGAGCGGCTGTTTTTGCGGCGGCCCAGCCGGCGCATCAACCCGGACGAGGCGGTGGCGCTGGGGGCGGCGCTGCTGACCGGCGGGGCCGAGGACGGGGTGCCGACGCTGCGGGACATCCTGCCGATGAGCATCGGGTACGGGGCGGAGGGGCTGCGCTTTGTGCCGGTGGTGTCCCGGGGGGCGCGGCTACCGGCGGCCCAGCGCGTGGAGCTGGACGCGGATCTGCTGGGCAGCGTGCACCTGCCGCTGTTCCAGGGAGAATCCGCCGATGCGAGCCACAACGAGTACCTGTGCTCGATCGTGGTCGAGGACCGATCACTCTGGGACAAGGGGCGGGTGGCGCTGCAGATCTCCTTCGACGAGCACTGCGTGATGGCGGTCGAGGCGCGCCACGCGCGGACCGGGCGCGCGTTGCCGGTGCGCCTGGACCGTACCCGGGCCGTGGAGGACGTGCTGCGGGAGCTGGGGAGCTACGAGGGGCCGGCGCTCGAGGAGCGCCCCGCGGTCCCGGCGCCGTCGCTGCTGGGGCGCACGCTGGGCAAGCTGTTCAAGATCTTCGGCCGGTGAGCGGTCCCGGCGGGGGGCCGGGCTCGGTTCAGTTGAGCACCTTCTTGTGGAACGAGAGCTCGCCTTCACCGGCGGTATCGACCTCGATCAGGTCGCCGGAGGAGAATTCGCCGGCGAGGACCTTCCTGGCCATCGGATCTTCAAGGAGGCGCTGGACCGCGCGCTTGAGGGGGCGAGCGCCGTACTGGGGGTCCCAGCCGGCGTCGCCGAGGGTCTGGCGAGCGCGGGGGCTGAGGGCGACGTCGAGGCCGCGGCGGGCGAGGCGGGAGCGGAAGCGCTCGATCTGGAGGTCGACGATGCGCCCGAGCTGCTCGCGCTCGAGGCGGTGGAAGACCACGATCTCGTCGAGGCGGTTGATGAACTCGGGGCGGAAGGCCTTCTGGACCTCGCCCAGCACCACCTCGCGGACCAGCGCCTGGCGATCCTCGGGGCCGAGGTCGCGGCGCTCCTCGACGGCGGCGCTCTGGGCGGTACCGATGTTCGAGGTCAGGATCAGCACCGTGTTCTTGAAGTCGACGGTGCGGCCCTGGCCGTCGGTGAGGCGGCCGTCGTCGAGGACCTGGAGCAGGACGTTCCATACATCCGGGTGGGCCTTCTCGACCTCGTCGAAGAGGACGACGCTGTAAGGGCGGCGGCGGACCGGCTCGGTGAGCTGGCCCCCCTCGTCGTAGCCGACGTAGCCCGGCGGGGCGCCGATCAGGCGGGAGACCGAGTGTTTTTCCATGTACTCGCTCATGTCGAGGCGCACCATGGCCCGCTCGTCGTTGAACAGGAACTCGGCCAGGGCCTTGGCCAGCTCGGTCTTCCCCACGCCGGTGGGCCCGAGGAACAGGAAGCTCCCGATGGGGCGCCGGTCGTCGCCCAGCCCGGCCCGGGAGCGGCGTACCGCGTTGGCCACGGCCACCACCGCGGCCTCCTGGCCCACGACGCGCCGGTGCAGCCCGGTCTCGAGCTGGAGCAGCTTCTGCATCTCCCCTTCGAGCATCTTCGACACGGGGATCCCGGTCCACTTCGACACGACCGCCGCCACGTCCTCGTCGCTGACCTCCTCCTTGAGGTAGCTCTGGCCCTGCTGCATCGCTGCCATCTCCTTGCGGATCCCGTCGAGGGAGCGCTCCGCGTCGGGGAGCCGGCCGTAGAGGATCTCGGCGGCCTTGCCCAGATCGCCCCTGCGCCGCGCGATCTCCTCCTGGGTCTTCAGGTCGTCGATGGTCTTCTGCTGCTCGCGCATGCGGCTCACCAGCTCCTTCTCCCGGAGCCACTGGGAGCGCATGGCGTCGCGCTGGTTGCCCAGGTCCGCCAGCTCGCGCTTCACGTCGTCGAGGCGGGCGCGGCTGCCGGTGTCTTTCTCGCGGGAGAGCGCCTGCTCCTCGATGCGAAGCTGGAGGATCTTGCGCTCGATGGTGTCGATCTCGGTGGGGACCGAGTCGATCTCCATCTTGATCTTGGAGGCCGCCTCGTCGACCAGATCGATGGCCTTGTCCGGCAGGAAGCGGTCGGTGATGTAGCGCTGCGAGAGCGTCGCCGCCGCCACCACCGCGGCGTCCTGGATCCGGATCCCGTGGTGCACCTCGTAGCGCTCCTTCAGCCCGCGCAGGATGGCGATCGTGTCCTCCACCGTGGGCTCGGACACCATCACCGGCTGGAACCGCCGCTCCAGCGCCGCATCCTTCTCGATGTGCTTGCGGTACTCGTCGAGGGTGGTGGCGCCGATGCACCGCAGCTCGCCCCGCGCCAGCGCGGGCTTGAGCATGTTGGCGGCGTCCATCGAGCCCTCGGCCTTGCCCGCCCCGACCAGCGTGTGGAGCTCGTCGATGAACAGGATGATGTTGCCCTCGGCGGCCTCGATCTCCTTGAGCACGGCCTTGAGCCGCTCCTCGAATTCTCCGCGGAACTTCGAGCCTGCCACCATCGCCGACAGGTCGAGGGACACCAGGCGCTTGTCCCGCAGCCCCTCCGGCACGTCCCCCTTGACGATCCGCAGCGAGATCCCCTCGACAATGGCCGTCTTGCCGACGCCCGGCGACCCGATGATCACCGGGTTGTTCTTGGTGCGCCGCGATAGCACCTGGATCACCCGCCGGATCTCCTCGTCGCGCCCGATCACCGGGTCCAGCTTGCCCTTGCGCGCGTAGTCCGTCAGATCCCTCGTGTACTTGTCCAGCGCCTGGAATTTCCCCTCCGGGTCCCGATCCGTGATCCGGTGCGCGCCCCGCACCTCGCGCAGCGCCGCCATCAGCCGCTCGTGGTTCAGGCCAGCCTTCTCGAAGAGCGCCTGCACGTCCCGGTCGTGCTTCGCCCCCGCCAGCAGGAAGTGCTCGACCGAGATGAAGTCATCCTTGAGCCCCTTCGCCTCCTCTTCTGCCTTCTGGTAAAGCGCCATCGTCCGGCGCGCCATCGACGGCTCGGCCCCCCCGGTCACCCGCGGCAGCCCCTCCAGCTTCTGCTTCAGCCCGTCGGCCAGCGTCTTCACGTTTGCCCCTGCCTTCTGCAGCAGCGGGTACCCCACCCCGTCCTGCTGCTCCAGGACCGCGGTCAGCAGGTGTTCCGGCAGGATCTCGGGGTTCCCCGCCCGTGCGGCGCGGGTGATCGATTCACGCACCGCCTCTTCGCTCTTCGTCGTCATACGATCGAGTCGCATCGGTCGCTCCTGGTCTGCGCTGGCCCTCGCCCGCGCCTCGGTTTGCCCCGCCAACCTAAGCAGCCTCCCGGCTTCAGCAAGGGGCATACCACCCCCTCGCTCTCGCCCTTCCCCCCGCCGTGGCCTTTCCTTTATCGTTGAAAGATGAAGCACTTGGTTCTCTTGTTCCTCCTGGCTCTCCCCTTCTCCCCCGCCTGCAGCGACGGAGACAGCAGTGGCTCCGCTTCGGTCTCCTCCGCCAACGTCGATCAGTTCCTGGCCTCCTACGCCAGCCTCTATTGCAACGCCTTCGCACCCTGCTGCTCCGCCAAGGGGTACGACGCCTCCGGCTCCCAGTGCCGCGCGCTGATCTCGGGCCAGGATCGCGACAAGCTCGACGTGGCCGCCTATGACCCGGCCAGGGGGCAGAAGTGCCTCGACGAGATCCAGAGCTACCTGGCCTCCACGGATATCTGCGCCGATGGGACCGATCCGGAAGAAAGCGGCCAGACCCCTTCTTGCGAGAACGTCTTGCCCCAGAAGGGGGGTCAGCTAAAAATCGGAGAACTCTGCCAGGACGATGACCAGTGTGCCTCGGTCGCAGGGGCCAAGGTCGAATGCTACACGTACACCAAGTTCTCCGACGGAGGGTCCCAGCAGTTCTCTTACTGCCGCGCGGTTCGCCCGGGCAAGGCGGGCGACTCCCCCTGTGTCGCCACCATCGACGGCAATACCACCTTCTTTCAGGGCTCGGACGAGCAGGTCAACGAGGGGTTCTCCTGCAACATGGCCGCTGGCCTCCACTGTTCTTCGAGCGATTCCGTCCCCTCCTGCAAGGCGATCCTTCAGGACGGTCAGGAGTGTTCGTTCGGGGATCGATGCCAGAAAAATTCCCTGTGTACCGGCGGGAAGTGCACGCCCAAGGCCGCGGTCGGTGCCTCTTGCTCCGGCTTCGACTCCTGCGTCGAGGGCGCCGAGTGTGACGCCAAGACCAGCACCTGCGTCGCTCTCCTGCCGGAAGGCTCCCCCTGCGAGCTCGGGAGCGAGTGCGCCAGCAAGGGCTGCGTCAACAAGAAGTGCTCCGGCGGCGGCGGTGGCCTCGAGGACTTTGCCTACTCCCTGCTCTGTGGCCCCAAGAAATGATCCCCGCTGAGGTCTCCTCGCCGCCCTCGTCCTTAGCCTCCCTTGCGCCGCCCCTCCTCCCCCCTCGGGCTCCTTGTCCTCACCCTCGCCTGCGGTCCGGCGGTGGTTGCAGAGAAGTTCCATACATCCAGCGAGCCAGGGGCGCTCCTCGTGTCCGCGAGCGTGTCCTCGCCGTCGGCGTCCGCCTCCGCGAGCGGACCGCCGGGGCCCGAGGAGGGCGAGGTGAACGCCGCCGATGCATCGCTGCTGAACCTGCAGGAAGAGGACGAGACCCCCTCGCCCGAGGAACCTCCGCTCCCGGCTGCCTGGGGGGCCTCCCCGGGGGCTCCGGTGCTGCGGGCGGCGGCGAAGGCGAGGGGTCTGTGCCAGAAATTTTCCAGGGAAAAGATCCGCGAGGTCCACGACAGCGACGCCTTTGACATCGTGTTCCCCGGGAGCGCACAGGGGGCGCTCCGGCAGTGCAAGGAGGCGCTGGTCACGCTGGTGGAGGCACGCGCCAGGGAGGCCGCGGCCCTGGCAAAGGGGGGCCCGTTCCCGGCAAAAATCTCCGACTTTTTCCGCATGGCGCTGTCCGACGGGGTGCTCCTGGGGAAGCCCGAGCAAGGGTCCTTCACCCCGGGGATCGTGCATATCCGGGCCCGCGAAGCGCTGCCGGGGGGCAAGCTCCTGGGCGTGGTGTTCGGGGTGCGCATCGTGGGCGGGAGCGACGATGTGCTGGCGCTGTTCGAGCGCCAGGGGGAAGGGATCCAGCTCGCGATGGTGGTGGCCAACCACGGGTACGAGTCGATCCAGCATGGGTTCCTCGCTCTGGATTTCGAGGCCCGCCCCGTGGGCGATCGGTACCACGTGATGACGGTGCACAGCAGCCCGTGGATCTCTTCCGCGTGGCGCGGCGCCCACTTCCAGATCTTCGCTCCGGGGCCGTCCCCGCAGCGCCCCGTGCGCTTGCTGGAGGAGTACAACAGCGCCCGCATCGGCGAGGTGGGGGGCTGGATCCAGGCGAAGGATGACGGGTTTCAGGCCCAGTTTTCTTCATGGACCAGCATCTCCGGGATCTCGGGCGATGTGGTGCGAACGCATGTCCACGGGTTTCGCTTCGAGCAGGGGGCTTACCGGCGGGTGGCGCCGCTCACCGCGCACCCCTGGGAGCTCCCGGACGAGTGGCTGCGGATGAGCTGGCCCGAGGCCTCCTTGCTGGTGCCTGCGGAGGCGCGAGCGCGCCTGGCGTCGGTCCACGAGCAGCTCCGGGAGGATCTGAAGGCATCCCGGCTCATCGGGCCGGTGTGGGTGAAGCGCGATCCGGGGGAGGTGCGGGTCCGGCTGGCGTCAGCGCCGGGGAGCCCGGGGGCCCGGTTTGTCGTGGATCTCTCGGGCAAGGAGCCGTCGATCCGGGAAGCAGTGCGGATCCCTCCGCTCGCTGCTCCCGGGGCGCCGAGCGGGTTGCCTTCCGCGCCGTGACGGGCCAACAACCCGGCCCATGGAGCCTGTCGTTGATCCTCCCCCCTCGGTCCTCCTGGGTTCGCTGCGGCGCCAGCACGAGACGATCTTGCTGGCGACCGGCGCCCTCCGCAGCTTCGCCGATCGCCACGCCTCCAGGGCCCCCGAGGCGCGGAAGATCCTGGGCTATTTCGTCCTGTTTTTCCGCCAGTTTCTCGATCAGTGGCACCACGGGATCGAGGAGCGCTTGCTCTTCCCGGCGATGGTGGACGCCGGGGTCCCCGAGAGCGGCCCGATGGGCTGCATGCTCCGCGAGCACGACGATGGACGGCTCCAGCTCGACGCCTTCGCGGCCATGACCTCGGGGGTGGGCCCCCTGAGCGAGCGCGAGGTGCTGGTGCTGCGCGAGCTGGCCGGTCGCTATGCACAGCTGCTGGAGCACCACGTGGCGGTCGAGAACCAGACCGTGTTCCCCCTGGCCCGGCGGGTCCTGTTGCCGGAGCAGCTCGCCGCGCTGGATGCCAGCACCGATGAGGTTGCGGCGGCCTGGGGCCAGACCGGGCTGGACCTGCAGGAGCTGGGCGAGACCCTCGCCGGGCGCTTCGGTGTGCTGCCTCCTCTCCTCGGTGAAGAGGCTGCGCGCTGCCCGGGGGCGTAACTTCTTGGCCGGCGGCGGGGCGCTGAGCTTGGTCTTGACCACCGCGGGGGCCTTCTTCTTGGCGCCCTCGGCGCCCTCGGCGGTGCTGGAGGCCGCGGTCGTGGCCGCGGCGGTGGCCTTGTCCTCCGGCGGCGCCATCATCTGGCCGACGAGGGCGAGGGCCGAACCCACCGCGAAGGCCACGCCCCCGCCGATGAGCGACATCTTGGCGCCCTTCTGCGCGGAGCCCAGCAGCTCGTCGCGGCTCTTGCTGGACAGCAGGAGCGAGCGCCAGCCCGGGGGGCTGATCGTGTTGCGCTCGGTGGCCTTGCCGCAGACGTAGAGACGCTGCTGCACGGGCATGCAGGTCTCCTCGACCTCGTAGACCTCTTCCATCGAACCGATACCGGTGGTGATGGTGTACGTCCCGAAGGTGAGGTTGGTGCCGGTGATGCCGGCGAGGAGGCCGACCTTGCGCGTCTCGGTCTTCGACTGGGTGGGCTCGAAATCGCCGCCCTCGCTCGCCTCGACAAAGACCGGGCCCGAGCCGTCATCGACGCTGAAGGCCGCCGCGACCTTCTGGTTGTCGATCTCCTTGGTCTTCTCCTGGTCCCCGTCCTTCCAGGTCACCTTGCTCTTGAGCGAATAGCAGCATCCCCCGGCGTTCACGCCGGGGTCCACCACGCTTCGGGTCGGACATAGAAAGACCGATCCTGGTTCTTTT
>JALOQB010000305.1 GCA_025453595.1 Polyangiaceae bacterium
GGAGGCCGAGGAGCAGGCGCTGCTGCTACGCACCATCCTGCATAGCCTGACCGAGGGGGTGATCACCCTGGACACGCGCACCGGCGAGCAGCACTGGAACAAGGCGGCGGTGGAGATCCTTGGTGAGCGCGTGGAGGGGGAGTGGCGGGACAGATGGTCGGTCTTTGAAGAAGACGGATGCACCCCGGTCTCGCCGGAGCAAGAACCCCTGATCCGGGTGCTCCAGGGCGAGGATACGGTGAAGAAGACCATGATGTTCCAGCGCCGAGGGGCGCCTCAGCCGCTCTGGCTGGACGTGACCGCTCGCAAGCTGCTGACCGATCAGGGCGAGCAGCTCGGGGGCATCCTGCTGTTCCGCGACGTGACCCAGCAGCGCCTCTCGGACCAGCGAATACGTGCCTCGCAGGCCAGCTGGCGTGCGCTGGTCGAGCATGCACCGGACCACATCCTGCACCTCGATCGGGGGGGGATGGTGGTCTTCACCAACCGGGAAGGCTGGGGGCTGAGCCGCGAGGCGCTCCTGGGCAAGCACCTCGAGGCGCTGCTGCCGCCGGACTCGCGCGAGCTATGGCGCTCCTCGTGGCAGGAGAGCGTGGCGCTCGGGGAGCCGAGGAATTTCGAGCTGATCTCCGAGCATGGGGCGGACGGGGAGCGCTGGGCGTCCTTCCGGCTGGGCCCCATCCGCGAGGGGGATCAGACCGTCGGGGTCATCGCCGTGGCCCGCGACAGCACCAAGCGCAAGCGGGTCGAGGAGCAGGCGATGTTCGCCGATCGCATGGCCTCCGTCGGCATGCTCGCCGCCGGCGTCGCCCACGAGATCAACAACCCGCTGACCGCCATCTCGACCAACCTGGAGCTGGCCCGCGGCGCCCTCGCGGACCCGAGGCCCAGCATGGACGACGTGGGGGAGATGCTGAACGACGCCTTCTCCGCCTCCGAGCGGGTCCGGGCGATCGTGCGAGACCTCAAGATCTTCTCTCGCTCGGAGGAGGAGCACACCGGTCCGGTCAACCTGCGCGATGTCCTGGAGACCACCATCCGGCTCGCCTGGAACGAGATCCGCCACCGGGCCCGCCTGGTCCGCGATTTTCATGACATCCCCATGGTGCAGGGCAACGAGTCGCGCCTCGGTCAGGTGTTCCTCAACCTGCTGGTCAACGCGGTCCAGGCCATCCCTTCGGTCGGTCAGGCCGAGCAGCACGAGATCCGGGTGCGTCTCCTCCGTGACCCCGAGGGGGTCCGGGTCGTCATCCAGGACACGGGCCAGGGGATCCCCCCCGAGGTCATGCGTCGCCTCTTCACCCCCTTCTTCTCCACCAAACCGGTCGGCGTGGGCACCGGCCTCGGCCTCTCCATCTGCCGCCGCATCATCGAGAACCACCGCGGCGATTTCTCCATCGAGAGCACCCTGGGGCACGGCACCACGGTCTCCGTCGTGCTGCCCCTCGCGGTCTCCTCCGAGCGTGCGCTCCCCCAGCCCTCCATCCTGCCCAGCGCCCCTGTCTCGGGCCGCGTCCTGGTCATCGACGACGAGCCCATCATCACCACCGCCGTGCGCCGGATCCTGAGCAAGCAGTACCAGATCGAGACGACCCAGGAGGCCCAGACCGCCCTCGAATGGATCGCCGCCGGGCGCCCCTTTGACCTCATCCTGTGCGACCTGATGATGCCCCAGATGTCCGGCATGGACTTCTTCGAGGCCCTCCAGCAGCGCTTCCCCCACCTCGCCCCCCGCGTCTTCTTCCTCACCGGCGGCGCCTTCACCCCCAAGACCCGCGCCTTCCTCGACTCGCTCCCCGGGCGGCATCTGGAAAAACCATTCCAGTCCAAGGCACTTCTGCACTTTGTAGGAGAACAAATTTGTAGCTTTTTGAGTCAACCGGATTGTTTGCAGAAACAGACTGCGTAGAATGGAGGGCTGTCGATGAGGAACCAGAGCACGCCATCCGTTTCACGATGGAGCAAGATCCCGGTCCTCCGTGGGAGCGGGCGAGGGGGGCAGCGAGCATGAGCCAGCCTGGGTGGAAGGTGGAGCCAGGGGAAGAGCCGCCGCTGGTGGCGTTGCTGGAGGACGACGACTTTGTGCGGGAGGTGCTGGCGGGGTACCTGCGCGCGGAGGGGGTGCGGGTGGTGAGCTTCTCGAAGGGGGCGGACCTGCTGGCGGGGCTCCCGGAGGAGACCGCGGTGGTGTGCCTGGATCTGGGGCTGGAGGACATGCCCGGGCTCCACGTGCTCCAGCACCTCCACACGCGGCGCCACGACGTGCCGGTGATCGTGGTGACGGCGCAGCAGTCGCTGGGGACGGCGATCGAGCTGATGCGAGCGGGGGCGTACAATTACCTGACGAAGCCCGTGGACGCGGGGATGCTGCGGCGCGCGGTGGCGGAGGCGCTGGAGCGCCACCTGCAGATCCTGCAGGTGAGCCCGGTGCACCAGGAGGAGCACGACGTGATCGGGCGGGCGCCGTCGCTGATGGCGGTGCTGCGCCAGGTGGAGCGGCTGGGGGACAGCAGCGCGACGGTGAGCATCACCGGCGAGAGCGGGACGGGGAAGGAGCTGCTGGCGCAGGCGATCCACCGGGCAGGGAAGCGCCGGGGGGGGCCCTTCGTGGCGGTGAACTGCGGGGCCATCCCCGCGACGCTGCTGGAGGCCGAGCTTTTTGGCTTCGAGAAGGGGTCCTTCACCGGGGCGACGGGCACGGGGCGGGGGTGCTTCGAGCGGGCCCACGGGGGCACCCTGTTCCTCGACGAGGTGGCGGAGATGCCCTTGCCGGCGCAGGTGAGCCTGCTGCGGGCCCTCCAGGAGCGGAAGATCCGGCGTATCGGGGGCCACCAGGAGATCCCGGTGGATGTGCGGATCGTCTGCGCCACCAACCGGGATCTCCAGGCCGAGGTGAAGGCCGGTCGCTTCCGGGAAGACCTTTATTTTCGCCTCGTGGTGTTCCCGGTCCGGGTGCCCCCGCTCCGCGAGCGCCTCGAGGATATCCCGCTGCTGGTGGGGCACTTCCTGGCGCAGCTCCAGGAGGACGTGGGCGGCGACCTGCTCCGCATCAGCGAGGAGGCGCTCCAGGCGCTCCAGCGCCACGCCTGGCCCGGCAACATCCGCGAGCTGAAGAACGTCGTGCACCGGGCGATGCTGGTCTGCGACGGGCCCGAGATCGGGCTGCGCCACCTCCCCGCCGAGATCCAGGAGCACCTGCTGCCGGAGGTCCCCCTCTCGACGCCTCGCCCGGCCTCCGTGGGGGCGATCGAGTCCGAGCCGGTGCTCCCTCTCCGGGAGCTGGAGCACCGGGCCCTGCGCCTGGCCCTCAAGAAGACCAACGGCAACATCTCCCAGGCCGCCAAGCTGCTCCAGATCGGCCGCGCCACGCTCTACCGCCGCATCCAGGAGCTGAACTTGCAGCAGGAGGAGCCATGCGAGCGTTGACCCTGTGCGCCGACGAGGTCCTTGACCGCACCCTCCAGCGCGCCTTGCGTAGCTTCTCCCTGGAGCCCATCTCGCTCAACCAGGACCCATCCCAGCTCGGCGCCCTCGATGCCTCCCGGGATGCCGTGGCCATCTTTGATGTCCGCCATCCAGACCTGGCCGTCATCGCCGCCGCGGTGCTGCTCCGCGTCCCTGATATCCGCCGGATCTTCCTCTGCGGCGAGCAGGACCCGCCCACCCTCCACGAGAACGACGCGGTGCTCCGCGGCGCCTTCTCTCTGGCCGAATTCAAGGCCGCCATCGCGCCGATCCAGGGCCGCCCTCTCTCGCGCGCCTCGACGCCTCTGGTCCTCAACCTCGAGCAGCTCCTCGACTGCGCCCGCGGTGAACCGGAGGAGCTGGAGCGCATGGTCGACCTCTTCCTCAGCGGCGCCGAGGCCCAGCTCGCCCGCGCTCGCGCCGCTCTCGCCCAGGGCAACCTGGACGAGGTGCACCACGCCTGCCACCGCCTCTGCGGCGCCGCGGCCACCGCCGGCGCAGAAGAGCTCGCGCTGCGGTGCCGCGAGGTCATGGTGCTCCTGGAGGCGCAGGGGGTCCCTGTCACCCTCGACCCCCTCGAGCGAGCCCTCTCCCGCTTCCGGGATGCCTACTGGGCCTGGCGTCGCGCGGGCGTCGCCTGACCCCTCGGTCCCGGAAAAATACAGCACCGTCTCCGGTTGTCTCGCGCCGATCCGGTGCCGATCCGGTGCCCCTCCGGCGCCCCTCTCGGGGGCCGCGTGCTTGGCCAGGGCACAGGCCTTGCTGGGCCATCGGGCATGGGACACCGTGCCTCTCCGGTGGAAGAGTTGCTAGGTCAACTGCGACTCGACCACGCTCTTCAGGTGTGGCAAGAGCTCTGCGCGCAGGCCGCTCTTCATGGGTGGACCCACGAGGAGTTCCTGTCCTCGTTGCTGGAGCGAGAGCTGGATCATCGCAAGGTGAAGGGGCTCCATGAGCAGTGCAAGCGGGCCCGGTTTCCGATGCAGAAGACGGTCCGGGAGTTTGATTTCAAGGCGGTGGCGCCCCACTGCGAGCGGGTGATCGAGGGGTGCCTGGAGCGCTCGTTCGTGACCGAGGGGCGCGCCTTGCTGCTGGTGGGAGGGGAAGGGTGCGGCAAGACGCACCTGGCGGTGGCGGTGGCCTACCAGGCGCTGCTCCACGGCTTCTCTGCGCTCTACACCGGCGCCGCGGCGATGGCGCGAGCGCTGGAGGAGGCGGAGCGAGGGGGCCGCTGGCGCGAGGGGCTGACCCCTTGGCTGGTGCCGGAGGTGCTGGTGGTGGACGATCTGGACGGGGAGATGCTCCAGGACGAGCGGATCTACCTGGTGCTTTACGAGCGGTACCTGGCGGGTCAGGCGGTGATCCTGACGACGCAGGTGCCGCCGGAGCGGTGGCCCACCTCGAAGCGCGGGGCGCTGCTGGTGGCGTCCCTGGCCGATCAGCTGCTGATGCGGGGGCAGATGCTGTTTCTCGACGAGCGCGAGGGGGACACCGGGCGCCCCACGGTCGAGCTCTTGCCGGAGGATCTCCTGCGGTCCTTGCCCCCGCTCGCGGCGGTCTCCACGGTCACCGCGCCGCCCGCGGGGCCCGCCACGGACCCCTCGCTCCCGGCGCTGCTCGACGGCCTGGGCCAGCGCACCTCCGGGGTCCAGGAGCGCCGCGGGCACCGACGCCACAGCGTCTCCATCGAGGTCTCCGCGAGCAGCGAGCACAATTTTTTCACCGGGTTCTGCCAGGATCTCTCCGAGGGAGGGCTCTTCCTGGCCACGTCCCGGCTGTTGCCCCTGGGCGAGCTGATCGACCTTGAATTCTCGCTCCCCGGGGGCAAAACCATCCGGGCGACCGGGGTCGTTCGCTGGCACCGGACCAGCGCAGAAGAGGCGGGGGAGCGGGTCGGCTACGGGGTCGAGTTCCTGGCGCTGAGCCCCGATGACCTGAAGGCAATCCGTGGCTTTTTCGAGCAGCGAGAGCCGCTGTTCCACGTCTGAGGAGCGATCATCATGAGCAAGAAACTTCCCGACGGAACCGCGCCGTTCTCCGTCGATTTTCCCACGATAAGGCCGGGGTCCAAGGGCCCGGAAGGGGCCGGGCCTTTCGAGGAGAAAGAGCACCCTTCCGCGCTCCTTCACCTCTCTTCTCACGTGCAGCTCCCGTCGCCGTCGCGCCGGGTGCTCATCCTGGAGGACGAGCCCTTCTGCGCCAAGACCTACGCCCACGCGCTCACCCAGGGGGGCTTCGAGGTGGACGTCGTCGACAACGGCGAGGGCGCCCTGCAGATGCTGCTCGAGACCGAGTACTGCGCGGTCGTCGCGGACCTGTGCCTCCCCGGCATGAGCGGCCTGGAGCTGCTGCGCTGCGTCCGGGTCCACGACCTGGACACCATCGTGCTCCTGGTCACCGCGGCCGCCGACTTCTCCTCCGCCACCGAGGCGCTGCGGCACGGGGCCTCCCAGTTCTTGCTCAAGCCGCTCCACTCCAAGCAGCTCCTGGGCGAGGTCAACCGCGCCGCGCGGTTGCACGAGCTGGCGGTGCGCCGCCGCCAGGCCATGCGGCTCCTGGCCGCCGATCAGATCGAGGAGGACACCCGGCGCAACCAGAACCTGCTGGTCTCCCGGGCCATCGACTCGCTCCGCATGGTCTTCCAGCCGATCTTCACCGCTGACCGGCGCCTCTTCGGCTACGAGACCTTGCTGCGCAGCGGCGAACCCTCGTTCAAGGGGCCCATCGACATGATCGAGGCCGCCGAGAAGCTGGGGCGCCTCCACGACCTGGGGCGCGCCTGCCGTAACCGCGCGGCCCGCGAATTCCAGCGAACATCGGGCAACGAGCTGCTCTTCGTCAACCTCCACGCCCTCGACCTGATCGACGAGGAGCTGCTCCGGCCCGAGAGCCCCCTCGCCTCCATCGCCTCCCGCGTGGTGCTCGAGCTGACCGAGCGCGCACCCCTCGGCGAGAGCGACGAGATCCCGAAGCGCGTGGCCCGGCTCCGCGCCATGGGGTTCCGCATCGCCATCGACGACCTCGGCAGCGGCTACGCAGGACTCAACAGCCTGGTCCAGCTCGAACCCGAGTTCGTCAAGCTCGACATGTCGCTGGTCCGGGGGCTCCACCTCAGCCCCATCCGCCACCGGCTGGTCTCGCTCATGATCGACACCTGCAACAGCCTCGGCATCCAGGTGGTCGCCGAGGGCGTCGAGGTCCAGGAAGAGTACAACGCCCTGGTCGCCCTCAAGTGCCCCCTGTTCCAGGGTTACCTCCTCGGCAAACCCGGCCCCCTCCCGGACGCCCTCGTCGCCTGAATCCTCCCATCCCCCGCAACCTCCGCGCGCAGGGCCAACCCCGCGGTCCGGTCAGGCCATCGCGGGCCGCGGGGCGGCGGTCACCTTTCGCCCGGGCCGGGGCGCCGGGTCCTTCGCGGGCTCCGGGCTCTTCTTCTCCTCGCTCAGCTGGCTCATCAGGCTCGTCACCAGGGCCAGCACCGAGCGCCAGGAGCTCCCCCGGGGCTCCAGCGACAGCACCAGCTCCCCGGCCTTGCGCCCGTGCACCCAGCGGCCGTAAGGCGCCAGGCTCCGGGCCTTGCGCGCCGCATCCGTCTCGTCCGCGACGCGCACCAGGATCTCCGGGCAGGCGATGGCCCCGCCCGCGCCCACCGGGAACGAGTAGCCGACCTCGATCCCGTGGAGCCCCCGCAGCGCCGCCCGGGGCAGCACCATCAGCCGCAGCTCGTCCGGATCGCTCGACCCCTGGGGGAACCGGGCCCACGGCACCACCCGCGCCCCCGGCGCCTTCTTCCGCAGGGCCCCCTGGATCCGCTTCAGGTGCGACGCCGGCCCTTGCACCAGCGACGGCGCAAACTCCGAGCTGCGCCCCGTGAAGAACAGCGCGCTCAGCATCAGCGCATCCAGCACCAGCAGGTTGGCGTGGTACGCCGAGACCCGCCAGGTCGCGCAGGCCGCCACCCCCACCGCCAGGATCGCCAGCGCCAGCGCCACCTTGCCCCCTCGGGTGCTCACGTCCAGCCACGCGTCCCGCAGCCGCGGCGCCGGCCGGAACGCCTCGTCCTCGCTCAGCGGCAGCCACCGCCCAGGGCCCCGCGCCGTGGGCCGCGGCGCCGGCGTCCGGTGCGCCATCAGCAGCATCGCCCCGGCCAGCAGCAGCGTCCCCACCCAGGGCGGCTCCATCAGCAGCTGGAGCCCCACCCCCAGCGCCACCGTCGGCCCCGCCAGGAACGCCCGCACGTGCGCCGGCGCCATGAAATAGGGCCGCGGCGCCAGCCCCGCCGCCCGCGCCGCCAGCTCTACCTGCCGCCCCTTCAGCGCCGTCAGCGCCGTGATCAGGATCGCCACCCCCGCCGCCACCGCCAGGAACACCTGCCGCTCCCGCGATTCGCTCCGCAGGATCGCCTTCACCGCCGTGCTCGGTGGCGGCCGGATCCGCGGGTCGTTCACCTGCCCCAGCGACCTCGGATCCACCCGCACCGTCCACGCCACCTGCTCCGCCTTCGCCACGTGCGGCCTCACCAGCTCGATCTCGTCTCGATCCGGAAATCGCCGCGTCGTCGTCAGGAACGCCCCCGTGCTCCCCAGACCCAGGTCCGGCCCCGATCCCCCCGCCACCGGCTCCGTCGGCGCCGACGGCACCACCACCACCGTCTTCGCGCTGTCCAGCCCGTTCGGCAGCCGCACCCCCAGCCACCTCAGCTTCACCATCGTCCCGTCCTTCTCCAGCGCCCCCGACCGCACCAGATCCGTCCGGTACCGGAACTTCAATACATACGTCCCCCTCGGCAATCCCCGGCTGTCGTCCACCTGCAGCCGCAGCCCCCCGTCCGGCGTCACCACCACCGTCAGCGGCACACGCTCCTCCACGTGCGCGCTCGCCCCGTCCCGCTGCGGCATCGCCACCGCCTCCCCCTCCGGCTGCGCGTCCGCATCCACACCGCTCAGCGCAAACGCCTTCATCGGGCTCCCCCTCACCCGCATCGTCATCTGGTGCTCCACCACCGCCCCGCCGTTTCGCTCCACCTGGAGCTTCACGTCGTCGCTCAGCACCGTCGTCTCGATCCAGGCGCTCGCCTCCCTCGGCGTCAGCACCGCGCAGAGCGCCGCCGCGCTCCAGCCAAACCAGGTCCATTTGCTTGTCTGGGGCATTGTCCTACATCCACGTACCCTGGCCCCAGGGCTTCGGCCAAGTTCTGCAGGTGTGGGTAAAATAAGACCCTGAGAGGCCCGGAGCAGGGCCCAGAGCTCCTGCTCGGCGTCGGCGGGGCTGGCGTAGCGCCCGGGCTGGGCGGCGAAGAGGCGCTGGCCGAAGGCGGCGGGGTCGCGGGTCAAGCGGGATCTGGATCCACAAAAAGGCGGCGCAACCATCCAACCAAGGCCAAAGCTTCCTGACGCGAACCATCCAACGCTTTCGCGGTGATCGCCTGGCCCATGGTCTTTTCAGGCTCCTTCTGGATCGATAGCCATACATGGATCCGCGCCTTCGCCAGGTCATGATCAGGGAAGCGTCGCTCGGGCAAGCCCGACAAGAAATGATCAGTATGTTGCAACAGAACGTCCCCTTGCGGGATCAGGTAGGCCACGAAGTCCTCCAGAATGCCCGGGAGTTGGTTGTTGGGCATCAACCAGACACCAAAGCGCAGTCCCTCCCCGTAGGTCACGACTGTTCCCGATGGTTCGGGTTGCTCTGGGAGCTTTTGATTGGTATTGGCTTCGAAGCGTGTTCGTAGGCTCAACCATCTCGCTGAAAGATCCGAATCAGCATCCATCAAGACCCCAAGGCGGGGGACATTGCGCGCCTTGATTTGAAGGGGAAACTCGGCAAGTAGCGGATCTTTTCCGTCTTTTTTCTTGATCACAAAAGAACCATCGGGAACCTCGGTGGCATGCTTGTTCAGCAGCGCAGCGAGCACGTGCATATCGTCTGGCCCCTCGACCAGAAGGATGTTCTTGCTGTTCATCGCACCTCAACCTCCTCCCTGGTAACCACGTCGAGTTCGCGCTCATCAAAGGTAGATGCCTGGATTCCGTCCCCATCCCGGTAAAGCTTGATCAAGCTGGCGGGAGCCGAATCCTGCGCGGTGGCCTTCTGAAAACCAACGACACAATCCCAGGAGTGAGTCGTAGCAAATACCTGTACCTGCTTGGCCCGTGCGGCCTTGATGATGAAGGACCAGAGAGACGGCAAGGCCGAGTAGTGGACACCATTCTCTACCTCGTCGAGAAGCAACAGATCTCCAGGCCGTGTTTTCTGGAGGGCGAGGGCAAACTGAAACACCCTCCGAACGCCATCGCCAAGCGAACGCAAAGGCACGGGACGGGCCTGACCACGGAGCTTCACCATGGCCATGCGCGTGGAAGAGAGGTCGGGTCTCTCGACCAAACTGAGCCTCTCCACAGGGGCCAAGAGGCGGAGACATTCGTACACCCCCTGCTCCCCATCCGTGAGCGTCAGCGCATCCCACCAGGAGGCAATATCGCGTTCGGCGAGCCCTCCAATAGCCACAAATACAGCCCCTCCATTATCCTTTGGAACGCGCGTAATGCGACTCAATAGAGGGAGATCGGCAAGGTACTGGAAGGCTCCGCCGACATGCACCTCCAGCGCTGCCACTTCCTCGGAGCCAGGCGTGGATTCCCCCAGCTGTAGAGGAAATTGCGCTTTGTCCAGGGGCATGGACACCGCCCGCTTCCCGACGATCTTGAGCGACTTCGCGGGATCCATCGAGGCGAGCTCAAGGCTAGCCCCTTCAACGGACTCTGGAATGCCGTGAAAAAGGGCCTCCAGCCGCACCGCAGCTTCCCTTCGAGAGCGGGGTTCATGTTCAGAGCCGACTCTCAGGATCTCGTCCCGCGACCAGAGCACCTCAAAGATACGGCTGGGGTGTCCCTGCGCGGCATGCAGCATCAACGCCTCGAGCAGGATGGTTTTACCCGTGTTGTTGCGGCCGACGATCAGGTTGACGTCACCCAGTCGCGGTAGACGGAGCGCGCGAAATAGCTTGTAGTTCTCGATGGTGAAATCGCGCGGCATGGGTTGACGATGTATCGCCACCGGACGCTCCTGTCACGCCGAGCTTGCGACACTCCACCCGAGCATCTGTCGTCCCGCGCGGCTCATGCCGAGGCGCTCTGCGGTGGAGCGGGGGTCACAGCAAGCTGGAGGAGGCCCGGAGCAGGGCCCAGAGCTCCTGCTCGGCGTCGGCGGGGCTGGCGTAGCGCCCGGGCTGGGCGGCGAAGAGGCGCTGGCCGAAGGCGGCGGGGCGAGCTGGGCGGCGACGTCGCGTGCGTCGCCAAGGAAGGCCTGGAGGGCGTCGCCGTGGCGCTGGTGGGGGCCGCAGCGGGCGGACCAGGACCAGAGGGAGAGGGAAGGGAGGAGGCGGGGGGTGATGGAGATCTCGACGACCTCGCCAGGAGCGCAGGGCAGGGGAGGGTCGAGAGGGAAGAGGAAATGGCCCCAGTGGGTGGGGGGAGCGAGGGGCCCCGAGTCCAGCCAGCGCCGGGGGGAGAGCTGGGCCCGGAACCAGGCGCCGACGCCGTTGAGGAGGGCCCCGCGGGTGGCGACGAGGCGCGCGGTGAGCCGGGGGGGGAGCGGGTCGAGACCAGCGCGGAACGAGCCGGCGGCGACGGGGGCGCTGGCGAGGTGCTCGGGCGAGAGGCGGCAGGACAGGACCCGGTGGGCCAGCGAGCGGCGGAGCGCGCCGAGGGTCAGCCCCCGGAGGTTCTCTACCTGCACCAGCTCGGAGGCGAGCGCAGGATCCTCGACCAGGGCCAGCACCGGCTCGACGACCGACGGGATCACCCTGGCGTCCGGGGTGCACTGGCGCGCCAGCGTCGCGAAGAGGGCCAGCAGCCCCTCGTCGACGCCGAGGTTCCCCATGGTCTCGCTGAGGAGCACGGTCGCGGGCTCCGGCAGGGTCAGCTCGCGGGCGTCGGCGCGGATCACCTCGATGACGCCCTGGAGCCTGTTCTCCTCGATCAGGCGCCGGGCGAGGTGCGCCACGGAGGCGCGCTCGATGGCGAAGACGCGGCGCGCCCCGGCGCGGGCCGCCAGCATCGCCAGGATGCCGGAGCCGGCCCCCACGTCCACCACCACGTCGCCGGGCCTCACGACCTCGGCGATGGCCTCCACGTAGGCGTCCATGCGCTGCGGATCGAGGAGCATGACCGCGTGGGTGGCGGCGTCCTCCACGCCGAGGGTGGCGACGGTGCTCATGGCCGGGGCTCCTGGTCCGTGTCCGGCTCCACCTCGAGGTACCAGCCGTCCGCCAGGCTGTGGGGGCCGCGGACCTGGCGGAACGCGCGCCGCTGGCGGGCCCGGAACAGGTCCTCGTAGAGCCGCAGGAACAGGTACGAGCCCAGCTCCAGCCCCTGGGTGATCTGGTAAGCGTGGCGCGGGTGGCGGCCGTAAGGGCCGCGGAGCAGCCTGTAAAACCCCTCCGCGTGGAGCTCATCCAGCTCCTCGTGGAGCGCGTAATGCACGATCTGCTCCCGCGGGAGCCAGCCGTTGGCCACGATGCCCTTACCCACCCGGGCGGAGATGCCTGCGAAGAGGTCCTCGATGATGCCGAGGGCGGCCAGCGCGGTGTAGGTATCATCCAGGGAAGACGCGCCCAGGAGCGCCGTGTTGAACGAGCGCACCTCGGGCCACAGGGCGCGCCGCTCGATCGCCTCCGGCGGCACCCCGAGGCGCTCCAGCAGCGTGAGGAACGTGCGCTCATGAGAGAGGCGCAGGTCCCCGTGGCCGTGCTCGTCTTCCACGTTCTCCAGCAGCGACAGCCGCAGCTCGGGGCGACCGATGCGCCCCGCCAGGATGCTCATGGGCCGCGAGAAGAACACCACCGCAAAGAGGAACTGGATCTGGGTCTCGACGAAATCTTCCCGGTCGAAGGTGCCCTGCACCAGCGCCTGAAAATAAGGGTTTTTCGCCGGATCATGCTCCTGCTTGAGCCGGGCGATGACATCATCCATGTGCATCAGATCTCCGAGGTGGCCAGGTGAACAAAGGGGGCGCGGGGCGGCCCGCCAGGGAGCCGTAGCGCGTAGACCGTGCAGCTTGCGTCGGTGGTGAGCCCCTGGCCCTCGATCCAACGGAGCTGGGGCGACAGCCGCTCGTCGAGGGCAAAGCAGGCGAGGGCGTCGGGCTGGAGGCGAACGAGGGCCTCGCCCGCCTCGCGCAGGTACGCGCCCCAGCGCCCCCGGACCCCGGGGTTCGCTGCCAGGTGCACCAGGGGCCAGGGGGCCCCGCTGGAGACCAGCCGCAGGTCCTTGCGGCCCGCCGTGGACACGAGGCCGAGGTCGGCGTGGAGGGCATCCGGCGGGATGGCGTCGGGGCTGAGATCGAGGGGCGCGCCAGGGAACGGCGGGCACCCGGCGGCGTCCAGGGACGCCAGCGCCTCGGGCCGGGCGAACCAGATCTTGAGCCGCGCCCAGGGCCGCGCCATCCGGGCCGCGTGGACCCCCCGCGCCGAGCGCATCACGTCCCCTCGCTCCCCTCGCATCGTCGCGCCGTAGGCGAAGCGCCACCGGCGCAGCTCGGGGGAGCGGATCGAGAGCGACAGCGCATGCCAGAGCATCCCCCGCGCCACCCCTTGCCCCCGGTGCCCCGGCGCCAGCTTCAGATCGCACAGGTAGACCCCCTCGTACGACTCCTTGCCGCAGCGCGCTCTCTTGAAGACCCCGGCGAGGGCCCCCACCACCCGCTCCCCCTCCAGCGCCAGGAGGAACGAGGCGTCCCCCATCCGCGAGAAGAAGGGGTGGTACGCCTCGCCATGGTCGATGAAGAAGCGCTCCCCTCCGCCCAGCGGGTACGTCACCCCTCGCTCCAGGGCCCGCAGGTCAGCCACGTGAGGGCCGATCTGCCCGGGCCCCACCAGCTCGAAGCGGATCTTCACGCGCCGCACACTCCTACCTCAATTCGCTCGTAAAAAAGGCTGCGATCTTCCGCGAAAAGCCGCTGCCCCAGCCCGTCATCGAAGGTGAACCGGGGGGCGAAGAACCGCCGCAAATCGCGCTGGTTGTTGAGCTGACGGAGCAGCACCACGCTGCCCTCCGGCGCCCCCTCGCGGAGCGCTCGCCCCCAGCGCTCGGCCTCCTCGTCGTCGGACCAGTCCAGCACGTTGGACAGGGAAAAGAGCTGGTACCGCCCCAGCGACGGGACCTGCGGCAGCGACCCTTGCACCAGCGTCGGCATGCGGGGTGGCCCCTGCAGGTACCCGGGCTCGTCCTCGCGACGGTAACACCCCAGGAACACGTGCTGGAGAAACGGGTTCCGGTGCGCGTCCGGGCGCCGCAGGCCGCGCTCGAAGACGCGCTGAAAATACCCCGCGTAGGACCCCGGCTCCGCATGCTGGGTCGCCGCCGGACCGAACATGGCCCGCAGCAGCGCGTCGTGGAAGATCGAGGTGAACAGCGGGGACCAGTAGGGGGACGCGAACCAGCGCTCCGCCAGCGCCCCGCGCTCCTCGCAGGACGGATCGAAGAAGCGCCCCAGCTCGCCCCCCGGCGCGACCAGCTGCTCGACCCCCGTCCGCAGCAGCCGGAAGAGCTTCTCGAACTCCCCGCGCTGGTTCAGCCCTGCCTCGCTCCCATCCTCGACGTTCAGCAGGGCCCGGTCCTGCCGGAGGGCGGCCTGGTGCTTCTGCCGGAGGTGGTCAAGCTGGGCCGGATTGATGTCAAAGGCCGTGACGGACAGCCCCGGGAACCGCGCCGTCAGGCTGAGCGCCGTGCAGCCCCCGGACCCCACCACCAGCGCCTCGCGGGCCCCGAATTGCCGGACAAGCGCCGCCTCCAGCTCCGGATCTTCCCGCACGATCGCGAACGACAACCGCATGCGTGACGAGCCTATCACGGGTGCGCCAGCCAGAACCCGTCGCTCACCACCGCCGCCGCCCAGAGTACACCCGCCACCGCCCAGCCACGGCCGCCGGTCCACCGCTGCGGCGCCTCCGGTGTCGGAGGCGGCCGCGTCCCCAGGTAGCCCATGGCCAGCGCGCTCCAGACCAGCAGGATGCTCACCCCCGCCGGCAACAGCAACCCCTCGGTGGCCACCCGGGAGCGCACCGCGAGCGGCGCTTGCAGCACCGTGTGGTGCCCGATCCCGAAGCCGACGACCCCGAGCACCCCCAGCAGCGCCCCCACGACCTGCACGGCCCTCCAGTGCGGTCGCACCAGCGCGATCGAGAGCAGCACCCCCTGCAGCGCCAGCGCCACGAGCCCGTAAAAAAACAGCGCCAGCAGCTGGAGCTGCTGCTTCATCCCGGGCTCGCACCCGCCGCAAAGTGCCACGAGCGAGGGGAGCGCCACCAGGGGCCAGCGTGCCGCGCGAGGGGGCCGTGAGGTCATCCCGTGAGCGTAGCGTCTCCTTCGCCATCAAGCACCGAATCAGGGCACGACGACCCTTCTCCTGATGAGGACCGCCGTTCCGCCCCTCTCGTGATCCAGGACGATGCCCGTGTCTTCAACCCGCATCAAGGAAGAAGTCGCTATCGATTTTCTTCACCACGTACGTGTGAGCCGCCACCACACCGACATCGCGGTCGATCAACAGTTCTGCCAGCTTTGCACCATCGATAAGCACGATCTTCTTCTTCACCCCGATCCGGTGCACATAGGCCATCGCCTCTTCGGTGAAGCGCGAGGTGGTGATGAAAACGCCTTTGTTTGTGCCCCTGTCGTCCATGGCACCAGCAAAGTCGCGGATCTCAGGGTGACCTACCGACGAGCCGGGTGCCCACCGTTTGGCCTGGATGCAGATGAGATCCAGCCCCAGGGGGTCTTCCTTGATGACGCCGTCGACGCCGCCGTCTCCAGTACGCCCCACAGCCTGCCCCGCCTCGCGCTCGGAGCCCCCATAACCCATCGCCACCAGCAGCTGTACGACCAGACGTTCAAAGAAGGCTGGTGTCCCTCGTAGCACCTGGTCGAGCAACTCGCTGGCGAGCCGACGGCGGAAGGTGAGGTAGGCCTCCTCGAGCTGCTCCTCCGGGTCCAGGATAGGGACGGGTACATTGGGTGGTGAAGGTGCGGGTGCAGACCCGGGTAGCTCGCCAGACGCCTCGTCCCCCGATTCTCCGCGAAAAGCCCGTACTTCCGGGTACCTCTGCAACCAGGCCAGATCGATCCGAGGCGGTGGTTTCTGGAGCACCTGACGCCCCCGATCTGTGAGCCGGAAGCGTCCTCTCCCACAGTTCTCCAGCAGCAGCGCCTTGCGCAGATAAGTGGCCGCCCAACCCACCCTGTTGTTGAAGCGCGCTTGCCGACCGCTCGGGAGACGTTCGCGCAGGTCTTCCTCGGTCAAGTTGAGCTGGGTGGCGAGTACCTCGATAGCTTGGCTCATCGAGTGCTCTTGCCCGTCCTCGGCCAGGCGCAAAAGGGGGAGCATCACGGTCTGAAAGTCGGGTACTGGCATGGTGCCTCCTGGGGCAAGAAGCAGAGCACAGGGGCCAATCCAGTTGCAGGTGCGATGGGGGGTACGTGCCTTTGGCCTGATCTTATCGGGCGTGGACGAGCCCATTCTCCTCCCCCTCGCCCTTCAGGGAGAGGGGGCGGGGGGTGAGGTTCTGGTTTCTCTCGTTTCCCTGTGACGACCAACCGTGATTCAAAAAAAGCGCATGGTCTCGGTGCGAGAGAGGGAGGAGACCGGCACGTCCACCTCGACCTCATCGGTGGGGATGAAGGCGGGGCGATCGATGCAGAGGAAGCTCTGCTCGATGTCCGTCGGGTTCTCGTACCGGTGGGGGAAGCCCCGGGGCCACGTGTGCGCCATGCCCGACTGCACCGGCTCTCCCTGGAGCAGCAGGCCGTCGCCCAGCACCAGCTCGGACTCGTCGAGGTGGTGGTGGATGTGGGTCGGCAGCACCGTGTGCGGGTGGATCCGCTCGCGGTAGACCCCGCACTCCTTGGTCTCGAAGACGATGTCGACGAATCCGAAGGATTTGTGCTCGGTCACGAACTGATAATCCGAGCGATCGCGCCGGATCTCGAGGGTGGGTATGGCAGCTCCGGACAGGGCGACGAGCTTGGACAGCTTGACCTCGACGGCCTCGATGTGGGGCCTGGGGACGTCGGCGCTGGGGGGCATGAGGAGCCAGGCGGCGACGGCCTCGGCGGCGCTCTCGAGGAGCTTGAAGCGGGCGGCCACCAGCACGAAGCGCAGCTCGCCCAGGACCCGGGAGTAGTCGATGGTGCTGGCGAGGCGCCCCTCGCGGGCGGCCTGCCGCGCGTCGAAGTGGAGGGTGACGTCGAGCTCGACGGGCTGGGGCATGTTGCGCTCGTGGTTGAAGAGGCCCACGATGCAGTCGAAGCGCATGCCTCGGAGCGAGAGGCGATCGAGCGGTCTGGGGGGGGTCATGCGACTGAGAGTCCTCCGTCTACGCGGATGGTTTGGCCGGTGATGTAAGGGGAATGAGCGAGAAACAGGACCGCCTCGGCGATGTCCTCGGGGGAGCCCTCGCGCCGCAGCGGCACCCGCCGCAGCATGTCGTCGCGCTGGGCCTCGGTGGTCTCGGCGCCGATGGCGACGGGCCCGGGGGCGACCGCGTTGACCCGGATCGAGGGGCCCAGCTCCAGGGCCCAGGCCCGGGTCAGCTGATCGAGGGCGGCCTTGCTGGCGAGGTAATGGGCGAAGAAATGGGTGGCCGTGTAGGCGTGGGACACGGCCATGTCGGTGATGTTGACCACAGCCCCCTGGCCCCCGGCGCGGAGCGCGGGGAGCAGCGCCTGGGTCAGCAGGAAGGGCGCGCGCACGTTGACGGCGAGCATGGCGTCGAGGTGCGCGGCGGAGGTCTCCTCGAAGGAGCGGTGCTCGTAGGCGGCGGCGTTGTTGACCAGCAGCGCGAGGGGCCCTGCCCGGTCGAGGACCATCCGGGCAAGCTGGCCGGGGCCCTCGGGGTGGGCCAGGTCCGCGCGCAGCACCGAGGCCTGGCCGCCGCCCTGGAGCAGCTCCTCGCGGAGGGCGAGGGCCGCGTCCGCCGAGCTGCGCGCGTGGATGAGCACCTCGTAGCCGGCCCGGGCCAGGGCCCGCGAGATGGCCGCCCCTACCCGGATCGCTCCGCCCGTGACAAGTGCCGTTGGCATCGCACCTGGGATGCCACGCTCCCCCTCCGCGTCGCGCGCCGGCGCCCTCACGCGCCCTGGAGCAGGCCCTCGATACGGCGGAAGACCTCGGCCATGGTCTCCTCGTCGGGCAGGAGGGTGATCCGGAAGTGATCGCGGTAATCGACGTTGAAGCTGGAGCCGGGGACGACCAGGACGCGCTTCTTCTCGAGGAGCTCCATGGCGAACCGGGCGTCGTCGAAGCCCGGCACCCCCTGGACCTTCACGAAGCCGTACATCGCCCCCCGCGGCGGGACCAGCGACAGGTAGCGGGAGCCGGCGACCCCGTCGAGCACCGCCCGCCGCTGGCGCCCCAGGCGGCCCGAGGGCGCCGTCAGGTCGTGGATGCTCTGGATCCCGCCCAGCGCCGTCTGCACCGCCCACTGGCCCGGCACGTTGGCGCAGAGCCGCAGCGAGGCCAGCAGCTCGACCGCCTGGAGGTACTCCTTGGCGTGCTCTTTCCGCCCCGAGAACGCGACCCAGCCCACCCGGAACCCGCAGGCCCGGTACACCTTGGACAGCCCGCCAAAGGTCGCGCAGAGGGTCTCCTTGCAGCGCGTGGCCACCGGCACGTGCTGGGCCCCGTCGTAGAGGATCCGGTCGTAGATCTCGTCGGAGAACAGCACCATCTTCCTGTCCTCCGCGATGCGCGCCAGCGCCTCGACCACCTCGGCGGGGTAGACCGCGCCGGTGGGGTTGTTGGGGTTGATCAGCACCAGCGCCTTGCACCGCGGTGTCCAGAGCTTCTCTACCTCCGCCGGGTCGGGGACAAAGCCGTTCTCCGGGCGGCAGGGGTAGTGGATCGGGCGCGCGCCGGTGAGGCGCACCGCGGCGGTCCAGAGGGGGTAGTCGGGGGCCGGCACCAGCACCTCGTCGCCGGGCTCCAGCAGGGCCTCCAGGGTCATCAGGATCAGCTCGGACACGCCGTTGCCGATGAAGACATCCTCGGCCGAGACCCCGGGGACGCCGCGGGCCTGGGCCTCCATGGCGACGGCCTCGCGGGCGGGGAAGATGCCCTTCTGGTGGCAGTACCCCTCGGACTGGGAGAGGTGCTCGATGATGGCGAGCCGCATCGTCTCCGGGGTGCGGAAGCCGAAGGCGGCCGGGTTGCCGATGTTCAGCTTGATGATCTCGTGGCCCTGGCGCTCCAGCTCCAGCGCTCGTCGGGCGAGGGGGCCGCGGATCTCGTAGCGAACCTCGGCGAGGTGGCGTGCAGGCTGGACAGCGGGGAGCGCGGGGGACGTCATGCGGCGCCCAGCTAGCACCGAGCGCCGCCCGGCAAAAGCTCAGCGAGGGGCCGCCGGCGGCGTCGTCTCGGAGAGGGGCGGGCGCTGGGCGAAACATTTCTCCACCCCCGCGGCCAGCTGCGTCGCCTGCTCCGGCGGCAGCCGCGGCTTGCCCATCACGTTCACCAGCAGGCGCTCCCAGGCCACCTTGCCCGTGTTCTCGAAGCTCAGCCACACGAAGAGCGCGCGCCCCTTGACGTTGGCGAAGGGCACCCCACCCCCCTTGCCCTCGAACCAGCCGCGCGAGTCGTGGCTGTTGTTCCGGTTGTCCCCCAGCACCCAGACCTCGCCCGGCGCCACGTTGTAGGGCCCCTGCACCTCGCCCGAGCCCGTGAGGAAGGTGCGCTCGTACAGCGCGTGGATGGCGGTCCAGTCGTCCGGGTCGATCTCGTCACCGTGCAGGCAGCGGAACCGGACGCCGGCCTCGGCGACCTTGCGACGTTCCTGCTGCACGTT
>JALOQB010000306.1 GCA_025453595.1 Polyangiaceae bacterium
CGTGTCGAGGAAGACCGCGCAGCCGTAGGAGAACTTGGGGGCCAGCTCCGCCTGGAAGGCGGTCTCGGCGTACTCGGTCACCTTGAGGCCAAACTGGTCCGCCATCGCCTGCAACAGCATGCCGTTGCCCGCGGAGCAGGAGTTCGACAGCTTGAAGTTGGCGATGTCGCCGTTCTTCATGAACAGCACCTTGATGTCCTGGCCGCCGATGTCGCAGATGACGTCGACGTCGCCGAAGTACTTCACGGCGCTCATCATGTGGGCCACGGTCTCGACGACGTTGACGTCCGCCTTGACGCACTCCTGGAGCACATCCGCGGCGTAGCCGGTGGCGCCGAAGCCCAGCACCTCGAGGGAAGCGCCCTGGTCAACGACGTAGGCGTTGAGCTGGGCCAGCAGCTCCTTGGTGTCCTGGATCGGGTTGCCCTTGGAGAGCTGGTACGCCTTGCAGATGATCTCGCCCTGCTCGTCGACCAGCACCGCCTTGGACGAGGTCGATCCGCCGTCCAGGCCGATCACCGCCCGCACCACCTGGCCCGCGGTCAGCTTCTGCGGCACAAACTTCGGGATGGCGTAGAGATCACGGAACTCTTCGACTTCATCCTGGCCCTTCACCAGGGGAGGGCCCGCGCTCTCGCCGAGACGGGCCTTGCGCCCGTTGGTCATGTAATCACGGAGGCCCTGGAGCCCCGCGTACACGCCCACGTCGTCCGCCTCCTTGAGGCCGTACACGCAGGCCCCGAAGGCCGCGTAATACTGGGAATTTTCCGGGACAAAGATCGTCTCCTCGATGGGGCGATCCTTGGGCCATGCGTAGCCGCGCTCCTCCCAGGTCTCGGGGATGCGCTTGCGCCAGCACTCCTGCAGGAAGGGCAGGTACGTGTTGGGCCCGCCGAGCAGGATGACCTTGTGCCGCAGCGTCGAGCCGCGGGTAAGCACCGAGAGGTTCTGGAGCACGATCGCATCGGCGAGGCTGCACAGGATCTCGGGCGCGGGGATCCCGCTCTTGACCAGGTTGACGATATCAGTCTCGGCGAAGACGCCGCACTTGGCCGCCACGTGGTGCAGCTTCGAGTCGTCAAAGTGCAGCTTGATCACCTCGTGGGAAGGTAGCCCCACCTTGATCATGCACTTGTCGATCGTCGCCCCGGTCCCGGAGGCGCACTTGTCGTTCATCGACGGCGCTGCGGTCTGATCCCCGGTCTCCTCGTCCTTGTGGAAGATGATGATCTTCGCGTCCTGGCCCCCCAGCTCGATCACGCTCCCCACGTCCGGGTGCAGCTTCTCGACCGCCAGGGTGACCGAGTTGACTTCCTGCACGAACTTCGCGCCCAGCGAGGCGCACAGCGGTGCCGCGCCCGAGCCGGTCAGGAAGATCCGCCAGCGCGCCCGAGGAGACTCGGGGAAAGAAGCCTCGATCTCCTCCAGCAGCTCGGCCACCTTCTCGGGCTGCTTGGTGTTGTGGCGCTGGTAATCGCTCCACAAGATCTCCATCGTCTCGGGGTTCAGCACGACCGCTTTCACGGTCGTCGATCCCACATCCACACCGATCGCTACCGGTCCAGTGAAGCTACGCCCCATGTCGTCTCCGTCTTGTGCGCTTTAGGCAGCCTGCTCACCCTGGTCAGGCCGCTGACTGGCGAGTCAGTCAGTGACTATCATGAACCAGGGGGAGCGCCAACGGATACGAGCGGAGCGCGCAGAAGTTGCCGATGGGTCTTCTTTTTTTGCGCGCCCTTTCATGACGCGCCGCGACAACCCCCCGGTTGCGATGAGCAAGGGGGGCTTGCGCAGAGGTGCTTCAACCCGGGCCCAGGAACGAGAGCAGGATCTGGGCGAGGAGGATCTTGGCGATCGTGGCCATCGGGTACACGCTGGCGTAGCCGACCGTGGGCATCTCGTTCCTGGCCTGATCGAGGGCGAACGAGAGGTCCGCGGGCTGGGTCTGGACGCCGGCGATCATGCCCAGCAAGAGCCCGGAAGGGATGCGCAGGAGCCGCCCCCCGAGGACGATGAGCAGGGAGGTGACCACCACGGTCAGCGCCAGGCCAACGAGGAACAGCGGGAGCGCGCCGCCGGAGCGCACGGTGGTCACCAGGGCCCACCCGGAGCGCGTGCCGACGCCAGCGAGGAAGAAGACCACGCCGATCTGCCGGAGGGTGAGGCCGGCGCTGTAAGGGAGGGTCCAGACCAGGGGACCGGAGCGTCCGAGCTTGCCCAGCACCAGGCCCACCAGCAGCGGCCCCCCGGCGAAGCCGAGGCGAAAGGACGTGCCCCCCCAGAGCGGCAAGGGCACCACGCCCAGCAAGAGCCCCAGCGCGACGCCGATGCCGAAGGGGACGAGGTCGACCTCCGAGAGGGCCTTGTACGAGTCCCCCAGGAAGCGGGATACGCCATCCATCTGCTCGCGGGGGGCGACGACGCGCACCCGGTCCCCCAGTTCAAGCTCCGTGCCCTCGTCGGGGACAAACTCGATGTCGCCGCGCCGGATGCGGGTGACCACGGCGCCGAATTTCTTCCCGAGCGCCAGGGAGCCCAGGGGGCGCTCCACGACGTCATGGCGGGAGACGAAGATGCGACGAAAGTCGACCGACTCCCGGTCCAGCTCCAGGTGGGCCTCGGTGCGCGTGCCCAGCGCATGGATCGCCGCGTCGACGCTGGCAGGGTTGCCGATCACCGTCACCACGTCGCCCCGGCGCAGCACCGTCTCGTCGCGGACCGTCGTCACCTGCCCGTCGCGCCGTAGCCGCCCGAAGACCACGCGGAGGTCCATCCGATCCTTCAGGAACACCGAGGACACCTCCTCGACGGGGTGCTCGATCTTCACCGCCGCGCTCACGATGGTCTCCCCGATGGCGGAGGCGAAATTATCGCTGGCGGGCCCCCCTGCCGCGTCCTCCGAGGGCAGCAGGCGCCGCGCCAGGAAGATCGCCCCCAGGGACCCGAGGACCCCGAAGGGGTACGCGATCGAGTAGCCCACCACCGGCGCCAGCCTCGACGACGCGTCCGCGGGGGCGCTGCGGGCCAGGGCGTCCATCACGCTGGCCAGGGCCGGGGTGTTGGTCGTCGCCCCGGCGAACACGCCGGCCAGGTGAGGACCGCCGAGGCCCACGAGCCGCGCGAGCACCACCGCCAGCGCCGCCGTCGCCGCAAGGGCGCCCAGCGCCAGCAGGTTCACCTTGAGCCCGCGTCGCCGCAGCGATCCGAAAAAACCGGGGCCGCTGGACAGCCCCACGCTGTACACAAAGAGCACCAGCCCCAGCGTCTGCACGATCTCCGGGAGCGCCAGCCTCGGGTCCAGCGCCCCGAAGCCCAGCCCCACGAACAGCACCGCGGCCACCCCCAGGCTGAACCCTCCGACCCGCACGTGCCCCAGCAGGAACCCCAGCGCGGACACCACGAACAGCAACAGCAGCGGGTTGGCGACAAGCAGCTCGATCACCGCCCCATGGTACCCCCTCGATGGCGCCCTTTCTCGCGGTTGTTTTGCGCAGTTCACGGCATTCTTTGCGCCTGCATGGGGCCCTGAGGACCACGGCGGGGCCCTCGCCAGGGGTGACCTGTGGCACCCTGCGGTGCATGCGTTCCCCGAGGCTCCTCTGGCTGGCCCCCTTGCTCCTTTCACGCGCGGCGATGGCCGCTGACAGCACCCAGGCGGGCGAGGTCTCCTTCCCCCATCCGACGCTCCATAACCTGTCCGTGGAGTGGGCCATCTCCGGCGACGACGACCTCGACGGGGAGGTGACCGTTCGCTACCGCCCTCTCGGAGGGGAGTTCCGGCAGGGCCCCCCGCTGCGCCGCGTCCCGGCCGGGAGCAACGGCGCCTTTTCCTGGAAAAATCGCCATGCCGGCAGCCTCTTTGGCCTCGCGCCGGCGACCACGTACGAGGTCGAGCTGACGCTGACCGATCCGGATGGCGGCGGTGACAAGCGCACGCTCCAGGTCAGCACCCGCGCCGTGCCCGCCCCCGCGGCCTCCGCCCCGGTCGTCGCGGTGAGCCCGGCGACGGTGGCGCAGGCCCTCAAGGACGCCAAGCCCGGCACCATCCTGGAGCTGGGCCCCGGCACGTACCCGACCCTGGTGATGACCACCAGCGGCACCGCCCAGGCCCCCATCGTGCTCCGCGGATCGAGCGCCAAGGACGTGCTCATCGACGGCGACGTGCGGCTCGACGGGCTCGCCCACGTCTTCGTGGAGTCGGTCACCATCCAGGGCAGGGTCAAGCTCAACGGAGGCGTCGGCATCGTCGTCCGCGGCTGCACCATCAACACCCCCCAGGACGGGATCGTCGCCTTCGGCGCCGGGTCCACCGACGGCTATTTTGCTGACAACACCATCGTCGGCGTCACCCCGTGGAACGAGGGCGCCCTCGGGGTCGACGGCAACAACATCGGGGAGGGGATCCAGCTCACCGGAGCTGGCAACGTCATCGCGCACAACCTGGTCCGCGGCTTCCGCGACTGCATCTCCCTCCTCGAGGACGGGGAGGCCGTGGAGCAGCGCTCCATCGACATCCACAACAACGACCTCTCCATCTGCGCCGATGACGCGATCGAGGCCGATTTTGCCATGGGCAACGTGCGGGTTTACCAGAACCGCATCCGGAGCTCCTTCGTGGGCCTCAGCTCCCAGCCCTCCCTGGGCGGCCCCACCTACTTCCTGCGGAACGCCATGTACGGGGTCATCTACACCGGCTTCAAGCTCCACCGGGGCAGCGTCGGGGACGTGATCCTCCACAACACGATCGTGAAGAACGGCGACGCCCTGGGCATCTACGCCGGCAAGACCTGGTCCCGCGCCCTCTTCCGCAACAACCTCTTCCTCGGAGGCACCGGCGGGGGCTCCTTCAACGGCTTCGACATCGGCAACGGTCAGGTGGCCGTGCTGGCCGACGCGGACGACACCTGCGATCTCGATTACGACGGCTTTGGCTCCGTCGGCACCGGCTTCTTCTCCGGTCGCATCGGCCCGGTGAAGTTCAACAACCTCGCCGAGCTGCAGGGCCTCACCACCGAGAAACACGCGGTCCAGCTCGGCCTGGACGCCCTCAACGCCCAGGTATCCTTCCCCTCCTCTCCTTTCCCCGAGCCCACCGCCCCGGACCTGCGCCTCGCCTCGAACTCCGCGGCCATCGACCGCGGCCTCCCCCTCCCCGGCATCAACGATGACTTCCAGGGCGCCGCCCCGGACCTGGGCGCCCACGAAGGGTCCGCTCCCCTCCCTGTCTACGGCCCCCGCGACGAGAACAGCGGTGGCGCCGCGGGCTCCGGTGGCTCTGGCGGCCC
Source organism: Polyangiaceae bacterium (assembly GCA_025453595.1). GTDB lineage: Bacteria > Myxococcota_A > Polyangia > Polyangiales > Polyangiaceae > JANWXX01. The sequence continues at coordinate 5,286 of JALOQB010000306.1, forward strand.
GGGAGGGGCAGGCCAGGGCGGCTCCGGCGGCACCCCCGGGCAGGGAGGCGCCGCAGGGTCAGGAGGCGGAACCTCCGGACAGGGCGGCTCCGGCGGGGATGCAGGCTCCGCCCAGGCAGGATCCGGCGGCAACGGGGCCTCCGGGCCGGGCGGATCATCTGGAACTTCCGGACAAGGCGGCGTATCCGGAACTTCCGGACAAGGGGGCGCCGGGGTCGGGCCGGGAGGGGCTGCCGGCGCCTCCGGGTCAACGACGAACGGTGGAACTTCCGGACAGGGCGAGGGCGGCGCGCAGGCCGGTGGGAGCGAGGGGGCGCCGGCGGGGTCCTCGGAGGAGAGCGGGTGCGGCTGCATGACCGCGGGTTCAGCGACGGAGAGCGTGGGGGCGTGGGGGTTGCTGGGGTTGCTGGTGGCGAGTCGCCTGCGGCGCCGTCGTTGAGCCTCCCGAGGGGGGGCGCCGGCTCAAAAGAGCCTCACTGTATCCTCTCGCGGCCTTGCTTCGTGGAGCCGAGGGACAGGCTGCGCTCCGAGTGCTTGCCGATCGACACCACCTTGTAGGTCCATCGCTGACCGGAGCGGGGATCGGTGGCCTCGTAGGTGGCCGAGCCTCCGCTCTCGCCCTCGCTGTTGGTCATGTGGCCGTTGATCCAGGGCTCCGCATCGACCTTCAGGGTGGCGAGTCTGGCCTCGAAGGTGGCCTTGTTGACCTCCTCGCCGTTGATTGCATAGGACTCGAAGCGAGCGTCTGCAGCCCCGGGCTGCGGTGCTGGCTGGGCGGGGGCCTCGCTCCGCCTCAGGGAGTGGTATTTGTGGCCGTCCGTTGCGTGAGTGATGGTGTATCCGTAGAGAGCGCCGGTCTTCTTGTGGACCGCTGCGTAGTGCTCCTCGCTGCCGCCATACGAGCCGTCGGGGTTGGCGAGGGTGGCTCCGTACGCCGGTTTTGCTTCGACGTTGAACTCTGCCAGCCGCGCCTGGAAGGTATCGCGGGACATGGGGAGCCCGTCGATCATCCACCCGCCATCGCGAGGGGCGGTGCCTTGCGTTGGGGTAGGTGCCGTGGGGGGTCTGGTCATGGAAGGCGCAGAATTCGGTGCTGGACCGCAGGCGGTCAGCACGAGGGTCGCAAAGAAAACGAGGAGTACGATGGGTCTGGGGGTCATGGCGGGCAACACGGGAGAAGGGTCGTGGCAGGATCAGGGCTGGTGATGTCTGGCCACGATGGCGGCCAGGTGCCTGCCGCTGCGAGCCCCGTCGCGGCGGAAGGAGAAGAAACGCTCGGGCTCGCCAAGGGTGCATCCATGGAGCTGGTCGACCTGCGTGACGCCGGCCTGGGCGAGCTGCCAGGCGATGAGGCGTCGGAGGTCACCGTGGGGTTTCTGCCCCGGGAGGCGCCGGACGACGGGTTGCCCAGGGGCGGCGGCCTCGAGCTGGACGGCGACCTCCTCCCCGATCTCGAAGGCATCGACCGAGAGGTGAGGGCCCACCGCCGCGAGGAGCTCGGAGGGCCGGGTGCCCTGGAGTTCGAGGGCCTCGATGGCCCGGAGGAGCACGCCGGCGACGGCACCACGCCAGCCCGCATGAACGGCGCTGACGCGACCGGACCGGGGATCTGCCAGGAGAATCGGCACACAATCCGCGATGCGGACCCCGACCGCGACCCCGGGCTCCCCGGCGAGCAGGGCGTCCCCTTCGAGCCGCAAGGTGGCGTCGGGGGAGGCCCCCGGCGCGAGCGCGACCACCCGCGCCCCGTGGACCTGGGACAGCAGATGCAGGCGGCTCGCAGGGATGCCCAGGTGGGCCGCCGCACGCTCGAGGTTTCGGAGAACAGCCTCCCGGTCGTCTCCCGAGGCAGAAGAGAAGTTCAGGGTTGCATAGGGGCCGCTGCTCACGCCACCATGCCGGTCAAAGAACGCGTGAACGAACCCCTCCTTCTCAAGCAACGATGAAGTGAGCGCGTGCTGCGGGTGAGTGCCCTCAAGCATTGGATTTGACCCTTTATTCTCTGGAAGAACGATGGCCCAGGTGCGAGCCCCGGATCCTTACATTGGCCGCGAGATTGCCGGGGGCAAGTACCGCATCCTGCAAAAAATCGGCTCTGGCGGTATGGGCGCGGTCTACAAGGCGATGCAGCCCAACATCGACCGGATGGTGGCGATCAAGATCCTGCACCCGAAGCTGGTGAACCGGAAGGATCTGGTGTCGCGCTTCAGCCGGGAGGCAAAGGCGCTGGGGCACCTGTCGCACCCGAACACGGTGAAGGTGTTTGACGACGGGGTGCTGGAGGATCAGTCGCTGTTCATCGCGATGGAGTACCTGGAAGGGCGCAACCTGAACCAGGTGGTGCGGACCGGGGGGCCGATGCCGATGGAGCGTGCGCTGCCGATCCTGGTGCAGGTGTGCGGGGCGCTCAACGAGGCGCATCAGCGAGGGATCGTGCACCGGGACCTGAAGCCCGAGAACATCTTCCTGAGCACCCAGGGGGGCATCAAGGATTTCCCCAAGGTGCTTGATTTTGGCCTCGCCAAGGTGACCGACCAGGAGATGCGCCCCGGCAGCATCGCCCTGACGCAGGAGGGCATGGTGTTCGGCACCCCCGAGTTCATGTCGCCGGAGCAGGCCCAGGGCAAGACGCTGGACGCCCGCAGCGACATCTACTCGCTCGCGGTGATCCTGTACGAGGTGCTCACCGGCAAGCTGCCCTTCGAGGCAAAGACACCGATGGAGTACATCCAGCACCACGTGATGAGCGCGCCCATCCTGCTCCACGAGCGGGCGCCGACCGCGGGCTTCCCGCCGGCGCTCAGCGAGGTGATCCAGCGAGCACTTGCCAAGAACCCGGACGATCGGTACCAGACCGCCGCCGACTTCGCCCAGGCCCTCGACCCCTTTGTGCGAGGCCACAACCCGGCCTCGGGCCCCATCCCCTACCCGGTCCCTTCGTCCTCGGCGCCCCTCGTCGTCTCGCAGCAGATGACGCCCACGCCCCTCCAGCCCTCGGGCAGCAACACCCGCCTGTTGATCGGCGTCGCGGCCGGAGCCCTCCTCGTCGGCGCCGCCCTCGCCGTGCTGGCGATGCAGTTCCTTCGCTAGTTCAACCCCACCCTGCCCCGCTCGCCAGAAGCGCCTCGACGCGCCCCCCACCCACCCGCAGCGGCCGGCCGATGCAGGCCTCCGTCGCCACCCGGTAACAGCAGTGGGACACCCCCGCGGAGTCCGTCGCCACCTCCGGCTCTCCCATGGCCACCGGGCAGGTTGCCTCGAATTCTTCGATCAGCTTCTCGTAAAGGCCCATCGAGCCGGACGGCATGCAGGGCGCCCCCCCCTCGATGCAGACCAGCACGTCGAAGGGAGGTTGCTGCCCGCACGACCACCCCCCCTGCTTGCACTCGCAGGCCGGGCCCCCGAACGATTCACGGCACCATGATGCCTCGACGCAGGCCGCCCCCTCCTCGCAGCCCTGCCCCGTCGCCCCGCCGGATCCCGTCCCTGCCTGCCCTCC
>JALOQB010000307.1 GCA_025453595.1 Polyangiaceae bacterium
CGCCCTGGCCCGCCGCCCCTGCCTCACCGCCACCTCCGGCCGCTCCGGCCTCGCCCGCCTGTCCGGAAGCTCCGGACCCCGCCTGCCCCGCGGCACCTGCCTCACCTGCGCCTCCGGCCTCGCCGCCCTGCCCTCCATCGCCCGCGGCACCTGCCTCGCCGCTGGCCCCCGCCTGCCCCGCGGGGCCCTCGCCGCCGTTCCCGGAGGTACCGGCACCGCCTGCTTGTCCGGAACTTCCGGATACGCCGCCTTCTCCGGCGGCGCCTGCCTCGCCGCTGGCCCCTGCGCCGCCGGAGCCAGCCTGGCCGGCGCCGCCGGTGGCCCCCTGGGTGGGAGAGGGGTCAACGCCGCCAGCGGAGGAGCATCCGGCGACGAGGAGGGAGAGGATCAGGAACCGCATGGCCTGGCAAGGTACCGCCCTGCGTGCGGGAAGGCCAGGCAAGGGCGTCGGTGGCCCCGCGGTGTGCCGGGTTCACTTGATGGGAGGGGGGGCGATGATGCCGAGGTTGAGGCCCCCGGGGTACTGGTAGCTGGTGTAAGTCCCGTAGCCGAGGACCTGGAGGCCCACGGGCTGATCGGAAGAGAGGGTGTGGGCGCCGTTTTGCCCGGGCCCGAGCTTGATGCGGAGGACACCGAAGTCGGAGCTGAGGGGAGTGGGGGCGGTGGTGACGGGCTGGCCGTCGAGGGTGAGCTTGGCGCTCATGGGGAGGACGACGTCGGCGTAGTTCTCGTCGTAGTCATCGGGGGCGAGGAAGACGTAGGTCTTGCGGAACTGCTCGACGGTGACGGCGAAGCTCTGGGAGGGGTCGCCCATCTGCTTGCTGGTGACGGGCCCCGCGCCGACCTGGAAGGTGCCGACCATGAACTCGCGGTCGCCGACGATCTCGAAGTCCTCGAAGGTGGGCGGCAGCTCGACGACCTGTCCCGCGTCGATGGCGGTGGGGCCGCCGGGGTTGGCGCCCGGGTACGAGAGCTTGGTGCCGTCGACGTTGCCGTAGATGCGGACCACGTGGCCGAGGGGCTTGCCGGCAGGCCCCGAGGGGGCCGTGACGAAGTAGCGCTTGCCCAGGGTCTCGGCGGGCAGCAGCGTCTCTTCCAGGTGATCGCAGGCGGGCTTGAACTCGGGGATGTTGGCGCAGGAGATGCCGGTCAAGACCTGCACCGGAGCCGAGGAGCGGACCAGCGAGCCGCTGAGATCGACGCCCTTCTCGCCCTCGCCGACCAGGAGCACGACGTCGCCGGCCTCCAGGGTGAAGTTGGCCTTGCCGCCCGCCGGGATGTCCGCGAGCCCCGAGCCCCCGGCCACGGAGGCGGTGCCCGAGAGGGTCACCTCGACCTTGGTCTGGGCCTGGGTGGCGGTGATGGCGATGTACGGCGGGTAGGTGAAGGTCGAGGCGCCGGGGTTGATCGGGTCCGGCGGCTGGCTCCAGGAGGGGTAACCGCCGACGCGGTAGGTGCTCCCGTAGGCGGTGCTGGGCAGCAGGAGCGAGGCGTCGTTGGTGAACGAGAAGCACTGGTTCGCGAGCTGGCCGAAGCAGGTGGCGGTGTTGCAGCTGTCCCAGTTCTTGCCGGCGGGGCCGCCCTTGCCGGCGTACTGCAGGGCGTTGAACTGGTAGAGCGCGATGGGGACGGAGGACGTGACGCGGTAGGCGCCGCCCTTGGCGTAGACCGTGGAGGTCTTGACGTTGGTGGGGCAGCCCGGGCTGATCGAGTCGACGCCCTTGAGCTCCGGGACCCAGGGGAGGAACAGCTTGGTGAGGCCCCCCGGGGGCACCGTGACCGTCCCGATGGTCGCGTCGCCGCGGGTGACGGTGACCGTGGCCTCCTGCTCGCTGGCGTTGGCCGCGATCACCGCGTAGTCAAAGTCAGGGCGCACGATGTTGTCGAGGACCGTGGGCCAGAAGTCGCAGCCAAAGTAGCTGCGCGACGAGGCGGCTTCCGCGCAGGTCCGCGGGTCCTGGATCTGGGGCTGACCCGAGCTCCCGCCGTTGTTGATGACCCCGCCTGCGGCCCCGGCGCCGCCCGCGTCGCCCCCGGCGCCGCCCTCGCCGCCCTCGCCGCCCTCGCCTCCGGCCCCCCCCGTCGACGGTGAGATCGTGGCAGGGTCGCTCCCCCCCGTGCCAGAGCAGCCGTAGAGCGCCGCAAGAGGGGCAAGAAGAGCCAGCAGGAACCGGGAATGAACGCTTCGCTTGTGCACGATCCGGTCAGCGTATCACCGCACCCCACCGTGTAGTCAAAGGGGCGCGCAGGCCGGCGTCTTCTCGCAATCGGCGCAGCCGCACCCCTCCAGGTAGGCGGCGCAGTAGCCGTTCGTCGTGCAGCGCAGGCAGGCAGGCTCTTGCCGGCAATCGGCGCAGGTGCAGTCGTCCTCCAGGGGGCTGCACACCCCGTTGTCCTTGCACCCCACCGACGGCGGCGCGCAGGCCTCGACCTTCCCGTCGCAGTCCTGGCAGGAGCAGTCTTCCCCGATCAATGGATCACATTGATCATCGTTGATACACTGAAGCCTGCAGCGAGCGGTGGGGGAGCAGTCCTCGCAGGAGCAGTCCTCCAGGAGCGGGGTGCAGCGGCCATCGGGGCGCCCGGCGGAGCAGGTCGAGGGGGGCGGCGGAGGCCCGGCGTCGGCGCAGAATTCGGGGGCGTCGGGGCGAGCGCAGAGGTCGGGGGCGCCGGCGTCGGCGGGCCCTGCGTCCTGCTCGTCCTCGGGGGCAACGACAGGGCCACAGCCGAGGGCGAGGAGCAGCAGGGCGGCGAGGCGGGAGACCTTCAAGGCCCCCCCTTCCAGACGGCGGCGCCGCCGGCCTCGACGCCGGGCCAGGAGTCGACGTAGTTGCTGGGCTCACCGGGGGCGGAGGTGTCGATCCAGTAAGCCTTGCCGGTGCCCGGGGGGCGCACGTCGATGTGGACGAACTTGTTGTTCGGGTAGTAGCCGCAGCCCACGTCGTTCATCCTGCGGCAGAGCTTGTAGACGCGCTCGTTGGAGACGTTCATCACGAACAGGTCGAGGGCCTGGCCGTGGGCGTGGAAGCCGTGACCCGAGCCCGGTCGGTAGCCGCTGATGAGGTAGATCGGCCTGTAGGGGAAGGCCTCGGCGATCCGCTGCACGATGACCGCGAGCCTGGGGGGCAGGAGCCGGATCTGATCGACCCACTCGGTCACGAGGGTTGACTCGGGGGTATCCGGGAGGGGGAGGGGAGGGCGCTGGACACCAGGGGGGCGCGCCAGCACGCTGAGGTGCTCGATGGTGGACTCGAGGACCGAGCCGTCGCACTCGACGAGGTGCAAGGTCTCGGACTCGCCGCCGAAGCGCACCAGGGTGGCGGGGCGGCGACGGCAGCGCGGCGCAGGCTCGGCCTGGAAGGCGGCGAAGGTGAGCCGCGGGATAGGGGATTCACCCGAGGCGATCAGCAGCGCCAGGCTCGCGAAGGGGACGGGGGCACCGGGCGGAGCGAGCGGGGGAAGCAGGCTCCAGCGTGAGGGCCCGAGGGGCCCTGCGGAGTAGGGATCCGCCACGCGCTCCTGCTGGGGTTTCTGGTAGCGATCATGGCCCAGCGCATCGACGAGCGGGTTGGTCAGCGAGGAGGGGTAGGACGCGCCGAGGGCTGTCATCACCAGCGGCAGGTAGGGGAGGGATCCGTGCAAGGGTGCCCCGTGGAGAACATGTAGGCGGGTTGGTTACAGCGGCACAGTGTTGGATAAGAGCATCTTGTCAGGGGAGAGGGGGTGTGACACCTGAGAGCAGTACCATGGGGAAACTCCTCGTTGTAGACGACCAGAAAAACATGCGGGCCACGCTCTTGATGATGCTCAAGGGCGGGGGGCATGTGGTGGACGAGGCCAGCGATGGGTCGACGGCCATCGATCTGGCCAGCAAGGGGGCGTTCGACGTGGTGCTGACCGACCTGAGGCTGGGTACGGTGACCGGCATCGACGTGCTGCGGGCGATCAAGGAGGTGCAGCCGGCCACCGAGGTGATCGTGATGACCGCCTACGGTACCATCGAGAGCGCGGTCGAGGCGATGCGGCTGGGGGCCTTTGATTACATCCAAAAACCCTTCAGCGAGCAGGAGATCTCCCTCAAGATCGAGCGCGCCATCGAGCGCCGCCAGCTCCACGGTCAGGTGTCGCTCCTGGCGAGCGAGTTCCGGGAAAAGTACAAGTTCGAGAACATCATCGGCCGCTCGATGCCCATCCGGGACGTGCTCTCGCGCATCGTCCGCATCGCCCCCACGGACGCCACGGTGCTGATCACCGGGGAGAGCGGCACCGGCAAGGAGATGGTCGCCAAGGCCATCCACGCCAACAGCAAGCGCAGCGACCGACCCTTCGTGCCGGTCAACTGCGCCGCCATCACCGAGACCCTGCTGGAAAGCGAGCTTTTCGGTCATGCCCGGGGCTCCTTCACCGGCGCCGTCTCGGCGCGTCGGGGTCTCTTCGAGGAGGCCGACGGCGGCACCTTCTTCTTCGATGAGATCGCCGAGACCCCGATCTCGTTCCAGGCCAAGCTGCTCCGGGTCATCCAGGAGGGCGAGGTGCGCCGCATCGGGGAGAACCGCACCACCAAGGTCGACGTGCGCATCATCGCCGCCACCAACCAGGACCTGGCGCTCGCCATCAGCGAAAAGCGCTTCCGTCAGGATCTCTACTACCGCCTCAACGTCGCCCGCTTCCTGCTGCCGCCGCTCCGCGAGCGCCGCGAGGACGTGCCCCTGCTGGCCCAGTTCTTCCTCGACAAGTACAACAAGAAGATGCAGCGCCAGTCCCGCCCTGCGGACGGGGTGATGGAGGCGCTGATGCGCTACGATTTCCCCGGGAACGTGCGCGAGCTGGAGAACATGGTCGAGCAGGCGGTGGCGCTCTCGGGCGGCGGCATCATCTCGGTCGACGACATCCTCCCGGTGGCCCAGTCCTCCTCGTCCTTGCCCCCTCCACGCTCCCTCCAGGCCTCCGTCGACGAGGCCGAGCGGCAGGCGATCCTGGCGGCACTGCGCGAGTGCGACGGCAACCGGGAGCGAGCCGCCGACATCCTCCAGATCTCGCCCACGACCCTCTGGCGCAAGATGACGCGCCTCCATATCGCCTACGAGACCAAGCACTGAGCCTGCCCTTGCCCCGGGCGCAGGGCGACGTGGATGTTGCTTGCATCCCCCTCTGCCTCTGGGCTCTCCTCTCCTGTCATGCGTCGATGGAGCTGGGGTCTGGTTGCGCTGGTGGGGGCCTGTGGTGGCGAGGACGAGGGCGCCAGCCTCGTCTGTGGGCCAGGCACGGTCCAGGTGGGCAACGCCTGCGTCCCCCGGAGCCAGGGCGGCGAGGGCGGGGGTGGCTCGGGGGCCGGCGGTGAGTCCGGAGCTTCCGGACAGGCGGGGGGCGGCGGCGAAGGTGAGGGGGGCGGCGGAGCGGGCGGGGCCGGAGCGGGTGGTGCGGGCGGAGCGGGCGGGGTGGGGCCGGGGGGCGGTGGCCCGGGCGGGGCGGGTGGGTCAGGTGGGGCGGGTGGGTCAGGTGGCTCGGGCGGGGCCGGTGGAGCAGGCGGGGCCGGGGTATCCGGAGCTTCCGGACAGGCGGGGGCGGGGGGAGCCTCGGGGGCGGGGCCTGGGGGAGGCGGAGGGGCCGGCGGAGGGGTGGTGATCATCGACGGCTGCGAGCACGGTCTGCAGGTGGGGGGCGGGAAGATCCGTCAGTGCATCAAGTTCCCGAGCGGGGTGCGGGTGAAGGAGGTGAGGCTGGTGGAGGACAGCTTCGGGGAGAAGGATCCGCCGGCAGGGACGGATTTCGAGGAGCACAGCGAGAAGGCGAGGTACAAGCCGACGCTGGCCGGGGAGTGCTCGATCGAGACCCACGACCGGTACTGGGTGCGTGCGTCGGACGGGCGCGTGTACCGGACGTGGCACCCGCCGAAGGCGATCGACGTGAAGACGGGTCAGCCGTGCCATTTTGGCCATGAACACGGGGATGATCCGAGAAATTCGCCGCTGTACCAGTGGGCGGGCGGGGTGCCTTTTGGCATCGCGAATCATGCGGCGATGGTGGTGAACAAGCACCGGCACGAGGATCATTTTGGCCACAAGGTGGTGGTGCAGAACGACTGGGAGGCGGCGCTGGGCAACCCGCCGGACGACGGCAAGCCGATCTTCCCGCTGGGGTTCCGGTGCCACTGGCTGTCGAAGGTGCACCAGGGGACGCACTCGGGGGACGCGCTGGGGAACAACGAGCACGAGTACCAGAACAACACGATGTGCGACGACGGGGCGCAGCGGCACCCGGACCCGGGGTGGGAGGCAGACGCGGGGCCCGACCGGCACACCGAGGTGTCGGTGAAGACGCTGACGCTCTGGGGGAACCCGGGGGAATTCCTCGCCTGCAACGGGCTGACGCCGACCGCGTTCCCGGGGGAGGGGACGCCGCTGCCCCCGAACTTCAAGGAGCTGGGGGTGGACTCGAAGCGGGAGATCAAGTGCGCGAAGATCTCGGAGGGGTGGCTCTACAAGGAGCGACCGAAGGAGGTGGTGAGCGAGACAGGGCACCCGGACTACATGCCTGCGGACGGGGGGATCGACGAGCTGTGGAAGCCCTGGTCCTCGGTGTTCGTGGGGGGCTCCCAGATCTTCCAGTCCTCGGCGTACTACGTGGTGCGCAACCCGGCGCGGCTCTACAACCCGGACGGGAGCCTGGTGGCCAAGCGGGACGTGGACGGGGATGGCAAGGTGGACGACTGGATCCCGACGCTGGAAGTCTGCCTGAGCGAGGGGGCGAAGGGGCTGGCCGCCTGCCAGGGGCTCCCGGCGTTCCCGGGGGGGGATCCGACGAGCTGGTGGCGCCTGCCCCAGAGCCCCTTCAACGGGACGTTCCGGGTGATCCACCCGAAGAGCTTGCTGCTGGAGAACGCCAGCGGGCAGGAGCATTTTTGCACCGATTATCTGGGGAAATCGCAGGGCGTGGCGTCGCTGAACGGGGAGGGGGTCCCGGGGTGCCCAGCGGGGCAGATCCTGCAGACCGTGGCGGCGACGCGGAACCACTGGATCAGCGGCCGCGCCGCCTGGGGCCCCCAGAAGCTCAAGCTGCAGGACAAGGGGATCACCGGGTCGACGGTGAACTCGAAGAAGGTGGGGGAGCAGGTGATCGGCTCCGGGTACGGGCACGAGTGGGTACGTTTTTTCCAGGCGGAGGGGGTGCATGCGCCGAACTGAGGGGGTCACCCGGGGAACGGGGTCATGCTAGAAAGCGCGCTGTGCGCGTCGAACTGCTTGATTTTCACCTCCCTGAAGAGCTGATCGCGCAGCGACCCGCGGCGACCCGCGACGGGGCCCGGCTGCTGCACCTGCCGGCCGGCGGCGGCCTGGAGGACCGGGAGGTGGTGGACCTCCCCGCGCTGCTGCCGCCGGGGGCCCTGGTCGTGGTGAACGACACGCAGGTGATCCCGGCGCGGTTGCTGGGCCACCGGGAGCCCACGGGTGGGGCCGTCGAGCTGCTGCTGCTGCGGCGCCTGGAGGGGCCAGACGAGCGCTGGTCGTGCCTGGGTCGCAGCTCGAAGGCGCTGCGCCCTGGCACGAGGCTGGTGCTGGGGGAGGGGGCCATCCTGGCGGAGCTGGAGGCGCCGGAGGGGGAGGGGGTGTGGGTGGCGCGGCTGCGCACGGCCAGCGGCGAGCCGCTGCTGGGCGCGCTGGATCGCGTGGGGCATATCCCGCTGCCGCCCTACGTGGAGCGGGCGGACGAGCCGGAGGACCGGTCGCGGTACCAGACCGTGTACGCACAGCACCCGGGGTCGGCGGCGGCGCCCACGGCGGGGCTGCACCTGTCCGAGCGGATCCTGGAGGAGCTGAGGGGGCGCGGCTGCGAGGTCGTGCCGGTGACGCTCCACGTCGGGCTGGGCACCTTCCGCCCGGTGAAGGTCGACGACCTGGACCAGCACCCGATGCACGAGGAATGGTGCGAGGTGCCCGCCGCGACCGCGGAGGCGGTGGCGCGGGCCCGGGCCCGGGGGGCCCCGGTGGTGGCCATCGGCACGACCGTCGTGCGGACCCTCGAGTCCTCCGTCGACGGGGGCGCGCTGGTGCCCGGCGTGCGCTCGACCAGGCTGCTGATCCAGCCCGGCTACCGGTTCCAGGTCGTCGATCGTTTGTTCACAAACTTTCACTTGCCTCGATCGACGCTGCTGGCGCTGGTGGGGGCGTTCGGGGGGCTGGAGCGGGTGCTGGGGGCGTACCGGCATGCGGTGGAGCGGCGGTACCGCTTCTTCTCGTACGGGGACGCGATGCTGCTGTCGGGGCGCGGGTAGGCATTTTTCGCCCCGCGAGGGCGCGGTGCTGCTAACGAGGCGCGCCGATGAAGCCGAGCACACCTGGCTACGATTTTCGAGTGGAGGCGACCTGCGGGGCCGCGCGGGCGGGGGTGTTGACGACGCCGCACGGGGAGGTGAAGACACCGACGTTCATGCCGGTGGGGACCCAGGGGAGCGTGAAGACGCTGACGCCGTCGGAGGTGGCGTCGACGGGGGCGCGGATCGTGCTTGGGAACACCTACCACCTGTGGTTGAGGCCCGGGTGCGAGCTGGTGGCGGCGCACGGAGGGCTCCATGAGTTCACGAAGTGGCCTCACGCGATGCTGACCGACTCGGGGGGGTTCCAGGCGTTCTCGCTGTCGGAGCGGAGGACGGTCTCGGAGGATGGCTTTGTGTTCCGCTCGCACCTGGATGGGGCCCGGTGCCACCTCAGCCCGGAGGAGGCGATGCGGGTGCAAGGGCTGCTGGGGGCTGACATCGCGATGCAGCTGGACATCTG
>JALOQB010000308.1 GCA_025453595.1 Polyangiaceae bacterium
CGATCCGCGTCCGGTATTCTCCCAGCAAGCTCGGGGCCTCGGAGGGCAAGCTGATCCTCAAGACCAACGACCCCGATCAGCCTGACTTCATCTTCGACCTCTCGGGCAACGCGGTGGCCCCGCCGCCCGAGCCCGAGCCGGACGAGCCGCCTGCCAAGAACCCGCCCAAGAACACCGGGGGCAGCGGCGCCGCCGAGGAAGGTGACCCGGCCCTCAGCCCCACCTCCTCCCAGGACGGCGGCTGCGGCTGCCGCGCTGCTCCCTCCTCGCCCCGCGGCTGGGCTCTCGCCCCGCTGCTCCTCGGTTCCCTCCTGCTCCGTCGCTCTTCCTCTTCTCGCTTCCGGCGCACCGCGCGCCGCCAGGAGTCCCTCTCATGATCCGCCCGTCGCGACGTCCCTCCTTCCCCGTTGCTCCCCTCGCCCTCGCGCTCCTGGTCTGCCCCTCCCTCGCGGCCGCCGAGGACCCGCTCCCCTGCGATTACCCCGAAGACCCCTCCTTCCGGTGCTTCCGCAGCGAGGAAGTTCTCCTCTCCAAGAACTCCTCCAGCCTCCCCATCAAGAACGGCCTCTCCACCGGTTGGCTCAACTGCAAGCCGGAGAACAAGGGCCTCCCGTGCAACCAGCAGCCAACCTCCTGCTCCACCCTCGGGGCCTGCCTCGAGCTTGGCCTCGACGACAGCAAGCTGAACCTCGCCATGAAGCACCAGTGGGATGTCTACTGGCCCCAGGCAGGAAAGCTCCAGCTCATCCCCCGCCAGCCCCCCAAGGAGGGCGGCACCTTCACCTTCGCCTACACCCTCAAGCCCACCTTCAGCATCTTCATGGATGCCCTGGGGCAGCAGATCTTCTTCACCATCGACCCCACCCAGATCCTCGATGTGCTGGACAAGAGCGGCACCGTCAAGGAGTTCAAATCCTCCGCCAGCGGCGACTGCAGGTTTGCCCCCTTTGCCTTTGATCCGCCGGTGATCTGCAAGGCCAAGGCGATCCCGGGGACGGTCTTCTCCTTCGGGCTGAGCGATATCGGCATCGATATCGATAAGTTCGCCAAGATCAGCCTTGGCATGGATGTCACCACCTCCGATGTCCAGTTCACCTGGCAGACCACCGAGATCTTGGTGACTGACCCGGCAGCGTCTGCTGACGATCAGCCTCCGCCTATCACCAAGGACAACCCCTCGACCTCTATTTCTTACACCGGAGGCGGCAAGCTCGGGCCCACGGCCCAGGCCAAGGGCAAGCTGACCTACAAGGGCATGACCGCCCTCTACCCCACCATCGCGACCGAGGAGATCGCGGGGTTCGCCATCAAGTTCAAGTGGCCCATCGACGTGGGGGCCGAGCTGCCTTTCGAGGGCGAGATCCCCTATGCGCTCAACCCCACCACGGTCGATATCCTCCTGCCCGATCTCTCCGTCAGCACGAAAGTGAACTCGGACGGGGATGTCGATTTTGGCACCGTGGAGGTCGGTCAGCAGAAGGCCCAAAACGTTACCCTCGAGAACTCCGGTCTCATGGAAGTTGTGGGTGATGTGGTCAGCTCGCTGGGCAGCGAATTCAAGGTCAGCAAGACAAATTTCAACCTCAAACCGGATGGTGAAGAACTCAATAAGGATACGTTCAGCATCACCTTCATCCCCAAGAAGTCGGGTGAGGTGAAGGCCACCGTTTTCGTCAAATCCAACGACCCGGATGAGCCCGAGAGGATCATCAAGGTCAAGGGGTTTGGCAAGATGCCCAGCGAGCCGGAGCCCGAGCCGGAGCCGGAGCCCGAGGCAGGCAGCGGCGGCACCGGCGGCAAGAAGACCAACACCGGCAACTCCGTGACGGAAGAGACCTCCGCCTCCGACGGTGGGTGCGGCTGCCGCGCCGCCGGGACGCCTCCCGCCCGCTCCGCTGGCTCCCTCGCCCTCCTCGCCCTCGCGGCGCTGGGCCTGCGTCGTCGCCGCTCCTGAGCGGGTGCTGCCCCCGGCCCTCGATCAGCCCTCGTGATCGTCGCCGGGGCTGGTCTCCAGCACCTTCGCCAGCAGCTCTTGCAGCGCGCTCACCTGCTCCTCGAGCGCGCGCACGGTCCGCTGCAGGTCCTCGACCTCTTGCCGGGTCGCCAGGCCCATCGTGTCGATGAGCGTATCCTTCTGGCCCTCGGTGAAGTTCTGCACCTTCCCGGGCATGCTCATGGCGGCCATCATCATCTTCATGAACCGCTCATCCTGCATCAGCTTGAGCACGCGGGGGTCGCTCATCAGCTTCAGCCCCTGGGTGGTCAGCGTCTTCTTCCAGTCCATCGCTCGCTCCTGATTGTGTGCGGGCCCTGGGCCCCGTTCGCGGCGCACCTCAGCACAGCGAGCGAGCAAGGGGAAGAGGGAGGCCCTAGCCCAGGAACTTCCCCAGGCGGGAGCGCTGCAGCATCGCCTCCTTGAAATCTGCTGCGCTCACCGCCTTCTTCAGCTGAAAGACGTCTGCAGGGCAGAGGTTGAAGGGCATCATCATCGAGATCTTCTCGGGCTTCGCCTGGCGGCCCAGCTCGTCCAGCGCCATCTTCCATCCGAGCACAAAGGCCCCGAGCCGCGGCCCGTCCGCCAGCAGCGTCGCCGGCCCCAGGAACACACTCTGCTGCTTGATGCTGCGGACCTGTTCCTGGTCAAACTCCACGAACGAGAGGGTCAGCAGGACGGTCTCTCCGGTGGGGGCCTCGACATTGTCGACCCAGAGCGCGAAGGAGGAGCCACCCAGGCGCCCGTGGAAGGTCTCCTTGAGGAGTGTATGGAGTTGCTCTACACTCATGGACCCGCTGGCCGGGGCCGCAGGGCCAGGGATAGGCGGCAGGGGGATGGGGGTCGCAGGGGCCGGCGCCGGGGTGGCGGTCTTGCGGGTGCGAGGCGCGGGGGCCTTGGCAGGGGCCTGGGCCGCGGGCGAGGGGGTCGGGGCAGGGGCTGTGGAGGCGGGGGCTGCGGGGGGTGGGGCGGCCGGAGGAGGCGCCTTGGGGGCTGCTCTGGGGGCGGCCGGAGGGCGCGGGGCGATGAACCCCGGAGGAGGGACCAGGACCGCAGCGAAGAGGGCATCGAGGTGCGGGGGCGCTTCTTCTTCCAGGTCGGCCGGGAGCTGGCGCGCGACCTCGAGCCAGGCCGCCTGGATCGTGGTGCCGTCGAACTCGGCGGAGAGCCCCTGCGCCCGCAGGGGGCTGCTCTGGGCGGCAGAGAGGGCGCGCTGCTGGAGAGGGGAGAGCGGCGCGACGTCGGCGGTGTAGAGAGGGCGATTTTCGTGGGTCTCGCCGGTCTCGACGAACCATCGCTCGACGCGGAGGCCCAGGTTGGAGAGCAGCGTGTGCATCTCGACAAACGCAGGGGAGGTGTACCGTAGCCGCAGGGTCGGAGGGGTCGACAGATCGAGCTCGAACATGGCGCCAGCGTAACGCCGACTGGCGCGGCGGCGTCACCCGCGGTGGGGGGGCTGTGCGAAAATAAGTCTTACCGGGTCGTGAGCTGCCTCACGCGAGGATGTCCCTGCGCAGGGCCTCGTAGGCGTCGGACACGGAGAAGACCAGGAGATCATCGGCCTTGGCGCGAGGACTGAGGTCGCCGACCGGCGCGGGATCGTTCTCGACCAGGCGCGCCGCGACGGTGAGGTCACCGCAGGCGAGGAGGCCGGCGCGGGTGGCGGTCAGCTCCAGGCGCCGGAGCCAGAGGGGGAGGTCGGGGCGCCGCCCGGCCTGGTCCAGCTCATCGAGGGCAGCCCGGAGGGCGCCACGAGCGCGCTCGTCGAGGCGCGGGGAGATGGCCGTGTAGAGGCGTCCAGCGGCGGCGGCGTGGGGGGAAGAGACCGAGACGCCGGGGCGCCCCAGCTCGACGGCAGCGTGGAGGAGGGCGCCCAGATCGGGCAGGGAAGGGTAGTAGAGCGAGAGCCGGGAGCCCGGGCGGTAATAGGCGAGGTGACGCGCCATCAGGAAGGCCAGTTCGAGGGTGGACCGACCGGACAGCAAGGAGCGGCCCAGCACCGTGGTGGGACGCTCGGCGGCCAGGGCCGCGATGCCACCCGGGACCTCGGGCATCAGGTGCAGGTCCGGCAGCGGGACGCCCAGCAGGCGTCCGGCGAACCCGAAGGCCCGGATGGCGCTCACGGTGCTGGTCTGCGGGTCCTGGCGGGTCTGGGGGTCTGGCTGCGGCAGCCGCTGTGCCTCCCGGAGCTCGTCGATCTTTGCCTGGATCGCCGCCTCCTCGATCGCCGCCAGCACCCCGCGGACGCCGGGGACCACGGAGGGCGCCAGGTGCTGCTCCCAGGCCGCCGCCGGCAAGGGACGTCGCGCCGCGATGGGCCCCTCGGGGCGGTGCTGATCCGCCAGCAGCTCCTCGTCCATGTCGGCCTCGCCCAGGTGGCAGAGCACCATGGCCGCGGAGCCCACCAGGGTGGGGCGCCCCAGGCGCTCCGCGAGGCGCACGATGCCCCGGTACGCCGAGGCGCGGCGTGGCTCGGCGTTCACCGCGAGCTGCAAGGCCCGGAGGGCTTGCGGCCCCAGCCCCTCCTGCTCCAGCTCCTGGGCCATGTCCTCCGCGAGCTGGGCGTCGTCGCGCCGGAGCCGCAGCGCCTGATCCAGCAGCCGGATCGCCCGGGGTCGATCCCCCAGCCCCCGGGACGCCACCCGCCCCGCCGCCGCGTACCGCGCCGCCTTCTGGTACGCGTTGTCGCTGACCCCGGCCCAGTCCTCCAGCACCTGGGTCAGCTCCAGGAAGCGCCGCCCTCGATCGTAGATCGTGGCCAGCCGTTCCAGCACCCGCTCGTCCCCCGGACGCAGCGCCCTCGCCCGCTCCAGCAGCGCGACGCCTCGCTCCTCCGCTCCCGCGCCGTCCAGCAGCAGCCCCGCCAGATCCAGCAGCGCCTGCAGCCGCCCCTCGTCGTCCGGGATGGCCCCCACCAGCCGATCCCCCAGCGCCCCCACGTCCCCCCACCGCTTCTCCTCCGCCGCGATCAGCACCAGCCCTTCCAGCGCCGTCCGGTGCGACGGATCCACCCCCAGCGCCTTCTCCAGGTTGAAGATCGCCTCGCGCCCCTTCTGCTGGCGCTGCTTGATCGCCGCGATCCGTACGTACACCTCCGCCTTCTTCTCCCGGTCGCTCCCCGCCTGAAAGAGCACCCGCTTGCAGGCCTCCAGCGCCTCCTCAAGGCGCCCCTGCGCCAGCAGCGTGTTCGCCTCCGCGAAGCTCTCGTCCGCCGTCGGAGGCGCCGCAAAAGGCCTCGGCGGCGGGCGAACCACCACCAGATCGCTCGCCGCCGGGTGGTGAAAGAGCCCTGTTCTATAGGGTTCTTCCATATGATCGCGGGCCCGCTGGATGAGGTCACCGGCGCCGACGGTGGGCGTGGGCTGCTGCTCGGCGCAGGCGTCGATGGCGGCGCAGAGGGCCGCCGCGAGGGGGGAGAGCCGGGGGGCAGGGGAGGGGCGCAGCATGCCAAGGAGGCCCACCCCGCTGGCGGCCGGGGCCACGGCGCGCTCCAGCGCCGCCGCCATCCCTTCTGGATCCTCCTGCACGCCGTCGATCACCAGCAAGGCACCGCCGGGGGCCGCGGTGACGAGGGCCGCTCGCAGCTCCTCCAGGCGCACCGGCCGCGTGGTCCCGTGGACCTCGATGGACCCGGCGGGCCCCCGCTGCACCTCGCTCATCACCACCACCAGGAGAGACGACCCGGCCGGGGTCCCCTCCAGCGCCCGGGGGATGCCCAGCGCCAGGTCATCGCTCGCGGCCACCTCGACCACCCAGAACCCGAGCTCCGGGCGCTGCAGCCGCGGGCGTAGGGCCTCGATGGAGGCGCGTGCGTGGGGGGCGGTGGGCGTGTGGACCAGGAGCGCGAGCCGCATCGCTGCCGCTATACACCCGCGGCGCCCCGCGCTGAAGGCGCCTTCAGGCCGCCTCGTCCTTGGGGAAGGTCCGCTTGTCGTTCACCGCGAAGGCCAGCCGCTCCAGGAACTGCCCCCGCGGCATGTTCTGGCACCCCAGCGACGCGAGGTGCGGCGTCATCTGCTGCGCGTCCAGCATCCGGAACCCGGCCCGGTGCAACCGCTCTGCCAGCGACGCAAACGCCACCTTCGAGGCGTCCGTCTCCCGGTGGAACATCGACTCCCCCGCGAACATCGACCCCACCGCCATGCCGTAGATGCCCCCCACCAGCTCGCCTGTATGGGTATTCCATACTTCCACGCTGTGGGCCCATCCCAGCGCGTGGAGCTCCTGGAACCCCTGGGCCAGCTCCTCGGTGATCCAGGTCCCCTCCTCGCGGTCGCCGCAGCCCTCGAGGACGCGGGCGAAGGCCTGGTCGACGGTCACCCGGAAGGGCTTGTTGCGCATGGCGCGCCGCAAGCTACGGGAAAACTCGGGGGGCTGGTCCAGCAGCAGCACGGCCCGGGGATCCGGGGAGCACCAGGGCACCAGCGTCGAGGAGACAGGCCAGGGGAAGATGCCCTGGCGGTAGGCGGATAGCAGCGTGCCAGGGGCAAAATCGCCCCCGAGGCAGACGATACCCTGAGGACCGACCCCACGCTTCGCGTTCGGGAAGACGAAGCGCGAGACAGGAGGTTCAACGGGGATGGTGATGCGCTTGCTCAAGGTGAACCACTAGGTAGCACCACGCTTCGCGCTGCGGAACGGTTCGAGTGTGCCCCAGCCCTCAGGTCACACGTCACCTTGTTGCCTCGGATGCCAGGAAGGCGCCTCCG
This sequence comes from Polyangiaceae bacterium, assembly GCA_025453595.1. Classification (GTDB taxonomy): domain Bacteria; phylum Myxococcota_A; class Polyangia; order Polyangiales; family Polyangiaceae; genus JANWXX01. Next base: position 6,703 of record JALOQB010000308.1, read on the forward strand.
GTTGCGCCTTCTGGCGCAAGGGCTTGGGGTCCAGGGCCGGTTGTGTCATGCACGCCCCGTGCGAGCCCCTCCGTACAAGTTCCTCAGCCTACCGAACCTGCTCACGTACCTCTCCGTCGCAGCGGCGGCCTATGCCATGCTCGCGGTCCGGGGCCCCGAGGGGCGGCCCCTGGCCGGGCTCTGCATCGGCCTCTCGGCCATCGCGGACGCCTTCGATGGCCGCTTCGCAAGCCTCTTCCAGCGCTCCGAGGAGGAGCAGCGTTTCGGCGGTCAGATCGACAGCCTCGCCGACGCCATCGCCTTCGGGATCACCCCCCCCATCTGCCTCTTCCAGATCACGGCCCCCGGCGGCCCGGAGCGCTGGCCATGGCTCGTCATCGGCCTGTTTTACGCCCTCTGCGCAATCACCAGGCTCGCTTACTTCAACCTCTCTCTCGACGATGACGAGGGCAAGACCGGTTTTGTGGGCGTGCCCACCACCCTCCTCGGCCTCTTCTGGACCCTGTTTTTGCTCGCCCCTGCGGGCCCCTGGGTCGCCGCGACCTGCCTCGCCCTCGGCGGCGGCGCCATGGTTTCTTCCATCAAGATAGGGCGCCCCAGCCTGGCCTTGCGCGCCGTGCTCTTCCTGGCCGCCCTCGCGGGCTGCATCGCCCACGCCTTCGCCCTCCGGGCGTTACCCGCCCGGCCTCAGTTGCACTTGCCCGCCGGCACCTTGCACAGCGCCGCCTGGCAGCACACCGAGCCCGCGCAGCTGTCCGCGCCGCCGCACTGGAACTCGCAGCTCGCCCCGACGCAGCCCCCCCCGCTGCTGCATGCCCCCTCGCCGGAGCACTGCACCACCGTCGTCCCTGCGTTGCTCTTCACGGCCCCCGCGCAGCTCGACTCCCCCGTGCACCGGATGTCACAGGCCCCCCCGTCGCAGCTCACCCCGGCGGCGCAGGCGCTCTCCCCGCCGCACAGCACCTTGCCCTCCTGCCCCTTCACCTCCACACCCCCCTCGCAGCTCTCGTCCCCCGTGCACGCCACCGCGCAGAGCGCCGTCCCGCATTGCACCTTGCCCCCGCAGGACCCGTCCCCCTCGCACTGCACCTGGCAGCTCACCGCTCCCCCGCAGTCGACCCCGCCCCCACAGCTGTCCTCCCCGCACTTCACCCGGCACGCCACCCCTGGCGGGCAGGTCACCTTGCCCCCCGCGCAGGCCCCCGGCGCCGTGCAATCCACCTCGCACACCCCCGCCCCGTCGCACACCCCCGCATCCCCGCAGAGCTGCTGGCACAGCAGCGAGCCCCCGCCCGTTCCACCCGCTCCCCCGGGCCCCCCTCCCTGACCGGCGGCCCCCGCGCTCCCCGAGGCCCCTGCCTGTCCGGAACCTCCGGACCCGCCGGCCCCGCTCTGTCCGGAACCTCCGGACCCACCGGCCCCGCTCTGCCCGGAAGTTCCGGTTCCCGCGCCGCCGCCCTCGCCCGCTGCCCCGGCCCCGGCTTCGCCTGCCACCCCCGTGCCTCCGGTCTCGCCGCCTCCCGCCGTGCCTCCGGCCCCCCCTTCGCTGACCTGTCCGGAACTTCCGGAGGCCCCCTCGCCCCCGGCCCCGCTCTGGTCGCCCGGGTTGGCTACCTGGTTGAAGAGATCTTCGTCACCCGCACCGCCGCAGGCGACCGCGCCAAGGAGAAGCAAGAACGGAGCGCAACGCATGCCTCAAGGATCGGACGAGGTGAGGCGCTTGGCCAGCAAATCTTCCAGCTCGACGATGGCCTTGGAGAAGCCCTGGATGCCCTCGTCCAGCTTCTCGCTGGCCATCCGATCCTCGGCGTGCATCTTCCGGAAGGCAGCCTCATCCAGGGAGATACGATCTTCACCGCGGGCCTGGGCGGCGGCGGGGTCGAGCTTGCGGGGCAGCTCGCCCTGGGCGGCCTCCAGCTCGGCCAGGAGCTTGGGGGCGATGGTGAGCAGGTCACAGCCCGCCAGCTCGGTGATCTCGCCCATGTTGCGGAAGCTGGCGCCCATCACCTCGGTCTTGTACCCGTGGCGCTTGTAGTAGTTGTAGATCCGGGTC
>JALOQB010000309.1 GCA_025453595.1 Polyangiaceae bacterium
CTTTCGCAGCGCCCTGGGCAAGGCGATCTTCCCTTCACGGGCGAGCACGTGGGTCAGCGTGTCCCCTTCGACCAGCTCCATGACCAGGTACGCAGCCCCCTGGTGAACGCCAAAATCCAGCGCCGCGACCACGCTGGGGTGGGCAAGCCGGCTCACCGCAAGGGCCTCCCGCCGGAGCCGCGCCACCATGCTCGCGTCGTGGGTCAGCTCCGGAGGCAGCACCTTGATCGCCACGCCCCGCTGCAGCCCGAGGTGTTCCCCTCGCCAGACAACCCCCATCCCACCGCGACCCAGCTCCTGGACGAGCCGGTAGCGACCCCCCAGGATCTGTCCGGGGCCCAGGTGCAGATCGAGCGCCATCCTCCGGATACGCAGCTCGACCGGGCTGGTTTCATCCTCCGGCTCCCGATGCCTCCGAATGAGCCCGTTATCCGTGCATCTCCGTGCCGATCAGGGCGTCCGCCGCGGTCCAGACGCCGAGCTCGGCGCGGGTGAGCTCCATGAGGTGCAAGGGCACCTTGTCCTCGAAATCGATCACACGGCGCACAAAGCGGAATCCTGCCTTCTCGTACGCACGGATCGCACTCGTGTTGGTCGCGTGAGGGTCGATGACGCAGGCCGTGACGGCCGGATCCGCGAAGGCCACCTCGCGGAGAAATTTCCGGATGAGGCCCGGCCCCAGGCCCCGGTGCGCCATCTCCCCCAGCAGCACGTCGCAGTTGATTGCCTCCAGGTCCGGCACCTCGTAGCAAGACCTCATCTCGGGGAAATCGCGGAAACGATTCCAGCTCATCATGCCGATCCCCCGGCCCTCTGCCCTCACCGTGTAGGCGTGGAACGGTTCGACCCCATCAATGGAATTTCCATATACTTCCTCGACAGCCTCGAAGGTCCAGTGGCCAAAGGTGTCGCGAGCGTGGGGCAGGTGCATCCAGCGATGGAGGTCGCCGAGGTCGCCCCTGGTGAGAGGGTGGAACGAGAAGCGTGGGGGCATGGGAGGGGAGCAATGGTACGACGTGCGCCGTGGACGGATCGAGCTGGCGCTCGATCAAGTGCGGTGCATCATGCCCCGGAAGCCACGCGGCTTCATGCTCGCCGGGCACTTCCCTCCAGGATCAGGAGAAAAGATCCGCGGCGCAGGCGCTCGTGATGGCCTGCTGCAGCCACCTGTCGAGCTCCTCCGCGCTCGTGGTTGCTCGGATGCGCTCGCGCTGCTCTTCTGTCACCTCAAGCCCTCGCGCTGCAAGCACCGCTAGCACCGCCTCGGCCTTGCCCTCGGCCTTCCCCTCCGCGCGCCCTTCGCGCCGCCCCCGCTCCAGCCCCAGCCGATGGGCCATCGTCAGCGCACCTCGCGCATCCTGCAGCGCGATTCGATCCCGCTCGTATGCCTCCCACTCCGTCAGCGTGAACCCCGCCGTCCTCGCCTCTTCCAGCGCTCTCCCCACCACCGTCCCCCGCAAGACCCCGGGGATCGTCGAAAACTCGCTCGCTTCGCGGAAGAAGTACGCCCACCGCTCCACGTCGTTCTGCGGCTCCTGCGCCGGGTCGTACTTGGGAAGCTCCAGGAACACGTACTGGATATGCCCCATCCCCTCCGCTCCCGTGTGCGTCTCGTGCATCTTCCACCGGCTGAGCAGGGGCACGGCGCTGCCGCTGGCGCGGGGCCACAGCTCGAAGTCGCAGATGCTGATGGCCACCACGTCGTTGAGCTGAGGGTATTCTTCCCCTCCACGGAGCTGGCCCGTGTACGACTTGCAGGCGTTGTAGACCACGCGCTTGTCAAAGCCCTCGACCGGCAGGATCTGCATCTCGATGACGTAAGTGGTGCCCTGGGCGTCGGTGCACCTGACGTCGACGATGCTGAGCTTGGCCTCCTGGACCGAGGGCTTCAGCTCCGGGGGCAAGAGCTGGACAGAGACGATCTGGTGCTGATCGTCGGTCTCGAGGAGGTCGTTGAGGAGGGCGAGCAGGAGATGGATGCGAGGTGCGGAGCCGAAGAGACGCTTGAAGACAAAGTCGGTCTTGGGGTCGGCGAAGACGGGACGCATCGGCGGGCAAGGTAGCGCGAGGGCAGCGGGTGGTCACGCCGTTCGCCCCGGAGAGCGCCACGTCCTGGGGGGCAACAAGGCGGCGAGGATAGACACGGTGTATCTGCCCTTGACCGCACCGACACCGCAGGTTGACTCGCTATTCGACGAAGCGAGTCCCGAGGAAGCTGACGAGGGCGCCCGGGTTCTCCTGGAAGAAGCGGAGCAGATCCTCGCGGCTGATCTGGAAGATGCGCCCGGGGGCCGAGACGCGGGCCGTGGTGGTCAGCGGACCGCCCTGCCGGAGCGCGTCGAACTCCCCGAGAAAAGCGCCCGAATGGAAGGGCGCCAGGTCGCCGCTGGCGCTCTCGATGGTGATGACCCCCTCGTCGATCAGGAAGGCCTCGTGGGCCCGCTCCCCGGCGAACCACAGGGCCTCGTCTTTCTGGATAGGGCGCGAGGTGAGGTACGACTGGAGCTGGGTCTTCTGCGTCGGTGTGAGCGAGCGCAGGACCGAGTTCCGGTCAATGACCTCCCAGGATCGCTCCTCGCGCATCTTGGCGAGCCGCGCCAGGCGGCTGGGGAGCGTGGTCTCCCGGAGCAGGTAGAGGAAATCGTAACGCTCCACCTCGACCAGGGTCACGTCCGTGACCGCCACGCAGTCGGCCACCCGCGGCTGCCCCAGCACCAGCGCCGTCTCGCCGAAGTAGTCGCCGGCCCCGTAGGTCTTCAGCTCGCGTCCGTTCTGCATCACCGACACCACGCCGTTGATGATGATGTAGAACGCATCCCCCACGGTGCCCTGCTCGATGATCGTGTGCCCCGCGGGGAAGCTCACGCGCCGCGCCACCTGCAGGATCTCGCTGGCCCGCGCCAGGTTGAAATCGCGGAACAGATCCACCGACAGGAAGGCGTCCAGGATCGAGATCGCCTCCGCGTGGGGCGAGGGCACCACCTCGATCCGGATCGAGTTCTCCAGCCCCACCTTGCCCACCCGCAGCCCGCTGCTCGCCGGCAGATCCTTCTCGGCGATGTGCACCACCAGCAGCCGCTCCTTCACGTCCTCCGGCAGCTTCGCCAGCACCGACGCCGGCGTGTGCAGCGGCGGCACCCCCGCCTCGTGCAAGATCAGGCTGTGATGCCAGGGGAAATCGATCAGCGTCGCCGCTCGCCCGGGGCTCAACACCCCCGCGTCGCGCTGCGCCAGGATCCGGTCCGGGTCGTAGAGCGAGTCGCCGGAGAACGCCAGGCTCTTGCCCCCGAAGAACAGCTCGAACCCCAGCGCCGGGATCGAGTGCAGCGTGTAAAAAAACTTCAGCTCGGCCCCGTGGATCCGCGTCGGCGCCCCGATCTTCACCGGGTTGAACAGGAAGGTGCGCCGCAGCATGTCCTCGCTCAGCCCCGACAGCGCCGAGTACTTCCGCAGGAACGAGCCCATGATCGTCGGGGTGGTGTAGACATTGACCCTGCCTTCGTCCAGGATCTTCTGGAACGTCCCGGAGTCGTGATCGGCGTGGCAGTGGGTGAGGATGATGCCGTCGATCAGCTTGGAGGGGACGCCTTGCTCGCGGAGGGTCTCGGTGGCATCAACGGGGGGGTCAACGAGGAGGCCACGGCCGCCGATCCAGATGAGGAAGCCGGTGGTCTTGCCGGCGGGGTCAAAGCCGTGGCTCGATCCCAGGACGGTGACGCCCAGCATGGGGGGCCGGAACTGGCGCGAGGGGACCACCTCCGAGTCCCGATCGGGCAGGTGCACCTCGGCGCTGACCTGGGCCACGATCTGCCCCTCCTCGACGACATCGTAGCCCGCAGCGGTGCGCTGGACCTCGAGCCCCGGCTCGACCTGGGCGCGCCCCTGGGGGTCGAAGCGAAGAAATTCGACGAGAGTGTCGACCTCCAGCCGCTTGCCGTCGACGCCGCGGCGGAAGTTGTCCATCTCCTTGCGGAAATCGGGGCGAATTTCCGGGGGGTAGCTCTCGTCAAACTCGAGGTCTGGCGGCGCCACCAGGGGGCCAAAGAGCGACTCCTGGAAGACCGCGCGGACCCGGGCCTCGATGCCGGCGTCGTCGACGATCAGCCGGATCCGCCGCTTGAGCAGGAAGAAATTGTAATACGCCGGGAACTCGCACTCGGCCACGTTGAGGCCGCGACGCCGGTGGAACAGCTCGTGGGGGACGACGTACACGGTCGGCACCGGGAGCTGCTGCGCCATCGAGTCCTTGATGGTCTCCGGTGGGATCCCGAACTGGACAGGCCCCTTGCGGGTCTTTACGTAGGTCCCCCCGCGGGGCAGCGCGATCACGGCGGGGGTGTCGTTCGTGGAGGTTGTCATCACGCTCGGGCGCGGCCATCGTCGCGAGGCCAGCGATGGTCGAGTGTAGCCGAGGCCCCCACCCGTCGGACCAAGTTTCAGCCGTACCGCTCCCCGAAGGCCCGGTGCGCCTCGCGCCCTGGCTCCCCGCGCTCCTCGGCCCGATAACCGGACCCGAGCCGCTCCACCCGCACCTCCGTCCCCTCCACCCGGAACCACACCCGCCACTCCTTCAACGCCAGCCGCCGGAGACCGCCCGCCTCCAGCTTGATCCGGCGGTACGGGTGCGGGTGCGGACTCACCGACAGCACCGCCTCGATCGCCCCCTGCACCTCGACCCCGCGCTCGCTCAGAAACGCAAGCTGCCCCGTCGCCTCGACCCCCCAGCTCACCGCGTACCTCGGCCCCGGGTCCGCTTCACCTCCAAGCCACCCCCCCGAGGCCTCCGGCAGCGCGTCCGTGTAGGGCACGTAGGGCTTCAGATCCAGCACCGGCGACCCATCCAGGATATCGACCCCCCGCACCCGCAACCGCAGCCCGTCCACGCCCTCCAGCCTCACCACGCTCAGCCCGATCGGGTTCGGCCGGTACGGCGCCCTGGTCGCCAGCACCCCACGCCGACGCTCGCTCCGCGGCGGCAGCACCTTCGGCCTCCACCCCTCGTTGCGATCGAACACAAACACCACCCACAGGTGGCTCCAGTGCTCGATGTCGCTCAGCGCATGCTCCAGGTTCCTCCCCGGGAAGAGCTCGATCTCCCCCGCCACCTCCGCCGCCTCCGCTGGCTGCCTCGGCGCGCTCAGCCGGTCTCGAAAGGGTGTATGGATGACCCCTATCGGCTCGAACGTCCAGGCTTTCACGGGGCCCCACGGCAGCTGCAGTAGATGAACATGGTTTTCAACAACTTGTGAAAATCACTTTCAACGCAAGGGACGATGCAACCGGGGGAGCTGGGGCATCGTAGACGCGGGAGCCTGTCTTCTTGTCCGAGGCAGGTCAACGCGAACTCGACACACACGAGGATCTAGCATGATGAAGAAGATGGCTTGGGCGCTTGCACTTTCGGCTTGCGCGACTCTGGGGGTGGTGGGCTGCGGCGACGACGACGCAGATCCGCCGACCAACAACCCGGCCGGCAGCGGCGGCACCGCGGGCACCGGCGGTACCGCGGGCACCGCTGGCACCGCGGGCACCGCGGGCACCGCGGGTACTGGCGGCACCGCTGGCACGGCGGGTACGGCGGGCACCGCGGGTACGGCGGGCACCGCGGGCGCTGCTGGCAACGATGGAACGGGGACGGGCCCCGGCTCCAAGCTGGTCTGCAAGACCAGCGGGAAGAACGCCTTCGAGACCTACGGCCCGGCCTTCGGCAAGGTGAACGACTCGATCATCGCCAACACGGCGGCGGAGCTGGGCAAGGGCGGCGAGCCGGGCTTTGGCCCGAGCTTCGGCCCCGTGGCGGCAGACCCGGAGAAGCTGAAGACGCTGACGCAGAACCTGGCGGACTTCCTGGTGTTCGCCTACGGCGGCCCGAACAACTACAAGGGCAAGACGATGAAGGACTCGCACGCGGGTCTGAACATCACCAAGGCCCAGTACGACTTCTTCCTGGTGAACCAGATCGTCAAGGCCCTCACTGACAACGGCGTCCCGCAGGACGACGTCGACAGCTGCTTCGCGCCGATCCTGGTCGACGAGGCCTTCGTTGCCGACATCGTCACCGCCCCCACCCCGATGGGCCCCGGCGCCAGCCTCAAGTGCACCAGCAGCGGGAAGAACGCCTTCGAGACCTACGGCGTCGAGGCCTTCGTCAAGGTGAACGACTCGATCATCGCCAAGACCGTCGAGGAAGCGAAGAAGCCCGCCCCTGGCTTCGGCCCGAGCTTTGGCCCCGTGATCGCCGACGAGGCGAAGGCCAACATGCTGACGCAGAACCTGGCGGACTTCCTGGTGTTCGCCTACGGCGGCCCGAACAACTACAAGGGCAAGACGATGAAGGACTCGCACGCGGGTCTCGGCATCACCAAGGCCCAGTACGACTTCTTCCTCACCAACCAGGTGGTGCCGGCCCTCACCGACAACGGGGTCCCGGAGGGCGACGTCACCTCCTGCTTTGCTCCGCCGCTCCTTGACGCGGCGTTCATCGCCGACATCGTCACCGCCCAGTTACCCCCTTCTGCAGGAGAAACGCCGTGCTCTGGAAGCGCTTGCTCGCAGGAACCGTGGTCGCATCGGGGTTGTTCGTGGGGCTGATTGGCTTCGCGCACACCAAACCTGGACGTCCCTTGCGTCCGATGCTGGTGGTCCTCAACAAGGTCATGGGCGCCACGCCCGAGGCCAAGGGAGGGGCCTGCCCGCTCGGGTACGACCAGGGGGGGTCACCCGCCGAGGTCGAGGCGGCGCGCAAGCGCTCCGTGGCGCAGTTCAAGGGGGCGGCGCCCAGCTCGGTGCGCCCGGCTTTTGGCTTCTCCCTCGGGGTGACCCCCCGCAGGGATGTCGAGAGCTGGGCCGCCGAGCATCGGGTCTCCTGCACCAAGCAGGGGCCGATGCGCCTGGTGTGCGCCCAGGTCCCCTCTGCAGCCCTGCCTGCGGGCTTCCAGGGGGTCGATATCGACGAGGTCTACCTTCAGTTCGACCCCCAGGAGCATCTGGTCTCCGTGGGCACGGTGCGTAGCTCGCACGATGCTGAGGTGGTGTTGCGCACGCACGTGGGGTTGACCGCCGAGCTTCAGAAGAAGCTGGGTGATCCCTCCACGACCTCTGGCAAGCCCGAACTCGAGTACCTGCGCGGCGGCTTGCTGCGCCAGGTGCGCTCCGAGTTCCGGTTCTCCGATTATTACGCCACGTCCAGCGTGACGGCGATGGGGCAAGGGCGCTTCGTGATCAGCGAGCGCTACGAGCTCCTGGCCGATGGCAGCTTAGGCCGGGGCGCCACCCCGGGGCGCGACCATCGACTGGAGCTCGGCCTCGACGCCGCCCAGATCCACGCGCCCGTGGCGTTCCACCTGGAGCCCGGATCGCTCCCCCGCGCGGGCGGTCCGGTCTCCGTGGGGCGAGAGCCAGACAAGGCGCCCTCGCGGGCGAAGCTGCCGTGCGATCGAGGCGACCACGCTCTCCAGCAGGAGCGCGAGGTCTTCCTGGCGCGCGACGCGGTGGCCCAGGGGGGGGTTGGACAGCACCAGGGAGAGGCCCGGGATGCGGTGCCCGCGGGCGTCGATGGCGGTCATGGAGGTGGGGACAACCCGGGCGTTCTCCAGGTTTTTCCCTGCGATCACCAGGGCCTCGGGGTCCCGATCGGAGCCATGGATCTCGGCGTAGGGGCCCAGCCACGCGCGCTCGCAGAGCTCGAGACCCGAGCCGGTGAAGGGGTCCCAGACCACATCCTCTTCCTGGACCCCGCCGACGAGGGCGAGGGCAGCGGCGACGGTGGGGTGGGAGGCCGCGGGGACATCCGCTTCCCGGTAACCAAAGCGAAGATCGGGGAGCGCGTGGGGGATCAGCTCGCAAAAGAGGAGGCCCTCGCGTTCCCAGACCAGGACCTCCCAGGTGGCCTGGGCGGGGTCGTTCAGCAGGAGCCCCTCGGAGGCGAGGGCGCGGTGGGCGATATCCCATACCAGGGCGCGGCGATGGCCTCCGTCGCGCCAGGCGACGCGGAAGCGCGCGGGGAGGGGCCCCCAGGCGCCGAGCAAGGCCCGGGAGGCGGGGCTGAGCAGGGCGCCGAGCAGCGCCTGGGCCTCCTGGCCCGGGGTGAACCGTGTCGGGGGCAGCGGGAAGCCAAAGGAGAGGGCAACACGGAGGGAGACGAGGCGCGAGAGGGGGCCGTCAAAGGAGCCCCGCAGGAGCCCTGGCCCCTGGATCTGGAGGTTCTGGACCGTGGCGCGGGCCTCCTGCAGGAGCACACCGTCCAGCCCCCGCTTGCAGCGGAGCAAGACGGGCACCGGCCCGGGCGTCCTGGCGCTGACATCGAGCAGCATTTTTTCCCGGGGCTGGGAGCGGGTAAGCATGACCCTAGCGCGATCCAGAAGGCGCCGTAGCTCCGGGTCTTCCCCCGGGATTTCATCGAGAAAGGCGAGGGTCGTGGGCCCCCCGATCTTGCCGAGGGACTCGACGATGGCGCGCCGGAGGGGGAGGGGATGCGCAGGGGTGCAGCGGGCGCGGAGGGCGTCCTCGACGCCGGGGCCTGGCAGACGACCGAGGGCGAGGGCGGCCTGGCGGCAGGTGGGCAGGTCCGGGTCGTCCAGCAGCGGGATCAGCGCCTCGCGGAGCGCCTCGTTCCCCGGGAGCAGCGCCAGGCGCCCCAGCAGCCGCGTCAGGCGCCCGCGAGCCGGCGGGGAAGCCTCGATCAAGCGCTGCTGGACCAGGGGCGCCACCGGCGGGCCCCGGAGCAAGGCGCGCTCGATCAG
>JALOQB010000036.1 GCA_025453595.1 Polyangiaceae bacterium
TCTCCCCCCACCTCTCCCCCCTCGGCGCGGGCCTCTCCGTGCGCAGGAGCTTCTTACCATGCGCGCCTTCTTCCTCTCCTCGCTGTCCTTCTTGCTCCTCGCCTGCAACACCCTCGTCGGCGTCGAGGATGTCTCCGCACCCGCCGACAGCGTCGGTGGAGGCGCAGGATCGTCCGGAAGTTCCGGACAGGCTGGGGCCGGCGGCGAGGCCGGAACCGCCGGCTCGGCGGGCGAAGCCGGGGCCGGAGGCGAGGCAGGGGCGAGCGGATCATCCGGAAGTTCCGGACAGTCGGGGGAATCGGGTTCCTCCGGGCAGGCAGGGGCCGGGGCTGCAGGCGAGGCCGGGGCTGCTGGAGAAGCAGGGGCTGCGGGCGAGGGCGGCGCGGGCATGGGCGGCGCTGGCATGGGCGGCAGTGGAGTCGGCGGCGCTGGCAACGGCGGCGCGGGCGCCGGCGGCGCGGGGATGGGCGGAGGTGGAGTCGGCGGTGCCGGGATGGGCGGTGGTGGGGCGGGTGGGTTCGTGGCGTGCGGGGAGGACACGGACGGGCCGTGGAAGCCGGGGCAGCCGCTGGACCGCCTTGTGTTGACCTTGAACCAGGAGATAACCGCGACCGTAAACAACGAATTTCTCGGGCCCAGCAAGCCGCGCGGGGTCTGGAGGTTCACCGACGACGGGCGGGTGGCTCTGCGGGTAGGCTGGGATGGCAAGCTGCTGCGGTACCAGCGCAGCGCGGGCGACGGGAAGCTGCAGGTGAACCAGGCGGGGAATTTCCCGTCGATGTTCAACGCTGCCTCGCTGATCTATCACCCGCGCGAGGAGCGATTTCTGGTGGGTGGGGCCTACGAGAACGAGGGGAACGGGTCGTTCCAGCTTTACAGCTACAATCACAATAGCAACGCGATCCAGCTCCTCGATAGCTCGAAGGATAACGCTGCGCTGAAGACCGGGACGAGCTTTGACATCCGAGCCTCGGCCCTCGACCCCCTCAACCGCAGGATGTACGCAAGCTCCGCCCAGGGGAACGGCGGCAAGGCCCGGCTCTACCAGCTTGCGGTGCAGGACCCGGTCGGGGGCTCCACGCTTCAGCTCCAGCAGTCACTCGAGCTTCCAAGCACGAGCGTGTACGGGCTGGTGCCCTCGCCGGACGGGAGAGCGCTCTACCTGGGAGGGGATGGCGAGCTGCTCCGTGTGGTCATCGATCCCGACAAGGACCCGAAGGTGGGGCCCGCGGGGAACATCGTGGCCAGCAGCATCAAGAAGTTCTCGCTCCCCGGGAAATCAGCGGAGAACTGGCTGAAGCAGGGCGCCATCTGCCAGCGAGGCGCGGTGCAGCACGTGTACTCGCCGGTGACCCCGGTCGCCAACCAGCCCAGGGACGTGGGGCTCTGGCACACGGTGCACGACGCGAACGGAGATCTGATTCCGGGGCAAGGCAAGCTCTACGGTGCCAAGGACGAGGTGGGGCTGTCGCAGGTGCACCATGCGATCGTCAGCAAGGATTGCTCGCGGCTCTTCGTGGCAGGCACCACCCTCACCCCGGGCAAGGGTTTTTTCCAGGATCTTGCGCCGACGTTGCTGATCTTCACCATCAACCCGGAGACCGGCGCGCTCACCCTGGAGAGCAGGCGGACCGCCGGGGTCGGGAACGAGCTGCCTGGCATCGTGCGCGAGCCGATGGTGACGCTGAGCCCGGACGAACGGCACCTGTACGTGAGCGGGGAGTGGACCGACAACGTGACGGTCTTCTCGCTGGAACGCCTGCCCCGCAGGAGCGCCCAGGACAGGCTGGCGCTCCGGGTCGGGCCAGGGCAGCAGATCAAGCCCTGGTACGCCGTGCACAGCACCCTCATGAATGCCCAGGACAAGTGCCCTCCCGGGCAGATCCTCCAGGGCTTCGAGGGGGTGATCAGCACGAGCTCCGGGGCTTCCTACGGGCGTCGGTTGCACAAGATCCGCACCGTGTGCAGCCGGGTCAACGTCGAGCAAGCGCCCGGTCAACCCCCGAAGCTCGGCTTTTCTTCGGGCCTCAAGAGCGTTTCCCGCGGCAGGTGGGGCCACCTCTCGGACAAATCGTGGGGCAACCTCTGCCCCCTGGGAGAGGCTGTTGTAGGGATGCGCCCCCGTCTCGTGGAAGACGTGGATCCAGGCACTGGCCAGCTGGTGTCACGCGTGATCGATATCCAGCTCCAGTGCGCCAAGCTGACGCTCCCCTGCGTCGCTCCGCTGGGCGTGCAGCTCGGGCCGAGCACCCTCAAGACCTCCACCTCCGAGCTCCCGTCGGACGTCAAGGAGCTGGGAGGTTTTCCTCTGCGCCTCTGTCCCCCGGGGATGGTCGCCTCGGGCATGCGCTACCAGCTCGGAGAAATTGTCGACGATGCGGGGCTGGAGTGCAGCGCGCTCTCCCTCGGTACAAGCCCCGAGGAGTGCACGGTGGACCAGGACTGCGCGGCCCCGGCGCATGATTGCCGCTACGCGGTCTGTGTCCAGGGGCACTGCCAGGACCAGCAGAAGATGTTTGCTTCTCCGAGCACGCACCAGAACGCAAGCTGCAACCTGGGCTGCGGGCCTGCCCACGATCCTCCGGGGCCCTTTGACTTCCCCAGCAACCCCAAATGGATCTTCGATGAGTGCCTGAACCTCTGCTCCGGGGTGGGCCTATCGACCCCCAAAGCGCCGTTCTCCTCGTGTGGGGCCCTGGATGGCAAGGTGTGTTCTTCCCACGGGGCCTGCGTCGAAGCCTGGTGAGCGCGCGTGTGCGCGGGCTGTGCGCGGGCTGTGCGCACAGCAGCATGCGCGGGGAAGACCGGGGATAACAGCCAGAAAGAATCCGGCACGGCCCCTGCATCCTGCGGGGATATGACGCAGCCGGTCCAAGAGGGAGAGTTGCTCGCGGGCAAGTACAAGGTCGAGCGGGTGCTGGGGCAAGGCGGGATGGGGGTCGTGGTGGCCGCCACGCATCAGCAGCTCGATCAGCGCGTCGCCCTCAAGTTTCTCCTGCCTCACGGGGCCGGGGATGCGGACTCGGTAGCGCGCTTTCTGCGGGAAGCGCGGGCGGCCGTGCGCCTGCGCAGCGAGCATGTGGCCAAGGTGCTCGACGTGGGGACCCTCGAGTCAGGGGCCCCCTTCATCGTCATGGAGTACCTCGATGGCCGCGATCTGAGCGCCATGATCGAGGGAGGCCCGCTGCCGGTGGGAGAGGCCATCGAGTACGTGCTGCAGGCCTGCGAGGCCCTGGCCGAGGCCCACGCGGCGGGGATCGTGCATCGGGACCTCAAGCCCGACAACCTCTTCCTCACCCGCCGCAGCGACGGTAGCCCCTGCATCAAGGTGCTCGATTTCGGGATCTCCAAGATGGCCGATCCCAACGGGAGCGCCACCAAGACCAGCTCGTTGATGGGGACGCCGCTGTACATGAGCCCCGAGCAGCTCCGCTCGTCGAAGAAGGTTGACGCCCGGAGCGACATCTGGTCGCTGGGCATGATCCTCTACGAGCTGCTGACCGGTCAGGTGGCCTTCACCCGCGATACCCTCCCGGAGCTCTGCGCTGCGATCCTGATGGACCCGCTGGTCCCCCCGCGGGAGCTGCGCCCCTCGATCCCCGAGCAGGTGGACGCGATCATCTGCCGTTGCCTGGAGAAAGAGCCCGATCGTCGCTTCCCCTCGCTGCGGGAGCTCACCCAGGCCCTGGCCCCGATGACCGAGGGAGGCCCCGCCGTCGCCCGCCGCGTGGAGCGCACCCTGGGCGTGATGAACACGGCGGTGCTGCCGAGCGCTCCGGCCATCCCCCCGCCGACCCCCAGCCCGAGCCGACTGAACGCCGAGACCCTGGCCCCCTCGGCCCTCGCGGAGACCCAGGGGCCGCAGTCCTCTACCCCTCGCGCCTCCGAGCTGGTCGCGCTGCTGCGCACCGCCGCTGCGCCCCCCGCCGCCCCCTCGGCGCCCGAGCCTGTCCCTTCCGCTCCGGAGCCCGTCCCTTCCGCTCCGGAGCTCTCTGCTTCTGCAGCGGAGCCCGTCTCCTCCCCTGCCCCGCGACCTGCCTCTCGCGCCGCCTGGCTCGCCGCTCCGGCCCTCGCGCTGCTCGTCGGCATCGGCCTGTGGCGCACGTCGGCCTCGCCGGAGGCCGTCCCCCAGCCCCCCCCGCCGGCCTCCCCCGCGTCCGTTGCGCTCCCGGAGGCCACGCCGCCCCGCGAGGTCGCCCCGCCACCCGCTGCCCCGCCGCCTTCCGCCGAGCCCCCGCCTGCTGCGATGACCGCAGCCGCCGCGGCCACCGCGGCCACCGCGGCCTTGCCTCCCGCGCCGCCTCCCCGCAAGACCACGGTCAAGGCCCAGGGGGCTCCGCCGCGCCCCCCCTCGACCAAGCCGGTCGATTTTGGCGGTAGGTACTGAAAAATCGCTTACTCCTGGGGTCGATGCCTCCCTCGCCGGCCCTCGGAGATCGCGCGCTCTTCCCCGACCTCGCCCCTCGCTTCTACCTCAACCACGGCGGCATCTCCCCGCCCTCGCGCCCCGTGCTCGAGGCTGCCCAGGCCGTCTCCGACGATTTCGCTCGCCACGGCGCCGTCGCCTTCGTGCGCTGCCTCACCCAGGCCGAGCGGGTCCGCGCCCTCGCGGCGCGCCTGCTGCAGGTGCCCGCCGAGCACGTCGCCCTCGCCCCCAACACCACCCGCAGCGTGTCCGACATCGCCCTCTGCTTCCGCTGGAACCCCGGCGATCGGGTGCTGCTCTTCGAGGGAGAATTCCCTTCCAACGTGCTCCCCTGGCTCCAGGCGGCGCGGCTCCACCGGATCGAGCCGCGCCTCCTCTCCCTTGCGCCTTTTCACCGCAGCCACGACGAGGGGCTGGCCTCCCTGGAGCGAGAGCTGAAGGCCGGAGCGCGCCTGGTGGCGGTCAGCGCCGTCCAGTTCCAGACGGGCCTGCGCATGCCCCTCCAGGCCATGGCCCAGCTCTGCCATCGGCACGGGGCGCGGCTCTTTGTCGACGCGGTGCAGGCGGTCGGCCTGCTCCCCCTGGCCCTTGCCTCCTGGGGGGTCGATTACCTCGCCGCAGGGAGCCACAAGTGGATGATGGGGCTGCCGGGGGCCGGCGTCGTGTACGCCTCCCCGGAGGCCGCCGCAGACCTTGACCCCTGGACCGCGGGCTGGCTGAGCACCTCCGACGCCACCCGCTTTCTCTTCGAGGGCGAGGGACACCTGCGCTACGACCGCCCCATCGTCCCTGGAATTCGCTTCCTGGAAGGCGGCAACTGGAGCACCTCCAGCGTCGCCGCGCTGGAGGTCGCCCTGTCCCTGATCGATGCGCTGACGACCGATTCTATTTTTACCCATGTCAGCGCTTACCTGGACCTGCTGGAAGGGGGGCTGGGGGAGCGAGGGTTCCGGAGCGAGCGAAGCCGGGAGGAGGAGGGGCGTTCGGGGATCCTGTCGGTGCGTCCCCCCGGGGGTCGCGCGGTGGCGGAGTGGGCGGCGGCGCTGGGGGAGCGCGGGGTGGCCTGCGCGACGCCGGACGGTCGGCTCCGGTTCACGCCACACTGGCCCAACGCCCTGGGCGAGGTGCCGTCGGTGCTGGATGCGGTGGACGAGGCGCGCGGCCTTCTCGCCTGAGCGCGAGGGTGATAGACGAGGAGGGATGCGCTTCACGCGGTTGAAGCTGTCCTGCTGGCGAAACTTCCCCTCGGCGCAGGTGACGCTGGGCGAGCGTGCGCTGATCTTTGGTCCCAACGGCGCGGGGAAGTCGAACCTGCTGGATGCGCTGCGGTTCCTGTCGGAGGTGGCGAGCCCCGGCGGAGGGCTCTGGAACGCCGCGCAGCGGCGCGATCCCCGGACGCTCCCGAGCATGCAGGGCAGCGGGGGCGACGTGAAGGTCGAGGTCGAGGCCGAGATCGGCGGGGAGGCCTGGGGGTACGGGCTCGCGTTCCAGGTGGACAAGCAAGGGGTGCCGCGGGTCCGGGCCGAGATGGTGCGGCAGGGGCGGCGCAAGCTGCTCCGGAGGCCCGAGGCAGAGGACCGCCGGGAGCCCGGTCGACTGGCCCAGACGCACCTGGAGCAGAGCAGCACCGGCGGGGCCTTCGAGCCGCTGCTGGAGGGGCTACGGTCGGTGCGTTCGGTGGCGGGCCCCCTGGCCGCCGGCGGCTTCACGAGGGCGCTGCTGGCGACGCCGCGGCGCCCCCGGGAGACCCGGATGCGGCGGGTCCTCGAGCTGCTGCGGGGGGCGCTGCCCCGGCTGGATCGCTGGAGCCTCGACCACGATGAGCAGGGCGTCCCGCGGTTTGCGCTCCGCATGGATCGCGGCCGGCTGGCCACCTGGCACCCCGAGGGCTTGCTCTCCGCCAGCACGATGCACCTGCTGCACCTGCTCTGGGAGGCCTCGGACGAGCGAGGGCCGCTGCTGCTGGAGGAACCCGAGCGGGGCCTGCATCCGGAGCTGGTGGGGCAGCTTTTGGCGCTGCTGAAGGGCGTCGCGCCGCGAGCGGGGCGCCAGCTGCTGATCTGCACCCACGCCGAGCGCCTGCTGGACGACAGCGACGTGGCTCCTTCCGAGATCCTGCTGCTGCACCCTTCCGCCGAGGGCACCCGGGTCGAGAGCGCCGCCGAGGACACCCAGGTGCGCTCCGTCGCCGCCGAGGAAGGCCCCATCGGCCCCCTCATCGCTGCCCGCACCGGCGCCTCGGTGGAGGGCCAGATCCCCCTGTTCTTCGGCGGCACCCCCTGACCCGCGAGCCACGCCCATGTGCGAACTCCTCGGCATGTCCTGCAACACCCCGACGGACCTGACCTTCTCCTTCACCGGCTTCTCCAGCCGCGGCGGCCGCACCGCCCCCCACGGCGACGGCTGGGGCCTGGCCTTCTTCGAGGGCAAGGCATCCCGCCTGTTCCTCGACCCGAGCCCCTGCTGCGAGAGCCCGCTGGCCACCTTCTTCCGCACGCACCCGATCCAGACCGAGCTGGCCATCGCCCACATCCGCAAGCGCACCCACGGCCCCGTTGGCCTCGCCAACACGCACCCCTTCTGCCGCGAGATGTGGGGGCGCTCCTGGGTGTTCGCCCACAACGGCACCCTCCAGGGCGTCGAGGGCCTCGCGCTCGATCGTTACAGCCCCATCGGCGAGACCGACAGCGAGCGCGCCTTCTGCTGGATGCTCGGCCAGCTACTCCGGGAGTTCCATACAGATCCGGGGCCAGCGCAGCTCTTCGAGGCGGTGGCGCGGCTGGGGTCCGAGCTGTCGAGGCGAGGGGTCTTCAATTTCCTGCTGGGCAACGGGGAGTACCTGCTGGCCCGCTGCGACAGCAAGCTGCACCACATCATCCGGCGGGCCCCCTTCGGGCAGGCGACGCTGAACGACGAGGACGTGGCCATCGACTTTTCCCAGGTCACCTCGCCGGGGGACCAGGTGGCGGTGGTCTCGACCGCGCCGTTGACCCGCGACGAGGCGTGGCGCAAGGGCGAACCGGGGCAGCTCTGGGTGTTCCACCGGGGGGCGCTGGTGGCCGAGCTGGAGAGCCCGGTGCTGCACGAGCCCGTGGTTCACCCCTGAGGAAGATCCCCCGGGCCGGGCCAGGTCGGGGGCGAGGTGCCGAGCGGGCCAGGGGGGTGGGGCCAGCGCGGGGCGATGCCCTCGATCTGGCCAGGGCAACGAACGCGACGGAGCGGCCCCCAGGCGGTGGCCACCGTCTCGAAGACCTCGTCCGGCCAGGGCGATGCGGAGGCCACAGGCTCGACGAACCCGCGGTGAATCAGGTGGTTGGCGGTACCCAGGAGCGAGGCGTGGATCGTGGTGACCCGTCGCTGCTGCACCCGTCGCGTGAGGGCGCGGCACACGGCGGCCGCGAGGAGGTAACCGGTCCCGTGGTCCAGGGCCTGCGCTGGCAGCGGCGAGGGACGATCTTCACCGCTGGCGGCGGCGATCCCGACGCTCATTTGCACGAGGCTATCGAAGCCACGGCGACCGCTCCAGGGCCCTCGCCAGCCGTAAGCGTTGAGCCTCGCGAGGACGAGGGAGGGATTGGCGGCACGAAGCCGCGCGTGGGTGATCCCCCGTCGCTCCAGCGCCCCCGGGCGGTAGCCGTGGACCAGCACATCCGCCTGCCGGGCCAGCTCGATCAGCCGCGTACACCCTTCGTCCGTGCCGAGATCAAGCGAGGCGCAGCGCTTGCCGATGGAGGTGTCGGGCACAAGCGCTGGTACCTCGGCGAAGCCTGGCGGGTCGATCCGGAGGACGCTGGCGCCGTGGGCGGCGAGAAAGCGCGTGCAGACAGGGCCTGCCAGCACACGGCTGAGATCCAGGACGCGCACGCCGGCCAGAGGGGCGCCCGTGGCCCTGGGTCTCTCCAGGTCCGTCGCGACCATGTCTTCCTCGCTCAGGGTGAGAGGTTGCTCGTCGGACGTGGCCTGACCATGCTCGGAGGTGAGCCACTCCGCGCGTGAATACATGGCCGCCGCGCAGCCGCCAGCGGCGACCACGGCGGCTTCGAGGGAGGCTGCATCCCACGAGCTGACCGCCGCGGCCACCGTGTCGCGCCCCGCCCCCGGGTGCAAGCCCAGCACCACGAGGACCGCCGCCAGGTGGTGCGCGTAGTTGGTATGAAGCCTGATCCACCGATCGCGTGCCCGATAATCGCCTGCGATCCGATCCCAGACCGGGGGTAGCTCCCAGCCGATCGGCCCCTGGAGCGCCTCGCTCCGGAAGGCCGCGCAGGCGCCGTGGCTCGGCACCTCGATCGAGGCGGACGCGCCGCCGCGGGCCGCGTGAAGCTCGGAGACCGCCAGCGAGGCGACGCCGACGGCCCCCTGGGCGAAGCTGGTCACATCGAAGCGCGAGGGGAGCACAGGCCCGCCGCTCAGCCGCAGCGCCGACGTCATGGATGGATCGCCGCCCAGCAGCGACCACAGTTCCGAGGTGTGGTGGTCCATGCCCGGGGAGTAGGGATAACAATGGCTTCAATCAATGTTGATTCAACAATCCACAATACGATTGAAGCAGCTGCCTTCGCTGCGATGACCCTTTAACGTTCTGCTGTGTCCAGAGGCCTCGCATCGCTCGTGCTCGCGCTCACCTGCTTGTTCGGCTGCAGCGGGGGGGCGCGCGTCGAGCCCCCAGCCGCGTCGGGCGCCGATGACGCAAGCGCAGAGACGTTCCTTGCCATCAAGCGCTTCATCCTCGCGAAGGGGGACCGACAGACGTTTGGCAACATGTACAACCACAACCCGCACCACGCCTTCGACGGGTTCGACGCTTTTCTCATCCCTGACGTCGGGCAAAAGAACATCAACTGCGACCCCGCGCTCTCTGATTTTGACGGCATGGTCCTCCGGACGAACAGCGTCGAAGGACCTGCTTACGACGAGGTGAAGCTCGACCGTGCACGCGGTCGGATCGTTGTCGTCCACGGGGATGAAGCGCGGGCCCAGAGGCACCTTGCGCGCATGCGGGCGGTCGCCACGGCGCGCTGATCCGATCGCCGGGGCGTCGCATGTCTTTGATGTGGGTTGTCGCGGGCGGTGCCGCGTTCTAGTGCGGGATGCATGAAGCAATCCGCCGCCCAGCGCCCCGACCCGAGCTACCAGCGCAAGGCTGCCATCGCCCGCGGCAGCGCCCTCGAGCACACCGGCAAGGTGCTCATCCAGCCGATCCCGGATTTTGACCTCGACCGCACCATCTTCAAGACCCTCGAGGGCAAGCTGGCTCGCTTCGTGATGAGCGCCCGGGTGGGCAAGGAGGCGCGCTGGCTCCCCTCGGCTGCCCGCGCCGTGCAGGCCGACTACGAGGCGGCCCGCGCGGCCCACCCGCTGCCCGAGATCGACCCCGAGCTGATGCGCTTCCTGGTCGACGAGTGCGACTTCGACGTCGAGCATGCCGACGGTTCGTTCCTCGATCACCTGTACTTCTGCTTCGAGTACGGCGTGCAGCACTACCCCCAGCGCTCGCCGCTGGTGCTGCTGCTGCACTCGATCCTGGGCACCGGCACCAACACCTTCGCGATGCCCGCCAGCAAGATCCCGGCGCTGCGCTCGCTGCTGAGCCCCTTCGACTGGACCCACACGCAGGCCTTCCCCTCGGTGCTGCGCCTGCTCTACGCCGGCCCGCTGCGCCACGAGCTGCGGCAGAACCTGCACCGCCCTGGCGCCCTGCGGTCGATCCGCCTGCGCCGCGTCATCGACAACGAACCCATCGAGCTGAGCGGCGAAGACCTCTGGATCGCCCTCAATTACCAGCTCATCCACCTGATCGACTTCCTGCCGGCCGCCAACTGGACGGCGCACCAGAACGACACCTCGTTCATCCTGTTCCGTGACCTGTACAGCTTGCTGGTGCAGGCCCGCCAGTGCGAGGCCAACATCGGCTACCTCCCCGCCTCCGGGCCCCGGTCCTACGAGGGCGAACAGCACAGCCTCGGCACCTGGCTCACCACCTGCATCCCCGTCCCGGTGAGCGAGAAGATGGCGGCTCGCTCGGTCGCACGCTTCTCCCAGCGCATCGGTCACTCCCTCGAGTACTCGATTTCCTGGGGTTAAACCACAGCTCCACTCGCGCACAAACGAGCCAAGAAGAGCCAGAGACCATGACAACGCCGCTCGTCGTGTGACGCGGGCTGTGGGGCCTCGCTCAGGGGGGGGCGACGCCAGCGAGGGAGGCGAGCGCGGCATCGACCTCCTTCACCCCGATCACCTTCTGGGCGAACAGGTGCGGGTGGGCGGCGATCACCTGCTTGCGGAAGGTCGGGACACGCTCCTCGGGCTGTAGCGCAGGCAAGGCCTCCAGGAAGGCGAGGTACGCCCCGGTCGCATCGACTACCTGGTAGCGACCCGCCGCGACCGCGGCAGGTACCGACGCCGCCGGGGGCGCGGCAGGGGAACAGCTGGCAAGACCGACGCAGAAGGCCATGCAAACAGAGGTGCGAAGGGACACCGGGCCGTTCTATCAGGAATCCGGGATACCCGGTCCGGTTGTCCCTTCCCGGGCCCTCAGGAAGAGGAGAGGCCAGTGGTTTCCCGGTGTCGAGGGGTACGTGGCCGGGATCGACGTGGGCCGGCGCCCAGGCGCCCGAGGAGCGCGAGGACGCCGAGGAGCCACCCGCTTCCTGGCGAGTCGCTGGCGGCGGAGCACCCCTCCTCTCGCTCCCCCCGGGAACCAAGCTGGAAAGCGAAGCCACCGCTCTGCTCCTGGCCGCTGGCCCCGCCCCCTGCGGCGCCGGAGGTTCCGGCGGAGCCCGCCGCCGTGGGTCCACCGCCTGTCCCTCCTGGCGCCCCGCCGGGCGCGCCGCCGGAGCCTGCCCCCCCTGCGCCGCCTGCCCCGGCCTGTCCCCCCTGTGCATTCTGGGTTGCCTGCGCACAGAGCCAGCTCGTGCGCCACGCGGACGAGGTCTCTGCATGCTCGAACCAGCGAACGCAGGTTTGCCCCGGGAGAGGTCCATCCTGGGAGAAGACAAAGGTGACCGGAGCCCCCTCGGGGGCACAGAGGAAATTGTCCTTCCAGGCGTCCGCGAGCGGTTCTTGCAGGGGATGCACCGCCGCGCAGCTCATGCCTGCGATGGGGCCGGCCGAGGACCACTGCAGGCCGAGGTCTTCTTCGGTGCAGAAGAAATTATCCTCCCAGGTATCTGGATCTGCCGGCTCGGCGACGTTGACGCAATGGAGCCCTTCCAGGCCACCCGTACCGCTGGAAGAGAAGGTGAAGGGGCCAGCGGAGAAGCGATGAACAGGCTCGGTGCAGAGAAAATTATCACCCCAGGACCCCCCCGGGTCCGCGGGTTCGCTCCAGGGGATACAGTTCTTCCCCGGGAGAGGTCCAGCGACGCTCCAGCTGAGGGCAAAGGGCGCCTGCTCGGGGAGGCAGAGGAAGTTGTCCGCCCAGGCCCCGGCCTGGGGTTCCGAGGGTTCGAAGACGTTGACGCAGTTCATGCCGGGGATGGGGCCGGCGAAGGACCACTGCAGGCCGAGATCGAAGGGGGCGCAGAAGTGGTTGTCGCTCCACGAATCCGGGTCCCCTGGCTCGGCGACGTTGACGCAGGAGAGGCCGGGTTCGGGGCCGTCGCAGCTGAACGCGAAGCCCCCGGAGCTGGTATCACAGGGAGGCGGAGGCTGGACCGCCTTGACCAGAACGCAGGAGGGGGGAGATCGGTTGTCGGAGGGCTGGTTGACGAGCCCGCCCTCGCTGCCGATCCACATCTCGGTGGACCCTCCGCCGTCCAGGTTGATCGCGTCCCAGGCGCCGAATTCAACCATCCTCGCGGCCAGCTCGGCCCCGTTGAGGCCGGCCCCGTTGGTCTCGTCGGCGGTCAGCAGGATGGCCCTGGAGCGATCCTGGTTGAACCCGAAGGCCGTGCGGGAGCGGAGCCCTCCCAGCTTGGAGCCAAACTCCCCGGGGGTGGTCTGTCCGTCGCGCACCAGCACCCCGACGCCCGTGACGACCTCCGTCATCCAGCTCTCGGGGGCGGGACCGAGGTGGCTCCCTCCGGAGTCAAAGAGGCGCGCTTGCGAAGGGAACCGGGCGAACCCGAGCGCATCGTTGCAGTTGGCCGGCTCGGCGTAGGCGCTCGTGAAGAGCTCACCCTGGCCGATCTGGAGACCACACGGGGAGGATGGGCTGGAAAAAAACGAGGCGTTGATGGCGGCGATGGCCCCCTCGTCGCTGCCGGTCTGGGAGGTATCCTTGGCGACGCCGGGGTGAGGTTTCGAGACCATCACCCCGACGGTGGGCACGGTGAGATCCACGAGCAGGACGTGAAGATCCCCCTTGCCTCCCTGATCCCAGCGATGGACGTGGGTGACCCCCGGGTGCGGCGAGGTCGTGTTCTCGCCCCCCCACGCGCTGGAGGCAACCAGAACCAGCGCGAGGGCGCCCCGGGTACAGCCGCGAATCATGCGTGCAACGATAACCCGGGGGGGACTGCGGTGAGCAAGCAGCCTGGCCCCGACCCGCCGTAAGACGGCCTCCCTGTCCCAGCGACGGGCCGCGCGGCGGTAGCTGCGCACGTCAGAGAACCCCAGGGCCTCGGCGATCTGGGAGACCGAGCTGCCCGCCGAGGTCATGGCCTCCGCGCGCCGTTTCCTTGCCCCCTCGATGACCTCGCGGAACGAGCTGCCCTCGGCCTCCAGCCTTCGCTGGGCGGTCCGCGCCGTCAGCCCCAGGCTCCGCGCGACGCGCTCCAGATCCGCCGCCGCGAAGCCGACCCGGTTCTCGATCGCGTCCACCATGACCGCGGAGAAGCTGCGCCGCCCCAGCGCCTCCAGCCGCTCCTCGGCCTGCTGCTCCAGGTAGCGGAAGACCACCGGGTCCGAGGTCTTCAACGGCGCCTCGGCCTGGGCCTGCTCCAGCAGGAAACCGCAGGTGCTGGCCCCCAGCCGCACCGGCACCCCGAAGCAGGACTCGAGGGCCTCCCGGCCCCGGCTGCGGCGATGCGCGAACCAGGCGCCGCGGACCCGCAGCGGCTCCAGGCTCACCCGCCCCAGCGCCTGCACCACGTAGGCCACCGTGTGCTCGTTCAGCACCTCCCCCAGCCCCTCGGCGGTGTTGCCGTGGACGATATAGTGAACTTCCATACAATCGCCGCGCGGCCGCAGCTCGAAGGCCCCTATCGGGTTGATGAGGGCCGCGTAGCGGGCGAGGGCCCGGAGCCCGTGGGTCATGGAGGGGGCCGTGCGGGCGAGGAGCTCGGCGGTCTCGTAGGTGCCCTCGGGGGCGGCGCGGGCGAGGGCCAGCCCCAGGGAAGGCTGCTCCGGGGGCGAGGCGCGGGCGACCTCGGAGAGGAACTGCTTGAAGCGAGAGAGGGGCGCGGTGCAGGGCCCGGCGGCGGCGGACTCGGGCAGCCCGCAGCGACGTAGCAGCTCGGTCGCCGGCGCCCCCTGGAGCCCCGCGACACGCAGCGCCACGGGGCAGAGTCGAAAGATGAACAGCGGGTCGCCGGCGAGGGCCATGGGGATCAGCGCCAGCATGCCCCCAACCCGGGCCCCTGCGAAGGCCTCCCGGCGCCTCGCTCCCCGCTGGCGCCCTCAGCGGTAGCGGTACTGGGGCTTGGCCCGGGGGATGGCGCCCGACTGCATCAGCATCACCTTGGCCTCCTGCATCAGGAGCGGGTGCACCTTCTTCTGCACGAAGATCCCCAGGTACTGGGGGTTCTCCGCGGCGAGCTGCTTGAGCACCTTGCGCACCTCCTTCATGTTGTTGAGGGAGGCGGCGGCGAAGGCCCGGGCCCGGAGGAACTGGAGCTTGAGCTCGGCCAGCGCCGGGTCGTCGAGCCTGTAGAGATCCAGGAGTTCCATACCCTTCTTGGCCTGGCCGGAGCGGGCCCAGGCCTCGGCGATGACGGCGGCCATCACGGCGCGGGATTTCGGGTCCTCGTGGCGTGAGAGCTCGATGAGGTCGACGAGGGGGCGGGCGCGATCGACCTCGCCGCGGGTGAGGAGGATGAGGGCCTTCTGGAAGCGGATCTGGTCGGCCTCGGCGGGGAGGATCTTGGAGACGTCGATGGACTCGAGCTCGGCGAGGGCCTTGTCGGGGTCGTCCTGCATGGTGAGCTGGGCGCGGGCGAGGGTGGCGCCGACGTCGCCCTTGTCGAGGCCCGAGGCCTCAAGCTTGTCGAGAGCCGCCTGGCGCCCTTCCTTGCTGGTGGGGTCGACGGACTGGAGGATCTCGGCGACCTTCATGGAGCGCTCGGTGCGCTTCCAGCCCCAGAAGACCACGCCGCCGGCGGCGGCCGAGAGCACGCCGGCGAGGATGTAGGCCCAGGCCGCGTTGAAGAAGGCGGCGAAGAGCCAGACCGCCAGGAGCGGGAGGCCGAGGCGCAGCGCCAGGTTCTTCAGGATCTGCTGCTGCATGGCCCGGGGGTCGGCCCGGGCAGCCGCCGGGGAGGAGGCCGCCGGAGCGGCGGGGGCAGAGGGGGACGGCTTGGAGGGGGGAGACGACTTCGCGGAGGCCACGGTTGCTGCGGGACCAGTACCAGATTTGGCGCCGCGAGCCACCCGCGGTGGCCCCTCCGCCGGATGCGCCAGGGCACGGGGCTGGATTATGCTGCCCCGGTGCCGGTCGATCCCTCGCTCAAACACCGTCCTTTCGCGTCGCTCCAGGGCCGGGAGGCCCCGAACCTTCCGCGCCAGGCGCCCCCACCTTCGCTGGCCCCGGTGACCCCCCTGGGGCGCCTCTTCACGCGGGAAGAGCCCGGCGACGGAGGGGTCGGGCGGGTCCGGGTCATCGGGGCGCCGCCAGGGCTCCAGGAGACGCTCGGCAAGCGCCTGCGCAGCGCCCTGGGCTGCACGGTCTGGATCGAGGGCAAGGATCTGCTCGTGGATGCGGCGCTGGAGCCGGTGGCGGCCTGGCTGCGGGGTCAGGGGGCGACGGAGGTCGTGGTGGTGCGGCGCCCTGTGGCTCCGGCGCCAGCGGGGGTCGTGGGTGGCACCCGGCGCAGCGAGATCCGCCGGGGGCTCCGGGTGGCGATCGTGACCAAGGCGGATCAACCCACGGGCGCGCTGACGGAGGGGGTCGTCAGAGACCTCCTTACCTCTTCAGCAGAGCACCCGAGGGGCATCAAGGTGCGGCTGGAGTCCGGTGAGGTCGGGCGGGTGCGGCGGATCCTGGGGTAGCGGTTCAGGCGCCGAGGAGCCGGAGGACAGCCTGCTTGTCGGGGCCAGCGGCGAGGGCGAGGGGGGAAGAGCACTCGGTGCACCCCTGGGCGCAGGGGCAGGCCGCCAGGATGGCCTTGACCCAGGAGAAGACCTCGTCGACGGCCTCGGCATCGAGGGCCTCGGCGGCGCCGATGCCCTGGACGTGGCGATCGAGCACGGCGAAGCCGGCGCCAGCGCCAGGGAACAGACCGGGGCGAAGGGGGATGACGGCGAGGTCCTCCTCGGCGGCGAGGAGGAGCGCCAGCAGGACGCCCTCGACGGAGCTGGCCAGGTGCCGGATGGCGCGCTCGTCGATGGGGGCGGAGAAGCAGATGGCGCGCATGCGGGTGCGGTAGCGGGCCTGGACCGGGGCGTAGGAGGTGGAGCGGCCGCTGGCCTCGCGCACGCCGCTGACCTGCTCCTGGGCGGTCACCTCGAAGGAGGCGAGGGTGTAGGCGAGGTTGCCGCTGCGGATCTCGAGGGGGGCCTCGGAGGGGGTCGGGTCAGCGATCTCGACGGAGAGCTGGGGCGAGGTGAGGGAGCGATGCTCGTCGACGGCCTCGACCTGGATCTCGCCGCGCTTGGCGTCGAAGGCATGCATGGGCACCTCGAAGCGCTCGGAGCCGAAGGCGAAGACACGACCCGGGTAGAACCGGGTCTCGGCGACCAGGCGATCGACCTCGAGGAGCAGCCTGCCTCCGTGCCGATGGACGACGCGGATGACGGCCTCGGAGACCGTGTTGCGCAGGGGGCTGGCGACGTCCCCCGCGAGGACCGGGGCGAGGCCCACGCGCCGCAGCCCCTGCTGGCTGGCGACGGAGCGGAGCGCGTGGCGTTCGGGTCGAAACCCCTCGCCGATGGTCTGCTCGACCAGGGAGCGCCCGAAGATCCCGGCGAGGGATTCGACGTCCTGCTCTCCCTCGCGGAGGGCCGCCTGGAGGTGGGCCCGGGCCAGGAGCCGGTTGCCGTAGCCGACCAGGGGGCGCGGGGCCGGGACCCGACCCTGCTGGGCCATGGAGGAGAGGGAGCCGCCCCGCAGCAGGAAGCGCACGACCGGGTTGGGCGTGATGCCCCAGAGCGCGTGGTGCGGCCGCTCGTGCCCGGTGGGGATGCGGTTGGGGAGCGAGCGGAAGGCCGCGAGCATCCAGCTGTCATCCAGGGAGCTGGCAGAGGCGTCGCCGCCGAGGGCGATGTCGCGGGTCAGGCTCACCTTGCCGATCTCGACCTCGATGGCCCGCTGATCAAAGTGGCCGAGCGGATCGCCGGCGGCGATGTGGAGGCCGCCGCGCACCAGGGGCTCGATGGCGCGACGCACCCAGGGGCCCCCTGGAGCCTTCAGGAAGGCCTCGGCCGCGGTCCACACCTGGACCTGGGCGCTCGCCCGGGGGCCCAGCGGTTGTTCCCGGACCGTGAAGCCAGGGAAGGCCTGCTCCAGCAGCGAGCGGGTGGCCACACCGCCGAAGCCGGTCGCCAGGACGGACCAGCGGGCGCCGGCGGCGCGCAGGGCGAGGCCGAGGCGCCGCAGCGTGTGCATGCGGTGGGTGGCCTCCAGACCCACGCCACGATCGATGCGCGAGACGATGACGAGCCCCACGTGCCGGGCCCACCGCCCCCCCTCCTCCGCGCGGCCCAGGGTGCGGATCCCGAGGGCCGAGAGCTCGGTCACGTCGAGGAACGCAGCTGCCGGGAAGCGCTTCCCCGCGATGGCCTCCCGCAGCTCGCGCTCGCCCACGACCAGGGGCCCGCAGGACCACATGCCCGAGGCCCGCACCGCCTGCTCGACCGCGTCCCGCAGCGCCGCCTGCTGGGTCCCGTCCACGTTCTTGCGGAGCCCCTCGGTGAGCACCAGCACCGGGGCCCCCTCCAGCAGGGCCGCGCGCAGCAGCACCGCGCTCAGGAACGCCTGCTCCGTCGGGTCCGGCAGGTCGCCCACCAGCATCCCCTGGAAGGGGCCCTGGAACAGGCGTCCCAGCTCGTCGAGGGCCACCGGCGGCGGCCCGGAGGCCCCGGCGAGGCGCCACAGCTCGGCGGACACCCCCCGCACCGCCCCCGGGACCACGCCGCCCTGGGCCACGAACAGCGGCGGCTGCTCGGCCGCGACGGCGCCCAGCTGCTTCCAGACCGCCGGCACGTCCAGCGCCGCCTGCAGCGCGGGGGAAGCCGTCGCCGGCGCCGCCCCCGTCGCCTCGGGCTCGTAGCGGGCCCGCAACCACAGCGCCAGCGCCACGCAGGCCACCGGCAGGAACCCCAGCCCGTCCAGCAGCGCCGCGTCGCGCCCGGCGTCGTCGAGGGGGGCCTGCACCCCGATCCCCAGCAGCAGCGCCGCCAGCAGCAGCCCCCAGGAGGCCTGCTCCCCGAAGGGGATCCGGAAGGGCCGGAGGATCTCCTCGCCCCGGCGCCGGGCCCCCAGCACCAGCGCCACCAGCGCCAGCAGGTAGCCGGAGAGCGCAGCCAGCAGCGCCATCGCCTCCGGGGCGGTCCCGGTCGGCCGCGCGCAGCAGCGGGCCGCCGTGGCCGCCGCGCCCTCGGCGGTGATGCCCGCCAGGTCGAGCCAGGCGAAGGGCCCCCCCGCGAGCGCCGGCACCAGGAGCGCCACCGCCCGGAACAGCGCCAGCAGCCCCCCTGTCACCAGCACCGCGCCCCCCAGCGTCGCGGCCCCTCGCCCCCACCGGCTCTTGCCCCCGGGGCCGACCCCCAGCGACGCCAGCCCCCACGCCACCAGCGGCGCCGCCAGCGCCGCCAGCCACACCGCCCAGACCAGCGCCCCCAGCAGCGGCTGCGGCGCCGCGCACTCCGCCGCGGACGGGCACCCCCCGCCGGCAACCGGCACGATCCCTGGCTGCATCAGCGACCCCCTCCCGGCACCGACACCCGGGCCCCGCGGGCGATGTCTGCCAGCGATTGCCCCTCCCAGGTCCTCAGGAAGAGCACCCGCGCCGCCCGGCTCGGGGACCACAGGATCGGCATCGGGAACGGGGACCGCTGCAGCGCCGCCTCGATGTCCGCCGCCCCCTGCTGCGGCGCCACCGCGAAGGTCTCCCCCGGGCGCAGCCCCGGCGAGGGATCCCCCTGGTCTCCCCTCGGGATCACCGGCGGCGCCAGCGCCGCCGCCGCCCGCCTCACGAAATGTTCCACGTTGTACGCCGCCGCCTGCGCGATCTCCGGGTCTCCCAGCATGCTTTGCTCCACGATCGGCGCCACCTGCCAGCGGCACAGCTCCTCCACCCGCTGCCCATCCGCGCACGGGATGTCCTCCGCCCCGCCCCGCGGCGGCCACCCCTGCTCCACAAGCCGATCCGCCCACAGCTCCCCGTCCGCGATCTGCCTCCGGCGCGCCACCCAGGCGCTCAGCAGCCCCGGCGGGATCAGCGCGTCGTGCAGCGCGTCCGGCTCCCCCAGGAACCCCGAGAGGTCATCCTGCGCCGCCCCGCTCGACGGCGCCTTCAGCCCCAGATCGCGCAACGACTGCATCGCTCGATCACGTTGATCAAGCAGGACCGCATTGACCGCGTTGATCCGCAACAGCGCCTGGTCGACCGCGGCGATGGCGGCCTTGCGGACCCGGCGCTTGCGGAGCTGGAGCTGGGCCTCGGCCTGGGCCCGGGGGCGCCCGCCGCCGCCGGCCCCCCAGAGCTGCTCGAGGGCGTCGCGCCGGAGCTGCAGCAGGCGCCGGAGCCGGGCCCGGGCCTGGTGGCCGGCGAAGCGAGCCCAGCCCGCGGCGCCGAGGGCGGCGACCACGGCGGCGGCAGCCCAGGGGGCGAGGTGGTGGGCCTGGGAGGTGGGGGCGGCGGGGGACGCGCGGCGCGCGGTGGGGCCCGTGGTGACGGTGCCGGGGGCCACCGACGCGGCGGGCGTCGGCGCGGTGGGCGCGGCGGCCGCAGCGGGGGTGAGCAGCCGGAGCGCCGCCATCAGCGCCACGGCCCCCAGCGCCAGGCCGACGGCGGCGGCGGAGCCCCGGAGCAGCGAGGGCGAGGGCAGCCCGGCGAGGGCCTGCTCCAGCTCCTCGCGGTGCGGGTCTTCTTCCGGCGTGGAGCCCGCGGGGGTGGGGGCGGCGAGGGCGGCCTCCAGGGCGGCGCGGTCGGCGTTGTCCGCGTCGCGAAGCCAGGCGCCGAGGCGCCGCAGGCCCAGCTCGACCTCGGGGAGGCGCCGCAGGCCGCTCTGGGGCCCCAGGGTGCTGGTGAGCAGCACGTCGATGCCCCGGGTGACGGAGGCCATGGCCTCCGCCTCGACGCGGCCGAGGGCCCGCAGGGTCTCGTCCAGCTCGGTCGTGTCCATGCCGGAGAGGGAGCGCTCCTGGGTGGCCGGGCGGAGCAGCACCGCGTACCGCTCCCGGATCTGCTCGGCCTGATCGAAGGGCCCCACCGGGAGCTGGGCCGGCAGCGAGGGGGCGGCCCCGGAGAAGGCCGCGGAGAGCTTGCGGCAGCGCTGCGCCACGTCGCCCTCCTCGAAGGGGGTGAACCAGAGGTGCTGCTCGGCGGCGGCCACGGCCTGGTCCGCGAGGCTCGGGTCGGACACCTGGCGCGTCGTGCGCGCCACCAGGGTGGTGAAGCCGTCGTGGGCGGCCCGCTCCCGGGCGTAGCGCCGCAGCCCGGCCTCCGGGACCTCCAGCGAGGCCACCGAGAGGAGGCCGAAGCGCCCCTCGTCCTCGAGGTGCGCGAGGCGCTGGCTCACGAGGGGGGCCTGGCGCAGCTCGATCGCCGCCACGGCGAAGGCCGCGCAGCTGGCGATGAGCCCGTCCGCCCCCAGGGTGCCGGCCACCGTCTGGCGGGACAGCAGCCACACCCGGGACAGCATCGACGACTGGCGCGACCAGGCGTCGAGGGCGGCGAGCCGCCAGATGGCCTGCTGCGCCTCCGGCTGCCCCCCGAGGGCCGGCACCACCGCGACCAGGTGCAGCGCCGCGTTCCGCTGCCCCGGCGGCAGGTCCGGCGGGAACATCACCGCGTAGCGCCCCTGCACCACGCCGACGACCCGCTGGCAGAGCGCCACCAGCTCCCCCTCCGCCAGCGCGTTCACCTCGCAGAAGAGGTGCACATCCAGCCGCACCTGCCGCTCGTCGCCGGCCACGCGCCCCGCCTTGAGCAGCTCTTCGAGGGCCCCCACCAGCTGCTCCTCCAGCGCGTCGAGGGGCCCCCGCAGGTACCGCACCGAGGGGTCATCCTCCGAGAGCGAGCGCGCCACCCGGTCGAGGACCGCACGCCCCAGCGCGTCGACGCCGACCAGGATCGAGGGGGTCGCCACCGCTCAGGCCCCCAGCTCGCCGTCGATCGTCTCCAGCGTGGCCCGCACCTCGGCCAGGAAGTTCTTCTCGCTGTCGTTCCGGTCGGCCAGGGCCCGGGCGAACGACGCCTTGGCCCGCGCCAGCGTGGCCCGCACCTCTTCCCTCAGCCCTTCCCTGCCCCGCCGATCCGCCGTGCGCTGGGCCCACAGCTTCCGCGCCTCTTCTTCCAGGTCTCCCCGCAGCGTCGGGTCCAGCGCCTCGAAGGCCACGAACGCCTGCGCGCGCTCCCCCCCCAGGGGGCCCTTCGCCCCCAGGTACGACCACGCCAGCTGCTCCCCGTCCTCGACCACCGACCCCATCAGCCACGCCTGCACAAACGCCCGCACCCGGTCCGACCTCGCGTCCCG
Source organism: Polyangiaceae bacterium (assembly GCA_025453595.1). Lineage (GTDB taxonomy): Bacteria > Myxococcota_A > Polyangia > Polyangiales > Polyangiaceae > JANWXX01. The sequence continues at coordinate 21,224 of JALOQB010000036.1, forward strand.
CTGCTTGCGCGCCGCGGCCTCCGCCTTCTCCTGCTCCCGACGTCGTTTGAGCTCCAACGGATCAAGGTCAGGCAGCCCCGCCTGCGTGGCGGTGGGCTCCCAGGAGGCCTCGATGTGGAGCGGGTACGAGCGCCCCGCGCGGTCCCGCACGGCGTGGTAGCTCGGGGCCAGCTGGGCCTCGACGTTCCGGAACCAGTACACCGGGATCCCCAGCAGGCCCCGGTAGAGCACCAGCGCGTCCGGATCGTCCCAGCCCGCCACGAACTGGATCCCGCCGACCACGCTCTTGAGCGCCGTCCCCAGGGCCCCCCGCTCGTCCGTCAAGAATCGCTCGGCCAGCCCTGCGTAGAACACGTTGGCCGGCGTCACCGTCGGGTCATCGCGCCGTGTCGGGTCGATGTGGGCCAGCAGCGCGCAGTCCGCCGCCAGCCGCTTGAGCCGGTCCTGCACCCCCTGCTCGACCTGCGCCAGCGGCAGCGCCGCCAGCTCCTCGTCCAGCCGCCCTGCCCGCCGCAGCTGCGCCAGGTCCACGCCCCGGTCCAGCATCAGGATGTAGCGCTGCTCCAGCTCCAGCGCCGAGGCCAGGTCGAGCCGCAGATCCTCGAGGGCCTGGGTGTAGACGCGGGTAGAGACAGACCCGAGCGCGGCGCGCACCTCGCGGACGATCTCGCTGGCATCGCGGGCCCGCAGCCGCCCGTCCGGGTCGCGGGCGGGGGTGAAGGAGCCGGTGACCACGGAGAAGATCTCGCGGGCGTCGAAGTACGAGCTCCGGTCGAGGTGGTGGAGGTAGAAGAGGTGCCAGAGGCGCTCCTGGCGGCGGTCGTCGCGCAGGGCCTCGGCGTCGAGGTAGTACTGGGCGACGTCCGAGTCCGGGATGGCGCCCGGGTCGCGGCGGAATTGCTCGCACTCGGCCTCGGCCAGGCGCGCCTGCTCGTCGGCGATCTCGGCGACCTTGCGGAAGGCGCCCAGCATCGAGCCCGCGACCTGGCGCAGCTCGGCCTCGAAGGAGCGCCAGAAGTAGCGCCGAAGGTCCTCGCGGTGATCCTGGGCGAGCTCGTCGTAGCGGCGCACGGCCCGCAGCTTGGCCGCCTGAAAATCCTTGTTTTCAGCGTCGATGAAGCGCTTGAGCATGCCCTGGTTGGAGGTGCGCACCAGCTCGGCCTCCAGGCGGCTGATCTCGTCCTGGACGAGGGACCCATCGAGGTCGACGCGGGCCCCCTCGGCGCGCAAGAATTCCCCCTCGGAGGAGTCGTCAAAGGGGAGCACAAAGGGGGAGCGCAGCAGGCGGATCAGGAAGAGCCGCTGGGCGATCGGGTTGACCTCCAGGTCCTTGAAGAACGCGCTGAAGAAGCGGCCCGTGCGCAGGTCCGTGGTCTGCGCCTCCAGGAAGCCCCGGACCCGGGTCCGGGACTCGGCGTACTCCTTGCGGAGGACCGCGAGGGGGCGCGCCATCGAGGGGTTCCCCGGGTTGATGGCCTGGCGCTCGATGTCCGGGATCTGGACCAGCTCGTCGAGGCGCCCGTAGACCCCCTGGAGCCGCTGCAGGAAGGCCTGCCCCAGGGGCTTGCTCTGGGCCCCGGTCTGGGCCCAGATGGCCGAGAAGACGCCCTTCTCGTCCGCCTGCTCCTCCAGGCCAGCGCGCCAGGCGACGTAGGCCTCGAAGCGATCGTCCGCCACCCGGTCCTTCTGCTGCTGATCGAGGCGCTCGAAGGAGGGCTCGCCGTAGGGCACCCGGAACTGGGGATCATCCCCGCCAAAGCAGAGGAACTCGCGGAAGGCGCGGGCCACGTAGCGGAGCCCCGAGTAGCGCACCAGGTCGCGCCGCGGGAGGTGCAGCAGCGCCGTGCCGAAGGCGGCGAAATTGACCGAGAAATTGTCGAGCGCCAGCGACTTCTGGTGCTTGTCGTAGTTGTCGTACTCGCCCGCCTGGGCCCCGAGCAGCGGCGAGAAGATCTGGAGGTAGCTCGCGTCCGCCACCGCGTGCTCGTACCGATCGATGGAGACCTCGGCGGGCCGATCGACCAGGTAGACCAGGCTGAAGGGGCGGTCGTGGATGAGCTGCCGGTGCCGGTCGCGAGCGCCCGGGTCGTAGTGAAACTCGATCTCGTCCAGGCCCCCCTCGTAGCCCAGCTGACGCGTGAGGAACTCGAGCTCCTTGAGGGCCGCGTAGCCGTTGGCCATGATGTCGGCGTGGAGCTGGGGCTTCACCTTGTCGAGGAAGGTCGTGGGCAGCGAGAGGACCCCGACCACGCTGGGGCGACCCCAGCCGAAGTCGCTGATGATCTCGCGGATCAGGTACGCCATCGGCAAGAACCCGCCGGACCCGGTGCCCCCCGCCACCGAGGCGTAGAGCATCACCTGGACGACCTTGTCCTCGTTGTCGCGCCACGGGTTGTCGCGCCCCGTGGCCTGGTGCAGCAGGTCGACCAGCTTGCGGCGGATCCCTGCACGGGCGTCGTCCTCGAGGTTGTAGTAGAGGCCCAGGCGGCTCTCGATGCGGATCTGCCCGGCCCCGGCCCCCTGGGCGCCACGGAACTGGTAGTCCGGGTGGACCCACTGGGTCACGAGCTTGTCCTCCGGCAGCTCGGCGAGCCCTCGCTTGCGCGTGATGTACGCCCGCCGATCGAAGGCCGACACCAGGAAGCGGCAGTCGGGGGGGATGTTCTTCTGCTTGTCGAGATCGTCCTTGTTGGTGTCGATCGCGACGAAGTGGGTCATCGTCCGGATGCGGTCCCAGTGAGGGTGGCGCCGCAGCTTCGCCGCCAGCAGGTTCACCGTCTTCCCGCCGTTCCCACCGAGCCCCACGAACAGCGTTGGCTTGAATTTATCGGTCTTGAGCAGCCCCATGTCGCCTCCTGGCGCCACCGGTATACCACGGCCGTTCCCGGTCCTTCCCGCCCTTTGCGCCCACGCCATCGCTGGTATCTCCGCCACCACGGCGCTACAGTTGTTGCTCGATGCGTTTCCTGTGGTCCCTGCCCCTCCTCCTTGCTGCCGTCGGTTGCAGCACCGCCAGGCAGCCCTCCACCACGACCGCCCCCCCCCGATCCCTCGTCGAAACGACCTCCCGGGCGCCTGCTCCGCGGCGCTCCCGCCCCTCCGCCGAGCCCCAGATCGCCGTGGGGTCCTCCTACGCCTGCGGCCTCCGGGCCGACGGGCGCGTGCTCTGCTGGGGGGTCGGGGCCTCCGGGCAGCTCGGCGACGGCCTCGCCTTGCCCGTGCCCAGAGCGCCCGTCGAGGTGCCCCTCATCGAGGTCCGCCAGCTCGCCGCCGGCGCCCACCACGCCTGCGCCCTCCTCGCCCACGGCGAGGTCTTCTGCTGGGGCTCCAACGCCCAGGGGCAGCTCGCGCTCCAGCCAGATGAGCGGCCCCACCACCCGGTCCGGCTCCCGCTCCCGCCCGCCAGGGCCCTCGCCGACAACCCTCTCTGCGCCCTCTCCGAGGACGACGAGGTCTTCTGCTGGGGGGAGGCCGCCCCCGAGGCGCTCCGCGACGCCCACGGGGTCGCGCATCTCGCCTCTCTCCCCCCCAGCCGCGCCGTCTCGGTCAGCGACGGCGAGGCCTGCGCCATCAGCACCGACGCCGAGATGCTCTGCTGGACCAGCAGCGGGGTCAGCAAGGTGCCCATCCCGGTCTCGCTGATCCAGCTCTCCTCCCGGGCGGGGTCCGGGTGCGCGCTCGGCAAGCAGGGGCAGGCCTTCTGCTGGGGCGATCTGCCCCGCAGGCAGGGCGACGTCCCGGCGCCCCCCACGCTGATCCGGGGCCTCACCGGGGCCACCCGGCTGCGCGTGGGCGACGGCCTCGGCTGCGCGCTCCGCAAGGAGGGCACCGTGGCCTGCTGGGGCGACCTGCTCCGGGGCGGGCCCTGGTCCTGGGATCTGGAGCGCGTGTCCCCCTCCGGCATCGAGGCCACCGAGGTGCCCGGGGTCGCCGGCGCCGTCGACGTCGCCATCGGCGACGGCTTCTCCTGCGCGCTCCGCGGGGACGGCCAGGTGCTCTGCTGGGGCTCGAACCAGCACGGGATCGTCAACGCCAGCGCCGATCCGGTGGTGCTCGCCCCCCGCATCGTCCCCGGCGTCGATCTGCGCTGACGCCTTCGCCCGTCGCGCTACCCTCGGCCCACCATGAGCGAAGGTATCCCGATCCCGGCCCTGCCGCGCCCGTCCCTGCTCCCCGAGGCCGAGCGCGTCGCCAGGCTGACCGAGGCCCTCCCCTCCATCGAGGCGGCCCTCCAGGGGGAACACGACGAGATCGCCGTCCAGTCCACCCTCGCCTGCTTGCTCTTCCATACCCTCGCCCAGTGCAACTGGTGCGGGTTCTACCGGCGCACCGGCGAGCGAATGCTGACCGTGGGCCCCTACCACGGCACCATGGGTTGCCTGCGCATCCCCTTCGAGCGCGGCGTCTGCGGCGCCGCCGCCCGCGAGGCCCGCACCGTGCTGGTCCCGGACGTCCACGCCTTCCCGGGGCACATCGCCTGCGACGACGCCAGCCGCTCCGAGCTCGTGGTGCCCTGGTCAAGCGCGGGGCAGCTCCGGGCCGTCCTCGACCTCGATTCCCCCTTCCCCTCCGGCTTCTGCGAGGCCGAGGCCCGCCTGCTCGAAGGGCTCCTGGCGCGCCTCGCCCCGGGGATCGCGTGGGTATTAAAAGACCCTGATGCGCCAGCGCCCTTCACGCCCGCAGGGCGGTGGTGGCGCCGGCCCCTAGCCACTGCTCCAGCAGCGCCAGCTGCGAGGTGGTCGCGTCGCTCCGGAGCACCAGCCGCCCCTCGTTCAAGGTGGGCGGGTCGAGGATCAGCTCGAAGGTCTCCAGCCAGCCGTCGCGGCTCACCACCACCTCGACCGCGGCCCCGGGGGGCCTCGCGTGGAGCGCCGCCTCCAGGCTGTCCTCGATCCGCCGCCCGCCGATGCTCAGCAGCTCGTCTCCGGGCTCGAGCCCCGCCCTCATCGCGGCCCCGCCCCGAAGCACGCCGTCCACCACGTGGCGCCCCGCCCGGTACCGCACCCGCGCCCCCAGGGACCCGGGCCCCTGCCTCGGCTGCGGCCGCCGCTCGTGGCGCAGCCCCACCCGCGCCAGCGTGGCGTTCACGTCCAGCTCCTCGGCCCCCTCCACCCAGCGCGCCAGCAGGTCGTCCACCCGGATCCCGGTGGCCTCCTGGAAGATCGAGGCCATGGCCCCCTCGGGCACCGGTCGTCCGGTACTTCCATACATGCGCCAGAGGTGCCGCAGCACGTCATCGAGGGAGCGGGCGCCCTGGCTGCGGGCCCGGAGCTCGATGTCGAGGAGGGCGCAGACGACCTCGCCCTTGAGGTAGTAGCTGACGGTGCTGTTGATCGAGTTCTCGTCGGGCCGGTAGGCCTTGATCCAGGCGTCGAAGCTGGCGTCGCTGAGGCCGTGGACGAGGGCGCCGGGGGTGTCGGCGAGGCGGGCGATCTCGCCGGCGAGGTGGTCGGCGTACTCGCGGTGGGTGGCGAGGCCCGCGAGGCGCAGGATGCGCCAGTCAAAGTAGCTGGTGCCGCCCTCGAACCACCACAGGAGGCGGGTGTAGTTCTCGCGCTCGTAGTCGAGGCGAGCGAGGCCCTCGGGCCGGATGCGCTTGACGTTCCAGAGGTGCAAGAACTCGTGGGCCACGAGGGAGAGGACGTCGAGGTACCCGCCGCGCGTCTGGAAGATCCCGGGGGAGACCAGCAGGGCGCAGCAGTTGGCGTGCTCCAGGCCCCCGCGGCTCCGGGGGGAGATGTGCCACAGGAAGAGGTAACGCTGGTAGGGCAGCGCGTCCTCCCGGCGCCCTTCCCCGGCGAGCAGCGCCGCCTCGGTCTCGACGATGACGCGGGTATCCCGCGCCAGGCGCTCCCAGTCCAGGTCGATCGAGTGACGGTTGCGCCACACCCACAGCTCGTGAGGGCGCCCGTGGGCCTCGAAGCTGCGGCACAGCATGGGCCCGCACTCGAAGGGCGCGTCCATGAGCTCGTCGATGGAGCTCGCGAGGTACCCCTCCTGGGTCTCCGGGAGCGCGGTGGCCACGGACCAGCCCGGCGGGAAGCGAGGCACCACCACGGCCCGCAGCGGGACCCCCACCGACCCCTCCGGGATCAGGTACGTCGCGGGCCCGCGCCAGGAGGCATGACCGCCGTCGACGTGGTTGGTGCGCACGCTCAGCTCGTTGGCGTACACCCGGTAGCGCACCCGCACGGAGCGCTGCCCCTGGGTCTCGATGGCCCAGGCATTTTTCCGCACCTTCCTCGCGATCAGCGGGGTCCCCTCCCGGTCCGCCGCGAGCCCCTCGACATGACGGGCGTACTCGCGGATCAGGTACGAGCCCGGGCACCAGGTCGGCATGTACAGCACCAGCGTCGGAGGCAACCGGGTGTCGCTGGTCACCACCAGATCGACGTCGAGCAGGTGGGTCCGCGGATCGGACGTGCTGATCGTGTACCGGAGCGAGAAGGACCCAGCCATCCTCGCCAGGGTAGCACCTCCCTCCCCGGCGCGGCGCCCTCTCCAGCCCCGATGCTCGGGCTCCGAGGGACGACCCCGCGCCCCGGCTCACGGCTCGTCGTCCGGGTCGTCGGGGCCCGCCAGGTCCTTCTGCTTCAGCCCAGGGAATTCACGGATCCAGGGCAACACCACCTCGTGCCCTCCCCCCTGGAGGGGGAGGTGGCACCGGACGAGGTGGCTGGACCCCTCGACCCTCCGACCCCGGTAGTGCCCCTGGTCATCGCCCGGGCGATCGCCAAGGTCCATCTCCAGCACGAGCAGCCCGAGCTGGTCTCGCCAGCAGAGGTAGGTGGCCGAGACCACGCGATCGAGCTCGAGGTCGATGCGGAACTGCTTCCAGCGCAGCGTCAGTCGATCTTCGTTCCTGGAGAAGCACCCGCTCCACCTCGGGATCTGGAACACCCCGTGGTAAAGCAAGGCGGGCCTGCTCGCCAGGATCACCAGGACGCACAGGAGGGCGAACAACCATGCCCCCGGCCAAACGGAGGTGAACCCGAGGAGAAAAACCTGGAACATCGAGGCCAGGAGCAGCACGCCGAACGTGAACAACACGACGCCCTTCACGCGGTGCCATCGGTAATAACTGTTCAGCACCCGGATCCCACGCAGCGACGGGTCTCCGGGCGGATCGAGCTGGCGTTTCATGGCTCTTCCTTGCCCGGGACGAGGCCCCTCGCCACCACACCACCCGCCCAGCCTCCGATGGCGCCACCGACCGCGATCGCAGCCCCGAGCCCGAGCCCGCCCGTACCCGCCCCGACGGCCACGGCAAGCCCCCTCACCGCCAGGGCCCCGAGGTTGGCCCCGATCGCGCCCCCTGCGGCCTGGACCCCTTGCTGGATGATGACCCCAGGCTTCTGCTCCAGGGGGACCGCCTGAACCTCCCGGACAGCATCCGAGACCCCCTTCACCACCGCGCCCGCCGCCAGTACCCCACCCACCGCTGCGAGCCGCGTGGCGCCCGGAGAACTGGTGCCCGACTTGTGAGCGATGGTTCGGTACAGATCGAAATTCTTGTGATCCTTTCCATATTTCTGCACCAGTGCTCCCCAGGAACGATCCACCTCGATGGCCTT
>JALOQB010000568.1 GCA_025453595.1 Polyangiaceae bacterium
AGCGTCGTCAGCTCCCTCGAGCAGGGCGGGGTGAAGGTGGTGGGGGGCGTCCAGACGGTCCCGGGGCTTGGCTGGGCCATCGCCCTCTGGCGGCCCGAGTACGAGGCGTACGCGCTGATCTACGAGACCCGCACCCGGCTCCTCGTCATCACCGCGGTGGCCTCGCTGCTCGCCGCGCTGGTCGCCCTCGTCGCTTCCCGCGCGGTGACGCGCCCCGTGCTCCGCCTCGTCGAGCTCGCTCGTCTGCTGGGCCAGCGTACCTGGTCCGCCATCCCCGCCCAGCCCTCCCGCAGCGACGAGCTGGGGGCCCTCGAAGCCGCCATCGGGCAGGCCGCCCGGGACCTCCAGCGAGGCGAGGAGGAGCTGGCACGCCAGGAGCGCGTCCGCACCGATCTGGGCCGCTTCCTCAACCGCGAGCTGGTCGAGAAGATCGTCCAGGGCGAGCACTCCCTCGCCCTCGGGGGCCGCCGCCAGCAGATCTCCGTCCTCTTCGCCACGAGCTGTTCTCGATGCTGACCGAGATCGTCTTCCGCCACGGCGGCTCCATCGACAAGTTCATCGGGGACTGCGTCATGGCGGTGTGGGGCGCCGCCGATAACCGCGAGGATCACGCCGAGCGCGCCGTCGAGGCCGCCGGCGACATGATCCGCTTCCTGGAGACCGCCAACGTCGGCTGGCAGCAGAAATACGGCCTCGAAGTGCGCCTCGGCATCGGCGTCAACTCGGGCACCGCGGTCGTCGGCAACATCGGCTCCGACAAGCGCATGGAGTTCACCGCCATCGGCGACACCGTGAACGTCGCTGCCCGTCTCGAAGCCATCGCCGCCCCCAACCAGGTGCTCCTCTCCGAGGACACCGCCCAGCTCGCCGGCGAGCTCTTCGAGACGCGCCTCCTCGGGGAGCGCAAGCTGCCGGGTCGTTCTTCACCCACCCGGGTCCACGAGCTGCTGATCTGAGCGACCGGAAGCCCTGAACGAAGGGCAATGAACCGGCGCTGTGCTTGCTGGCAACCTGGCCCTGGAGGCCTACGCCAGGCTGCGAACCAGCGATCGGATCACGGTGCTGATCGCGCGCAAGGGGCAGGCCCTGTGGCTCGATTTTTATATCTGCTGACCTCCCCCGAGGGCCTCACTCGCGAGCAGAGCCAGCGCCGGAGGGGTGCTGGCGAACGGTCTCGCCGAGGATGCTGCCCGGGTGTTGCTGTAGAAATTCTTCGCGGGCCCTGGAGGCTTCCTGTTCCTTTCCCTGGAGGGCCAGCAGGCGCACGCGCAGCGCTTCTCGCTCTTCCTTGAGGAGCCCCGCCGGGTACAGGCGTCGGTGCTCTTGCAACCACTGCGCGGCGGCGTCGGCGTCCTTGCGACCGAGGGCCGCTCGGGCACCCTGGAGCAGCTCCAGCTCCCCGGGGCGTGTCTCTCGTGGAGCGGGAGACGCCGCGGGAACCTGGGGTCTCGGGGGGGGAGCCGAAACGCTCTGCAAGGGCAGCGCTTCCACGGGCAGGGTCGCCTGGGAGCTGGGGTCGGGGATCTCGATCGCCGCAGGGAGCACCTGCGACGCCGCCCCCGACGAGGTCGGCGCTGGGCGCGGAGACGCAGAGGGCGCCGGAGACAACCCCCAGAGCGCGAGCAGACCTGCGGTGGCCCCTGCCAGCACCAGCCACCCTTTGCCTGCCACGACCCCCCCGGCCGCGGGCGGTCCCGAAGCTCCGCCCCCGGCTCCTGGCCCGCCTGGCTGAAAATAGGGAGACAATCTCTGCTGTGCGCGCAGGTCTACCCCCTGCGGCAGGGGCCTTGGGGCCTCTCTGGTGCGCTTCAGCAAGGCGTGAAGCTCCGGAGGAAGCTCGTCTTCTGGCCCCTCGTTCATCGTCGACCTCCACCGTGAAGCTTCCGGATTGCCTCTGCAAATTCCTGCCTCGCCAGCCGGAGCCTGGAGTACGCCGTGTTCAACGGGATCCCCAGGCTCGCCGCGATCTCGGGCACCGGGATCTCTTCCAGCTCGAACGCGATGAACACCGCTCGCCGCTCGAGCTCGATGCGTTGCAGCGCGCGCTCCACCAGCGCCACCTCCTGCTGCTCACGAAGCTGCTGCTCCGGATCGGGGCCCTCGGCGCTGGGCTCCTCTCCTGTCGGCGCTCCGACGCCGTGCCTGCGCTGCGATCGTCGCCACTCGCTGGCCACGCGAAAGGCGATCCCCATCAGCCACGGCCTCGGGGAGCCCCCCTGCGCGAGCGCGTCCGGCTGGCGAAACGCGCGGAGGAAGACCTCTTGAAAAAGGTCTTCTCTATCCTGGGGAGGGACGCCGAATCGGTACATCAAGTTCCAGACGAATACCTTCTCTGCCTCGTAGATCTTCTCGAAGCATGCCCCCTGAGAGGGCCCTGCGGTCACCGGTTCCTGCGAAACCACCGGTGAGGAATGATCGAACGCTCCCATGTCCGTCACAAAAAAGACAGCGTCATCAGGGTCCCGATGGCCAGCGTGGCGGGAGGGAGGCGCCAGGACGTTTCCGCGGAGGAGAAGGTGGGGCGCCGCAGCGGGGCCAGA
>JALOQB010000310.1 GCA_025453595.1 Polyangiaceae bacterium
CTGCGCCCCCAGCTCCTCGTATTTTCGCGGCGCCACCGCGTAATCTTTCCCCTTGTTCTCCGACACCACCTCCAGCGCAAAGGGGGGCACCGCGTGGTCGTCCATCATCCACAGCAGCAGCGCGTCGGGGCATGCTTCCGGGGGCAACGCGGGGCAGAGGTACAGGTCGGGCGCGACGCACTTGCTGGGGTTGAAGCGCTCCCAGTAGATAAACTGGTCGGCGCCGACGAAGCAGGGGCGGCCCTGGTGGGCGAGCCAGCGGCGGACAAGGGGAAGGAGGAGGAGACGCAGGAGCATCTCGAAGGAGGAGGTGCCCATGTCGTCGGTAACGGGGTAAACGGTGGGGTCTTGGTCGTGCTGCGAGAGGGATTCCGCCATGGCATCACTGGAGCGGGAGCGTAGCACGCGAGGTGCAGCGACGAACCGCGAAGGTCGGGCCAAGGGCAGGGGTGAGGGCCCGTGTTTAGCCCGGCGAGCGGGGGGGAGGGACGATGTGTTCGAGGGGGCCGTCGAGGCGGAGGGCGTAGTAGAGGGGCAAGGGGAGGAGGGCAGGGCCGACGCGGAAGACCTCCCAGCCGAGGAGCAGCTCCATCGACCCCTCGTTGACCGCGACCAGCGGGCGGGGTGATCCCGGGTGAAGGTCTTGCGGAAGGTGTGCCAGAGCAGCTTGCGACCCCACCCGGGCAAACTCAGATCGACGCCCAGGTACCGGTGACCGGCGAGGGCGGCGGGGTCGAGCGGGTGGCCCTCGCAGAGCCGTCGATGCAGGGTCGGTCCATCCATCTGCATCAGCTCGGGCAGCGTGAGCGTGGGTCGGGGCGTCATGGTGTCGCCCCAGACTGGCGCAGGCGACGGGGGCAGGGCAAGGCCCCGCTGCGCCGGCTCAGGACTCCGGGGTGAAGCCGCGGCGCAGGGTGTTCTCGGCGATGGTACGCGGCAGGAGGAACTGCTCCAGGTAGCCCTCGCCGCCCGCCTTGGTGCCCCCGCCGCTCATGCGGAAGCCGCCGAAGGGGTGGCGCTCGACGATGGCGCCGGTGATGGGGCGGTTGATGTAGAGGTTGCCGACGTCCAGCTCGGCGCGGACCCGGGCGATGGAGGTGGGGCTCCGCGAGTAGATGCCGCCGGTGAGGGCGTACTCGGAGTCGTTGACGAGGGCGATGGCCTCGTCGAGGTTGCGCGCCCGTAGCACCGCGAGGACCGGGCCGAAGAGCTCTTCCTGGGCCAGGAAAGAGTCACGCCGGACGTCCGCGGCGATGGTGGGCGGGACCCAGTGGCCCTTGCCCGCCGGCGTGGCGCCCTGGAACACGACCTTCGCCTCCTTGCGAGCGCGCTCGATGGCCCCCAGCAGCCGCTCGCGGGAGGGCGCGTCGATCACCGGGACCACCTGCGCGCCAGGGTGCTCGGCGGGGAGCACCGGCAGGCTGGCGGCGGCGGCGGTGAGGCGCGCCAGCAGCTCGTCGTGGAGCGCGTCGAGCACCACCAGGCGCGAGAGCGCGGAGCACTTCTGGCCGCTGTACCCGAAGGCCGAGTACAGGATCCCGGAGACCGCCTCGTCCAGGTCCGCGCCGGTGTCCACGATCAGGGCGTTCTTGCCGCCCATCTCGCAGATGGCCCGGCGCAGCATCCGCTGGCCCGGCGCCTGGCGGCTGACCCGCTCCCAGATCGTCAGCCCCACCGCGCGGGAGCCGGTGAAGGCCACGGTCTCCACCCCGGGGTGATCGACGAGCCGCGCGCCGACCACCGCGCCGTCGCCCATCAGCAGGTTGACGGTGCCGGCGGGGAACCCGGCCTCCTCGAAGAGGGCCATGAGCTCCGCGGCGATCACCGGGGTCTGCTCCGCCGGCTTGAGGATCACCGTGTTGCCGCCGGCGAGGGGGGCGGCGGCCATCCCGCACAGGATCGCGAGGGGGAAGTTCCAGGGGGCAATGGCCGCGCAGACGCCCCGGGGCCGCCAGAGCTGGACGCAATCCTCGCCCGCCACCCGCTGCGTCGTCCTCGGCTGCGCGAGGCGGCGCATGCGGTCGGCGTAAAAACGGAGGAAATCGATCGCCTCCGCCACGTCCGCGTCGGCCTCGGCCCAGGGCTTCCCGGCCTCGAGCACCAGCAGCGCGGCCAGGCGCGGGCTGCGGGCCTGCATCAGCTCCGCGGTCCGGTCCAGCAGGGCGCAGCGCTGGGCCACCGGGGTCCGGGCCCAGGCAGGCTGCGCCGCCTGCGCCGCCTGCACCGCCGCGTCGGCCTCCGCCACCCCCGCCTCCGCCGCGTGACCGATCACCTCGTCCGGGTCCGCCGGGTTGGTGCTGGGCGACCACCGCCCCGTCTCGATCCGCTTGCCGTTGATCACCAGCGGGTGACGGCGCCCCAGCTTGCGCCGCACGTCCGCCAGGGCCGCGCGGAACGTGGCGCGCGTGTCCTCCCGGGTGAAGTCGGCCAGGGCGCAGTTGGTGAAGCTCGGCGCCGGCGTCGGCGCCGACGCCGGCTGGCGGCGGAGCGCCTCGGCCGGGGGCTCCAGCAGCCGGTCCGCGCTGGCCGCGCCGGTGTTGCGGGCCCGGATAAACCCCTCGTTCGACGTGTTCTCCAGCAGGCGTCGGACAAAATACGCCATACCTGCGAGGAGCTCGCCGGCGGGGGCGTACTCACGGACCCGGTAGCCGAGGCCGAGGAGGGCGTGTTTGAGCTCGTCGGCCATGCCGAAGAGGAGCTGGAATTCGAGGTGAGCGGGGGGGAGTCCGCGGCGGCGAGCCTGGACGATGGCGTGGGCGCAGCTGCGGACGTTGTGGGTGGCGAAGGCGGGGCGCACGAGCCTTGGGTTGTCGAGGAGCATGCAGGTGAGGCGCTCGAAGGCGAGGTCGCTCTCGGCCTTGCGCGCCCAGACGGGGCTGGGCCACCCGCGCTGGCTGGCGTGGACGTTCTCGTAGTCCCAGTAGGCGCCCTTGACGAGGCGAACGGTGAAGGGACGGCGGGCGCGCTCGCCCCAGGTGATCATGCTGCGGAGGTCGTCGTCGCAGCTGCGGAGGTAGGCCTGGAGGGCGAGGCCGCAGGCGGGGGCGTTGCGGAACTCGTCGCGGCCGAAGGTGGAGCGGAAGAGGGCCAGCGTGAGGTCCTTGTGGCGATGGCTCTCCATGTCGAAGTTGATGAAGGCCCCGAGGGCGGCGGCGCGCCGCAGGATGGGGAACAGGCGGGCCTCGATGCGCCGCAGGGCGCCTTCCGGGTCCGACGGGGGCAGCTCGGGGGCCAGGGCGCTGATCTTCACCGACAGGTTCACCGCGGGCAGGGGGCCGTCGGGGGCCAGGTTCCCCGCGCAGGGGGGCTGGCCTCGGGTGGCCTCCGAGAGGGCGTCCAGGGCCTCCAGGTTGCGCTGGAGGAAGGCATCCGCCTCCCCCTCGGTGAGGACCATCTCGCCCAGAAGGTCCACCGTCGTCGCTATCCCCTCGGAGGCCCGCGCGCGGACGTGCTTCACGATGTCCTTCGCGTTCTCGCCGGCCACGAAGAAGCGCGCCATGGACGCCACGTTGGTCCGCACCGGGCCCGCCACCAGCCCCGGGGCCAGCCCCGCCATGCCGATGCCGGCCCGCAGCGCCGGGCTCAGCTCCGAGGCGCGATCGCCCAGGTACTCCTTGAGGTGCCGCATCAGATCCGCCGGGTCCTCCAGCGCTGGCAGCACGTCCACGAAGCGGAAGAGCTGGGTCTTGAACTCCGGGTCCGTCATGGACCACTCCATCAGCTTCCCGTAGAGCCCCTTCTTCGACAGCAACGCGGGGGTCGGCGCGGCGTCCATGCGGCGCAGCAGATCCTCCCCGACCGCCCGGATCTCGGGCTCCAGATCGTTCACCTTGGCCATGCGCGCACGGTGTCCCGTCCCTCTCTTGAACGCAAGACACGCCCTCGTCACACGCCATGACGCAGGCCTCCCGGTGGGCCCGATCTCCCCCCGCTCTTTCCCCCGAGTCTTTCCGGATAAGCCCGCGTTATCCGCCCCGCCCACCGGCATCGGCGCCTCGCGTCATCGCCCCGCGGAGGACCCCGGGTCCAGGCCCGCCGGGAGCCCCTGCTGCGCCGCGATCTGCTCCGCCCGCTCTTCAATGCGCGCCAGGTCGAGCCCCGCTTGCAGGCCATCGTAGAGAAGTTCTATGGAGTTGAAGAAGGCCGCGTCGCTGCGGGCCAGGTCGAGCAGGGGGGAGACGCCGCCGAGGCCATGGAGGGTGCGCAGCATGGCGGAGAGCGCGTCGATCTGCTCCTCGCCGCGGCGCTCCAGGACGACGAGCTGCAGGCGCGTCACCTCGGCCTGCGACAGCCCGTCGCCTTTCCCGTGCTCGCGGCGGTACGAGGCGGGCTCCGGGGTCTCCTCCGGCGGCGCGCTCCGGGACCACTCGACGCTGCGCTGCACCGACAGCGCGATCACGCCGCGCAGCTGGAGCGCCGCCAGGAAGCGAAGCACGAGCCTGTCCCCCCGCGGCAGCAGGCCAAGGGGGCTGCGGTCCGAGGGCCAGCGGAGGGTGATGGTGGCGGCGCCCCGGGCCTCCAGCAGCTCATCCCCGCGGAAACGCGCCCGGGCTTGCGCCTGGAACCCCGGGCGCTCCGGCGAGGGCGCCACCGCGTGCTCGGCCCGGTAGCCGCGCTCCGCCCCGGGCAACACCCGCCGCTGGAGCTGGACCCACCACGGCCCCCCCTCGGCTTGCCATTCGCCCCATGGCATCTGGCAGGACCCGCAGGCCTGCCCCGGCGCCCGCCCCTGGCCGCAGGCCGGGCAGATGCGCCGCAGCACCCCTGGCGGCGGAGGCTCGGGCTGCATCAGCGAGGGGAACAGCAGCGCCACCGCGCCCCCCCCGAGCAGCAAGCCCACCCCCAGCAGCAGCGCCGCGAGAGGCCAGCGCAGGGCCAGCTCGACCGCCGTGTCCTGGTCCCAGGGGCTGAGCGCCATCGTCAGCGCCGCCCACACGAGCAGCAGGCCAAAGGCCAGCAGGGCGATGGCCGCGATCAGCCAGATCATCCCTTCGAGGAGCCACAGACCGGAAGCGCGCCGCACCCCCCAAGAATACCGCGGCGCTGGCTTCGTTCAACGATAGGGTCAAAGATGACCCTACGGTTGAATTCAGGAGGTCGCGGCGAGCTCGTCGACGAGCCCGCGGGAGGCTTCGAGGTGGGCCTGGCTCTTCTGGAGGGCGGCGACCTGGGCGCGGGCCTCGGCGACGACCTCGGGGGGAGCGTTCTGGAGGAAGGAGGGGAGGGCGAGGCGCTTCTGGAGGCCCTCGAGGTCCTTGGCGATCTTCTTGAGGTTGCGCTCGATGCGGTCTTTTTCCTTGGCGGCATCGACATGACCGGCGAGGCCGACGAGGACCTCGATATCGCCGGCGACATCGAGGACGTAGCCGCGGGGGCGCTCGCCGCCGGGGGCCTCGATGAGGGGCGCGCCCTCGGTCTTGACGAGGGTCTGGATGGCGACGCTCTCGCGCTGGAGGAGGTCGCGGAGGGCGTTGTCGGCGGTGCGGAGGCGAAGGGGGACGAGGGCCCTGGGGGCGACCTCGTGCTCGCTGCGCATGGTACGAGCGGCGCCGATGGCGCCCTGGAGGGCGGTCATCTCGTGGTGAGCGAGGGGGTCGGGGCGGCCGTGGGCGGCGGAGGTGTAGGGGGCGATGCAGACGCTGGGGGGTGCGTCGGCGGGGCGAGGGAGGCGCTGCCAGAGCTCCTCGGTGACGAAGGGGGCGAAGGGGTGCAGGAGGCGGAAGGCGTGGTCGAGGGCGTGGGCGAGCACCGCCTGGGTCTCGCGGCGCTCGGGGCTATCGGGCCCGGAGAGGACCGGCTTGGTGAGCTCGAGGAACCAGTCGCAGAGCTCGTTCCAGAAGAAGTGGTAGAGGACCTGGAGGGCCTCATCGAGCCGGTAACCATCGAGGAACTCGTGGGCCTTCTGGGCGGCATCGTGGAGGCGATCGAGGATCCAGCGGTTGGCCAGGAGGGTCGCCGGGGGCGTCGCGCCGGAGGGCACGTGGCCTTCGAGGTAGGGGAGGGCGAAGCGGGTGGCGTTCCAGAGCTTGTTGCAGAAGTGCCGGTAGCCCTCGATGCGCTTGGGGGCCAGGGCGATGCGGGTCGAGGAGGGCGAGTAGCTCGCGAGGGTCATGCGGAGCGCGTCGGTGCCGAACTCGGGGAAGCCCGCGCCCATCTTGGTGGTCGAGGGGTACGATTTGGCGAACTTGTCCAGGGCGTCCTTGAGGGGCACGCCCGGCGAGGCCTTCTGCACGACCTGCTCGAAGGTGGCGCCGTGGATCAGGTCGAGGGGGTCGACCACGTTGCCGATGGTCTTGCTCATCTTCTTGCCGGTCTCGTCGACCAGGAGGCCCGCGAGGAGCACGCGGCGGAAGGGCACTTCGCCCATGAAATGCAGGCCCATCATCATCATCCGGGCCACCCAGAAGAAGAGGATATCGTAGCCGGTCTCGAGGTCGCTGCCGGGGTAGAAGCGGGCCAGCTCGGGGGTCTGCTCGGGCCAGCCCAGGGTGGCGAAGGGCCAGAGCCCGCTGGAGAACCAGGTGTCGAGCACGTCGTCATCCTGGCGGATCTCGCCGGAGCCGCACCGGGGGCAGGAGCTCACCTGGTCGCTGCGGGTGACCTCGACGGCGCCGCAGGCGCCGCAGTGGAACGCGGGGATCCGGTGGCCCCACCAGAGCTGCCGCGAGATGCACCAGTCCTGGATGTTCTCGAGGAAGTGGTTGTACGTCTTGGTCCACTCGGCGGGCACGATGCGGGTGCGCCCGTCGGCGACGGCGGCCAGGGCCTTGTCGGCCATCGGCTTCATCTTCACGTACCACTGGGTCGAGATCATGGGCTCGACCACCGAGCCGTTCCGCTGGCTGCGGGGCAGGGTGAGGGTGTGGGGCTTGCTGCCGCGGGCCAGCCCCAGCTCGGCCAGCTTCTTCTTGACCGCGCGCCGGGCCTCGAAGCGCTCGAGCCCCGCGAAGGCGCCGCCCTGCTCGTTGATCTTCCCGTCCAGCGTGAGGATGCAGATCTCCTCCAGCTTGTGGCGCTTGCCGGTGGCGAAGTCGTTGAAATCGTGGGCCGGCGTCACCTTCACGGCGCCGGTGCCGAACTTCATGTCGACCAGGATGGGGTCCGCGATGACGGGCACCCGCCGGTCCACGAAGGGGTGCTGGAGCTGCTTGCCGATCAGGTGCTTGTAGCGCTCGTCGTCCGGGTGGACCGCCACCGCGGTGTCGCCCAGCATGGTCTCGGGGCGGGTGGTGGCCACCACGATCTCGCCCTCGCCCTCGGCCACCTTGTAGGCGAACTCGAAGAGCTCGCCGTTGGCCCCCTCCTCGTTCTCGACCTCCAGATCCGAGAGCACGGTGCGCGCCTCCACGTCCCAGTTGACCAGGCGCGTGGCGCGGTAGATCAGCCCCTCCTCATGGAGCCGCACGAAGGCCTCCTTCACGGCCCGCGCGTAGCCCGGGTCCATGGTGAACACCGAGCGTTTCCAGTCCGGCGAGGCGCCGAGCTCGCGCTGCTGCAAGGCGATCTGCCCGCCGCTCTGGTTCTTCCAGGCCCACACCCGCTCCAGGAACGCCTCGCGCCCCAGCTCGTGGCGGCTCGTCCCCTCCCGCTTGAGCTGGCGCTCGACCACCGTCTGCGTGGCGATGCCCGCGTGGTCGATGCCCGGCTGCCACAGGGTGTTGAAGCCTCGCATCCGGTGCCAGCGGGTCAGCGTATCCTCGAAGGTGGCCCGCATCGCATGCCCCATGTGGAGGCTGCCGGTGACGTTCGGAGGCGGCATCTGGATGACGTAGACCGGCCGGGTGTCTTCCGGCGCTACCGAGGCCGCAAAGTACCCTTGCTCCTGCCAGAACGTGTACCACCGCGACTCGACCTCCCGAGGCTCGAAGGCCTTGGGCATCTCGTGATGCTGATCCGTCATGATGCGCCTTGGTAGCAGGAATCCACGGCCCGTTCTCCCAGAAGCTGACGCCCCCCTCGCGAAGAGGCGCTTGACAGGACGCTGCGCTGCAGATAAGTGTGCGGCCCTCCCTCGGCGGGGTAGCTCAGCTGGTTAGAGCAGGCGTTTCATACGCGCCGGGTCGGGGGTTCGAGTCCCTTCCCCGCCACCATTTCCAAGACCTTCACGTAGCTTCCACACGGAACCAGTACCTGTCGGTCATCCCATCCAGGCGCCCCGGTGCACGCAGCACCATCGCGCACTGCGCTTAAGCGCCCGGCCCGGCCCCCCTGCTCCAGCCGCTCCAGCCACGTGAAGAGCCATTTCTTGCTCTCCGCCGTGGGCGCCCGGGTCCGGCCGTAGTGGCCTGTCGCCCCGACGTGCAGCACGCACCGGATCCCCGCATCGAGGCGCTCCAGAGGCGCCTGCAGCGCCTGCGGGGCGAGGGCGCCTCGGGCCTGGCTGGCCAGCTCACGCAGCGGGGCATCCAGCGCATCACACCCCCTCGCCTCGGGCAACACCAGGGGCGCCGCGGAAGGACAGCAGCGCCCCTGCATCGCGCTGAACAGCGCCAGCTCGTACCAGGCCAGCGATAGCCACTGGACCCGCCCCGCCGCGCCCTCGCGCCCCGTCGTTGCCTTCATGACCTCGCTCTTGAGCGTCGCCGCCCCTCGTCGTGGGTCGGTCTCCTTGCAGAGCTCTTCCAGCCCCTCTGGAGGCTGCGCAAAGGTGTCCGGAGGGAAGGCCCCCAGCATGCAGGCCCGGGCCCCCATCGGCGCCGGTACAGCGCCGGAGGCGATCGCGGAGGCCGCCAGGCTGGCGCTCGGCCCGGGGCCCGCCGGTGAGGCCGCCGGGGCTGGCGTCGAGGCGTCAGGGGCTTGCACCGGCGAGGTCGCGGGCGAGGGCGCTGGCTGCGCGAGGGCGGGGCTGCGAGGTCGTGTATGGAAAAAAGCTACAGCGAGGAGCCCTGCGACGAGGGAGATCCCTGCGATGGGCAGCAGGAGGCGGGCCCTGGTCGGTGGGGCGGGTGGGGACGCGGTGGTGGCCGCGGGGGCCGGGGGCGCCGGGGCCGGGATCGAGGGGAGAGGGCG
>JALOQB010000037.1 GCA_025453595.1 Polyangiaceae bacterium
CTCCCTCCCACCGACCCCCCTCGCGCCGCCCTCGAATCCATCCCTTCGATCCACCCCCGGCTCCCCGCGCTGGATACCTATGGGAATTCCATACCACCCGCGCCTCCCGCCTCCGCGGTGACCTCCGCTGGGCCCCTCGTGCCGCCTCCGCCCTCGGGGCGGGGCCGCCGCTCCCGGGCTCTTGTGCCCCTCCTCGCCCTGGCGAGCCTGCTGACCCTGCTCCTGTTCGGAGGCCTCTGGTCCCTGGCGCGCCGCCTCATCTCCCCCGCGCCGGCCAGCGCCTCTCCAACCCCCGAGGCTCCGACCGCCGGCTCCTCGACCCCCCTGGCTCCGGTCCCTCTCTCCCCCGCCTCCCCTGGCCCCGCGCCTCTCCCCACCTCGACCTCGATGCCGGTCGCTGTGCCCCCTCGCCAGGCCCCCGCCGCCATGACCGCCCCCGCTGTACGCAACGGTGGCAAGGGCAACAAGGGCAAGGACAGCAAGGGCAAGGGCAGGGGCAAAGAGAAGGACGATTGATCGTCGGCCGGTTCGACGTGGGTGCCAGGCAGGCTCCGGGGAGGTAAGATGACCCCATGGATTTCAGGGTGTCGAACTGGCTCGGCCTGGGGGCTTTGCTCGCCGTGATCTCGGGTGCAGCGCTCTCCTGCTCCTCCGCGGAAGACCCCCCCGGGAGCAGCGGCGGCGCTGGCAAGAAGAACGGCGCTGGCGGGGCCGGAGCTGGCGGCTCCAGCGGCGCTGCCGGGTCGGCCGGGGGCCTGGTGACCAACCCCTTCCCCTCCGGTAGCCTCGGCGGCAGCGCCGGCAACCCCGGCGGCAGCGGCGCCGGCGGCCAGGGCGGAAATTCCTTCGGCGCCGGCGGCAGCTCGTCCAGCGGCTTCGGTGGGGGCAACATCTTTGGCGGCAGCGGGGGCGAGGGCGGTGCAGGGGCCGGAGGTTCCGGGCAGGGTGGGGCGGGCGGGTCCGGAGGTTCCGGACAAGGCGGGACGGGCGGGTCTGGAGGTTCTGGTCAGGGTGGGTCCGGAGGTTCCGGGCAGGGTGGGACAGGTGGGTCCGGAGGTTCCGGACAGGGTGGCGCAGGCGGGTCTCCTTGCACCCCCGACTGCACGGGGCGCCAGTGCGGGCTTGATCCGACGGGCTGCGGGGTATCCTGCGGCCAGTGCGGTCCCGAGAGCCAGTGCACGGCGCAGGGTGTCTGCCAGGAGGTCTGCAAGGAGACCTGGATCACGACGGTCAACGGGATGACGGGCATCGGCCAGACGAGGCTGGTGGACGGGAAGGCGTACGCGGTGGGGCACAAGAGCGGGGTGCCCTGGGCGGGGTATTTTTCCGGCTGCACGGGTGCGCTGCAGAAGCAGGTCTCCGCGCCGATCCCCGGGTCGCTCTCCTCGTCGCTGCTGGGGCTGAATTTTGTGAACGGCGTGTTCCACGTGGTGGGGAGCGTGGCCTACCCGAACGACAGCGGGGACGGGCTTTACCTGCGCATGGATCCGTCGCTCAACGTGCTCTTCGCGACGCCGCTGTTCGGGTCCAGCGGGCTCGATGAGCTGTGGGCCTCGACGCAGACGCCCTCCGGAGACCTCTGGATGGCGGGGACGGCGCTGGCGCTCTCCGAGGCGAACAACCCCTGGATGGTGAAGGGGCCTGCGGGCGGGCAGAATTACTGTGGTTTCCCCGGGGCCGGGGCCCTGGGGGTGGGTCGCTCGGTGGCGTCTCTGGGTGGGTCCGTATGGATCGGCGGCGTCACCGACGGCCACGGGTACCTCGGGCGCTTCGCTGACGGGTCCTGCGGGGCCGGCGACCCCTGTGGCTGCGCGCCCCAGGGCATGATCCCGCTCAAGCTTGGCCAGACCTCCACCGAGATCCGCAGCCTGCTGGCCTGGCAGGGGACGCTCTACGTGGCGGGCTTCGGCAACGACAGCGGCAACCTCTTCGGCTTCGTGGCCCGGGTGTCGCCCCAGGCCCAGGCGGTGGAAGGCGTGTACCGCTGGGATCCCACCGGGGACATCGACGTGCTCCTCGACCTGGCGACCGACGGCTCGCGGCTCTTCGTCACCGGCGCTCAGGGGTGGAAGGGCGAGCAGGACCTCTCCTCCGCCCAGGGGGTGCTGATGGCCTTGCCGCTGGGCTTCTCCTCCTCGTCCGTGCCTGACTGGAACCGGGTGCTGCCCGCGGCCCGCGCCTTCTTCGGGGTCAGCACCGCCGCCGGGGGCGTGGTGGCCTGGGGCGCCATCTCCGGCAACGGCGTCATGGTGCGCTGCACCACGGACGGCAAGTGCCCCTGAGTTGACGCGGCCAGGGGGGTGGGCCATCCAGGCACTCATGCGCAAGATCCTGGTGGCCAATCGCGGTGAAATTGCCTGTCGTGTGATCCGTACGTGCAAGCGCCTCGGCATCGCTACGGTGGCGGTGTACTCGGACGCCGACGCCGGTTCTCTTCACGTGAAGCAGGCCGACGAGGCGGTCCGGATCGGGCCCGCTCCGGTCAAGGACAGCTACCTCCAGATCGAGACCCTCGTCGAGGTGGCCCGCAAGCACGGCGCCGAGGGCGTCCACCCTGGCTATGGCCTGCTCAGCGAGCGTCGCGCCTTCGCCGAGGCGGTGGCCGCCGCCGGTATCACCTTCATCGGCCCGCCCCCCGAGGCCCTCGATGCCTTCGGCGACAAGCTCAAGGCCCGCGCCGTCGCCCGCTCCGTCGGCGTCGAGCCGCCACCCGGCAGCGATGGCCCCATCTCCCTCGCGGATCCCGCCGCCCTCGCCGCCGAGGCGGCCCGCATCGGCTTTCCTATCCTGCTCAAGACCGCCGGCGGTGGCGGCGGTATCGGCCTCCAGATCGTCCACAAACCCGAGGACCTCGACCGCGCCGCCCGCACCAGCTCCGACCGCGGCAAGAGCGCCTTCGGCGACGAGCGCGTCTACATCGAGCGCTACGTCACCTCCCCTCGCCACATCGAGGTCCAGGTCTTCTGCGACGGCCACGGAGGCGCCGTCGCCCTCGGCGAGCGTGAGTGCAGCGTCCAGCGCCGCCACCAGAAGATCATCGAGGAGGCCCTCTCCCCCGCCTCCTTCTTCCAGGGCGACGAGGGCCAGCGCCGCCGCCAGCGCCTCTACGACAGCGCCCTCCGCGTCGTTCAGGCCGCCGGCTACCGCGGCGCCGGCACCGTCGAATTCATCGCCGATGCCGACGGAAACCTCTGGTTCCTCGAGGTCAACGCTCGCCTCCAGGTCGAGCACCCGGTCACCGAGATGATCTCTGGCCTCGACCTCGTCGAGTGGCAGATCCGCGTCGCTCGCGGCGAACCGCTCCCCTCCCTCCAGCCCTCCCTCCGCGGTCACTCCATCGAGGCTCGTCTCTACGCCGAGGACCCGGCCAAGAAATTCGCCCCCCAGCCCGGCAAGCTCGCCAGGCTCCGCTGGCCCGACCCGGCCGACGACCTCCGCATCGAGACCGGCTTCGAGGAGGGCGGCGACATCACCCCTTACTACGATCCCCTCATCGCCAAGCTCGTCGCCCGCGGCCCCGATCGCGCCTCCGCCATCGCTCGCCTCGACCGCGCCCTCGCCTCCACCGAGCTCGAACTCGTCGGCCCCCGCGGCCCCGCCTCCACCAACCTCGCCTACCTCCGCACGGTCCTCGCTGACCCCCGCTTCGCCGGCGGTTCTTATGACACCTCCCTCGCCGAGGCCATCGCCTCCGGGAAATGACCATGCCTCACGATTCCTTCGCCCGTGCTCGTGAATGGGTAGAAAATGACCCCGATCCGGATACCGCCGCCGAGCTTCGCTCGCTGATCGAGCGTGGCGAGCCCCGCGAGGTCGAGGAGCGCATGGCAGGCCCCCTCGAGTTTGGCACCGCGGGGCTCCGCGGCGTGCTCGGGGCAGGGGAGAGCCGGATGAACCGCGCCGTGATCCGCCGCACGTCCGCGGGCCTCGCGGCGCAGCTCCTGGCGAGCCGCCCGGCGGTGCGTCACGAGGGTGTGATCGTGGGCTACGATGGCCGCCGGATGAGCCGGGAATTCGCCCTGGACACGGCCCTGGTGCTCGCGGCTCAGGGCATCCCGGTGCAGCTGTTTCCTGCCCTCTGCTCGACCCCGCTGGTGGCCTTCGCGGTGCTGGACCAGAAGGCCGCGGCGGGGGTCATGGTCACCGCGAGCCACAACCCGCCGGAGTACAACGGGTACAAGGTCTACGCGGCCAACGGCGCCCAGATCATCCCACCCCTGGATGAGCAGATCGCCGCCGCCATCGCCGCCGCCGGGCCCGCCCGCGCCATCCCCCTCGCGGACGAGGCGCAGGCCCGCTCCGCCGGGCTGCTCCGGGACGTGGACGACCAGCTCGTCGAGCGCTACCTCACCACGGCCCTCGCCCTCCAGCGGGACCAGCGAGGGCGCGATCTTGTCCGGATCGTCTATACACCGCTCCACGGCACCGGCGATCGGTTCGCCCGGGAGCTGCTGAAGCGCGCCGGCTTCGCGCAGGTGTGGACGGTGCCGGAGCAGCAGGACCCGGACGGGAATTTCCCCACCGTGGCCTTCCCCAATCCGGAGGAGAAGGGCGCACTGGATCTTGCATTCGCGCTGGCCACCCGGGTCAACGCCAGCCTGATCCTGGCCAACGATCCGGACGCAGACCGGCTCGCGGTGGCGGTGCCGGACGGGCAGGGGGGCTTCCGTCAGCTCACGGGCAACGAGGTCGGGGTGCTCCTGGGTGAGTACGCGCTGCGGCAGGCCACGGGAGGCGAGCGGCTGGTGGTGACGACGGTGGTGTCGTCGCCGATGCTGCGGCAGATCGCCTCCCAGCTCGGCGTGCGGTACGGCGAGGTGCTCACCGGCTTCAAGTGGATCGCCAACCTCGCCCTCCAGCGAGAAGCCTCGGAGCAATCCCGCTTCCTCTTTGGTTACGAAGAGGCGCTGGGCTACACGGTGGGCACCGCGGTCCGCGACAAGGATGGGCTCTCGGCGGCGCTGGTCTTTGCCGAGCTCACCGCCGCCGCCGCCGCCGAGGGGCGCTCGGTCCTCGACGAACTCGAGCGTCTGGGCCGCACCTTTGGCCTCTTCGTCAGCGCGCAGCGCAACGTGACCCGCAAGGGGGCCTCCGGAGCCGCCGAGATCGCCGCGATCCTGGATCGCCTCCGCGCCCGGCCCCCGGCCACCATCGCCGGCCTGGCGGTGCGCTCCCTGACGGATGTGCTACGCGGGGTGCGCCTGGAAGGGGGCCAGGAGGCCCCGATCGAGCTGCCAGCCAGCAACGTGCTTGTCTTCGAGCTCGACGGTGGGGCCCGGGTCGTCGCCCGCCCGAGCGGCACCGAGCCCAAGATCAAGTACTACTTCGACCTTCGCGAGCAGGTCGCCTCCGGCGAGCCCTTCGCCCTCGCCCGGGCCCGCGCCGAGGCCCGCCTGGCCTCGCTGATCGACGGCTTCCTCGACCTGGTCTCGTGACGGTGCCGCGAACGAGCTACCTTTCCCGCTGATGCGCCCCGTCTTCGCCGACCCCAAGACCGACTTTGTCTTCAAGCGTCTCTTCGGCTCCGAACCTCGCATCCATCTCCTCCTCGCCCTTCTCAACGACCTCCTCGAGACCGATGCTCAGCACCAGATCGTCTCTGTCCAGATCCTGCCCCCGGAGCTGAAGCCCTCGGTCCAGGAAGCGAAGCTCAGCATCGTCGACGTCAGGTGCACCGACGCCCAGGGCACCACCTACGTCATCGAGATGCAGATCCTGCCGGTCGAGGGCTTTGACAAGCGCGTGGTCTACAACGCGTGCAAGTCGTACACGGGGCAGCTCCGCGGAGGAGAAGAATACCCGCAGCTCGACGATGTCGTCGCCGTCAGCATCTGCGACTTCGAGCTGTGGCCCCGGGCCAGCGGCAGCGCCGTGCCCTTGCTGAGCCGGTGGAAGATGCGCGAGACGCATTCAGGGTCAGAGGGGATGGGGCATATCCAGTACGTTTTTCTGGAGCTTCCGAAGTACGACCCGACGCAGGACCCGAGGACCGAGGTGGAGCGGTGGGCGTACTTCTTCCGTGAGGCGAGCGAACTGGAGGGGGTGCCGCGGGTGCTGAAGGGGACGGTGATGGGGAAGGCGCTGGAAGAGGCGAGGACGGCGGGGTTCACGCTGGCGGAGTGGGAGGCGTACGAGCGAGATCGGATCGCGCTGCAGGATGCGCGAGGTGCGCTGACGATGGCGCACCGCCTGGGGCTGGAGCGGGGGCGGCGCGAGGGCCGGGCGGAGGGGGAGGCCAAGGGACGCGCCGAGGGCGAGGCCAGGGGGAAGGCGGAGGCGGTGCTGGCGGTGCTGGTAGCGCGGGGACTGGAGGTGACCGAGGAGCAGCGCGAGCACATCCTGTCGGCGACGAGCGCGACGGTGCTGGAGGGCTGGTTGCGCCAGGCCATCAGCGCCACCAGCACGGACGACCTCTTCTCTTGACCCCGACGGAGGCTGTCGGGCCCCACAGCGCCCGCGCCCTGGGTGGGCTCCGTGCTGGCCGCGGTCGGCGCAGGCAGGCAAGCGTGACGGCGCCGCGAACGATCGTGCGCTAACGAGCGGCGGTCGAGGCGTGCGAGGAGGGTCGTGGCGCCGAGCATCAACAGCATGCCCAGGGGGCCGAGCATCAACGTGAAGAACAGGGCCGGTGAGGTGATCCAGGCGGGGACGCCGCGGGCGCGGGCCTCCAGGAAGAGCTGGCGGCCGACCATCAGGTCGAAGGCGAGGAAGTGCATCCAGGCGACGGCGGCGCCGCGAGGCGTGGCGAGCAGCGCCGCAATGGCCGGCAGTTCAGGGCGCATCACGATCGGGAGCAGATCCTGGATCGAGGGTAGAACCAGGGCGGCGTAGCCGAGGGCGGGCACCACGGCGACGAGGGGAGAGCGCAGGACGCGCTCGGTGTGGCTCCAGCCTGGGGCGAGGATCATCAGCGCCCAGAAGGGCAGGATGGCCAGGTTGCCGATGGCAAAGAGCGTGTCTTCGAGCGAGGGAAGGACAGGAAACAGCGGGCCGAGGTGGCCCGCGGCGAAAGTGCATCCGTGGAACAGCCCGTCGAACACAAGCAGTCCGTCAAGGAAACCAGCGAGAAGCGCGGCGCTCATGAGAGCCTCCAGGCGATGAGCAGTGTGGATCCGAACAGCAGCACCAGGGCGGCCGCGGCGGCCTTCACCCACCCGGCGCGGCGGTGGGCAGCGAGGCCCCGGCGCTCCAGCCACCAGCCAAGCATGGGCAGCAGCTGGAGGCCGTGGAGTGCGATGCCGTGGGGCAGCTTCATCAGCCCGCCGCCGGTGGCCCCGGAGATCGTGCCTGCGATGGACATCACGGCGCCGACCAGCGATCCGACCAGCAGCAACCCCACGCCAGCGCCGGCCGCGACCCGGTCGTCTGGTGCCACCGAGGGTGAGCGAGCAGCGCGCAGCCCGATGGCCGAGGCGGCGGCCACCGAGACGCAGATGAGCACACCCATCAGCGAGAACACCGCGCCATCCAGGGGGGTTGCCAGGTTGAAGTGCGAGCCCACGCCGCGCCAGCGCTGCGCGTCGATCAGCGCGATCTCGAGCAGCATCGTTGCTGCGTAGATCCACGAGAGCCGGGCGCGCCAGCGGGTCGCCGGCAGCAGCCCCGCCATCCAGCCAACCGATAGCGTGGTGACCCCCGACGACAGGCCAAAGACGATGGGCTTGCGCCAGCTCACTGGTCCCAGCAGCGAGGGGGCCCCATCGGCCAGCCAGACCCCCGCATGCCCCACCCCTGAAAGTACCAGCAACAGACCCAGCCATGACAGCGCTCGCAGGTCAACTTCGGGGCGGAGGAAGAGCTGTTCAAGCCGGGTGAAGGCCTCTTTCGACGGCGATCGGGTCACGTGAACGCTCCCTGTAGCACTGTCGGAAGAATATGCGACGAGGGGATCGCGCGCACCGACGCACGGCGGGCCTCGACCAGGGGTCAGCGTCAGATTCCGTGACGACCAGATCATGGCGTCTTGTTGACGCCTTCAGCTTCTGGGTCGCTCTCGCTGACTGTTCGACGCGACGCTGGCGCGCTCTGACCAGGCCGGTGGTAGCCTGCCCGGTCGCATGTGGCGACATGGCGTTCGAGTGTTGCTGATCGCGGCGGTGCTATCTCCCCCGAAGGCGTGGGCGACCGACTTCCCCCTCACGCTCTCGTGGGAAGCTCCGGCCGGATGCCCCTCCCGGGCGCAGGTCGAGGCTCTGGTGCGGCGGCTGACAGGGGCGATTCGCCCGGGGACACTCGAGGTGCAAGCCTCGGTACAGATCTCCTCGCCGCGGCCCGGGAATTTCTCTGTTCGTATCAGCACCCGGCGCGGCGGTGAGCAGGGGGAACGAAGCTTCGACGGCTCCTCGTGCCGCCAGGTGACCAACGCCTCGGCGCTGATCCTGTCCATGCTCCTTGAACCGGTGCAAACGTCCGAATCGGTGCTGACCCCGGAGGGCTCGGCCCGGGCCCCCCTGGAGACCGCGTCCATCGCTGTGGACGGGCAGACACCTCAACGAGCCGCCGTGGCGCCTTCGACCATGGATTCTCCCTATGCAGGTTCGACCTGGCGACTGCTGGTCGGCGGGGTGGCGACGCTCGACCACCGGACCTTGCCCGGAGCCTCCCCGGGGCTGGGCGTGGGGGCGGCGCTCGAGCAGGGGCGGCTATGGATCGAGGCGCGTGGGGTGGCGTTCCTGCCCAGGCGTGGGGGGCGCGGACCGCGGCCGGGTACAGGGGTCGAGGCGGGGCTCTGGACAGGGGCTCTGCAGGGGTGCTGGACCCTGGTGCCCGGGCGTTACGCGCTGGCCGGGTGCCTCACCGCGGAGGGGGGGTTGGCCACCGCGGAGGGGGTCGGGTTGACGCGCCCGCAGGAGGCCTCCGGGGGCTGGCTGGCTGGATTCGCTGGCCTGCGGCTGCTCCCCGCGGCCTCTTCGATGCGGGCGTGGCTCGCGCTGGATGTGGGGGCTCCGGTGAGCCGCCCTCGCTTCGTGATCGATGGCTTCGGCGAGACTTACCAGGCCACGGCGCCGCTGCTGAGGTTGGGTCTTGGAGTCTACCTGCCAGTTTTTTTAAGGACCATGGACGGAACCGGCGCTCCTCGGCCATTCATCCGGTTGAGACGGCGTGAAAGCGTCAGAAGGACGGTTGCGATGAGCTGGAACTGGCGTGGTGGCTGGATGCTGCTTGCTTTCGGGGCCCTGATGGCGTGCGGCAGCGGCGAGGAGAGCGTGGGCAGCGATGACCCATCTGATCTGAAGGGAGGCTCCAGCGGCAGCTCTGGCAAGGGCGGCTCGGCCGGTCGAGCCGGTGAATCCGGTTCGGGGGGCAGCAGCGGTTCGGCCGGCAGCATCCCGGTCAACACGGAGGTGTGTGACGACGGGCTCGATAACGACAGCGATGGCTTCGCCGATGAGAATTGCGCCTGCCAGGAAGGCGCGACGCAGCAGTGCTTCCTGGGCCCGGTCACGAGCGCCGGGGAAGGGGCCTGCTCATGGGGTACACAGACTTGCATCACCACCGGCGGCGGCGAGACCAAGGTGAGCGAATGGGGGCCATGCCTAGGCTACAAGAGCCCCTCGCCCGAGGCCTGTGACGGCATCGACAACGACTGCAACGGACAGATCGATGACGCCTGTGCCGCCGGTGCAGGTGGGATGGCCGGGATGGCCGGGACGGGTGGCATGAGCGGCTCGGGTGGCGCGGGTGGCTCCGGAGGTACGGGCGGCGTGGGAGGGGCCGGTGGAGCGGGTGGCGCGAGCGGCGCGAGCGGCGCGGGTGGCTCGGGTGGCTCCGGAGGCTCCACCCCCGTCACGTGCCGCGCGGGCGAATGGCTGGATCCAGAGAGTGGAACGTGCCACCCGCTCGCCTTCATGTCGATCGACGGGTGCCCGGCGAATTACACCGAGACAGCCCACTGGGAGGTCGGGCAAGATCCCATCTCGATGCCCTCGCTGGTGGAGGGAGAAGACGAGAGCGGTGCGAGCAAGACCCTGACCCGGGTGAGCTTCTGCTCTCATGACACCTCGCTGGTGACCATGATCATCGACGTCGACGACTGCACTGGGCAGCAATTCTCGTGTCCAGTCGGGCTCGTGCAGAGCGGGCGGCTCCACTTTGGCCGCTTCGAATACTGCACGGGGGGGCTGCCGAAGCCGTCCGCTCGGGGCCACGGCCCGCCGTCGGCAGACACCTGGTCGGGGTGGCTGAGCATGTGCGTGAAGCCTGGTGTCCATGTGCGCGGCGAGGTGTACTCGGATGACTGCTCCGGCCTGGTCCAGAATCCCCCCGTCGAAGGTACCAGTTACTCCCCACCCCTCGGGATCTGCCCCTGGGATTTCCGCGGCGCATCCCACACGACGCCGATCCAGTGGGACACCTGCAAGCTCTCCGACATGGTGACCACCATCGGCGCCTCGGGGTACAAGACTCCGTCCGGGTGGTTCGGAGTTTGCATTGACACGAATTCTGCACCCTGAGAGAAGCGGCCCGCCCGCCGTATGGAGAGCTTCGAACACGTCTATGAGACGCACTTCTCGTTCGTGTGGCGCACGCTACGCGGCCTTGGTCTGGCCGAGGTCCAGGCCCAGGATGCCGCGCAGGATGTCTTCCTGATCGTCTACCGGCGTCTGCCCGAGTTCGACGGACGCGCCGCCGTCCGGACCTGGCTCTTCCAGATCGCGCTGCGTGTCGCCAGCGACCACCGTCGCCGCGTGCGGCGCAAGGGCACCGAGCCGCTGGAAGAGACCGTGGTCGATTCGACTCCTGGGCCCGAAGAACGCACGGAACAGGCCAAGGCTCTCCAGCAGCTACAACGCTTGCTCGATCTGCTCCCCGAGGAGCAGCGCCTGGTGCTGCTCCTCACCGAATGGGAAGAAATGACCGGCCCCGAGGTTGCTGCCTTGCTTGACATCAGCGTCAATACGGTAGCCTCGCGCCTGCGGCGGGCGCGAGAGGCCCTGTTGCAGCAACTCAGGCTCCAGGAGCCCTTGCGATGAAGGAATCCTCCTCCGATCTCGACACCCTGCTGAGGAAGGCTCGCCACGCCGCTGAACCCGGGCCCCAGACCCGCTCCCAGGTACATGCAGCGTTGCTGGCCCGCATCGCGGCCGGTGACCTGGGGCCACCTGACGGGGCCAGTCCAGCTGAAGCCACGCGCGGGCCAGACGGATCAATCGCTCCGCCCGACGGCGCCGGATCGCCAGGGCCGGCTCCTCTCTATGGAAGTTCTCCACATGGCGCCGCCCAACCCATCCCCCAGGCCCCCGCGCAGATCCCCACGAAGTCGCTGGCGTCCAGGGCTGGTCTGGTGGTCGGGGTCGCGGGGGCACTGGGGCTCCTGACCACGCTGGCGATCTGGAAGAAGGGCGAGGTGGACCCCCCCTCCGTCGTTGCGGGGATCGCCTCGGCTCCGGCCTCCTCTGCGGCAGAGGTCTCTGCATCCGCTTCTGCGGCGGGGGAGCAGGCCCCGGCGGTGGCCTCTGCCATCGCCTCGGCGCCTGGCTCCGCCCAGGCTCCAGGGGCCGCGGGCAGGGCCAGCGCGGCGGCCAGGAACGCTGACGCGACCGACCTGCTCCGCGAGGAGACGGCCCAGCTGCGCCTGGCGCAGCAAGCGCTGCGCGGTGGCCAGGCGGCGCGGGCGATGGCGATGCTGGATGAGCAGAACAGGCTCTTTGCGCGCGGGGTCCTGGGTCAGGAGCGGATGGTGACCCGCATCCTCGCCTTGTGCGCGCTGGGGCGCCGCGATGAGGCGCAGCGGCTGGGGGCGGCCCTGGAACGCGGCTCCCCACGATCACCTCACCTGGCCACGCTACGCAACAGCTGCGCTCGGCAAGATCCGTGAGGCCCACGGCGTCGCGATGACCGCGACGTCTCGCCTGGCCTGCGACCCGGCGGTCTTCGAGGAGGGAGGGTCGAGACCGCACGCACGGCGAGAGGGCGGCACAAGGAAAGAAGTGACCCCGCTGACTGCAAGGAATTGGCTCGATTCAGCACTTGTTCAACAGAAGAACCGGGCGCAGAGTGAGAACCCAGGAGAACCCCGGAATGAAGACCTCTGCGTTTGCTGCACTCCGCCCCGGTGAGAAGCTCGTTCCCTACTCGGTCGAGCGCCGCGAGGCTGGTCCTCGCGACGTGGCCATCGACGTCCTGTTCTGCGGCGTCTGCCACTCCGACATCCACCAGGCCCGCGACGAGTGGGGCGGCGGGCTCTTCCCCATGATCCCTGGGCACGAGATCGTGGGCCGTGTCGCCAGGGTGGGCGCCGAGGTGACCAGGTTCCGCGTGGGCGACCTGGTCGGCGTCGGCTGCATGGTTGACTCGTGCCGTAGCTGCCGCCCGTGCGAGGACCACCACGAACAGTTCTGCGAGAAGGGCTGTGCGTTCACCTACAACAGCACGGAGATGGACCGGAAGACGCCCACCTACGGCGGTTACTCGTCGCACGTGGTCGTGACCGAGCGCTTCGTGGTCAAGGTCCCCGAGAAGCTCGATCCTGCCGCGGCGGCGCCCCTGCTCTGCGCGGGCATCACCACCTACTCGCCGCTCCGCCAGTGGGGCGTCGGCAAGGGCATGAAGGTGGGGGTGGTCGGCCTCGGTGGGCTCGGGCACATGGCGGTCAAGCTCGCCGCGTCGATGGGCGCGGAGGTGACCATGCTGAGCACGTCCCGCTCGAAGGAGGCCGATGCAAAGCGCCTGAACGCCGCCGACTTCGCGCTCACCAGCGATCCGGACACCTTCTCCAGGCTCAAGGGTCGCTTCGATCTCATCCTGGACACCATCTCGGCCGAGCACGACCTCAACGCGTACATGGGCATGGTACGCCCCTTCGGCACCCTGGTGATGCTCGGCGTTCCGCCGAACCCCGCGCCCTTGCACGCGTTCTCGCTCATCGGCGGCAACAAGCGCCTCGCCGGGTCCCTCATCGGCGGCATCCAGGAGACGCAAGAGATGATGGACTACTGCGCCGAGCACGGCATCGTCTCGGACGTCGAGGTGGTGCCCGTCGCCTCCGTGAACGAGGCCTACGAGCGCACCGTGAAGGGCGACGTCCGTTACCGCTTCGTGCTCGACATGGCCACCCTCGCTCGCTGAGCGGGCTATCCCTCTGTACCCGACCGCACCACGGCTTCCCACGGGCGGCCCGATGCCGGGGCCTTGCCTGCGGAGGCGTCGCCGTGCTCTTCACGTCCTGCCATGGCGAGAGCAAGGAAATACTGGCTGATGAAGTGTGAACCATCGGCCTATACCATCGACGATCTGGCCCGGGATGGAGTGACCGGCTGGGAAGGTGTTCGCAACTACCAGGCGCGCAACTTCATGCGCGACGAGATGAAGCCCGGGGACGGCGTCCTCTTCTATGCCTCGAACGCCGATCCCTCGGGCGTGGTGGGGCTCGCCGAGATCGCCAGGGCGGGGTACCCCGACCCGTTCGCGTTCAAGAAGGGGCACAGGTACCACGACGAGAAGAGCAACCCGGAGCAGCCCACCTGGTACACCGTCGATCTGCGCTTCTCCGAGAAATTCCCCGACGTCGTCTCCCTCGACGAGCTCCGCCAGGAGCCCTCGCTCGCGAACATGATGGTGCTCCAGAAGGGGTCTAGACTTTCCATACAGCCGGTCACCAGGGCGCAGTTCGAGGCGGTGGTGACGCTGGGTCGGGCCAAGGGGGGCCCCTCGCGCTCGCGGTTACTTGCGAGAGCCGTACTCGGGGAGCTTCGCTGCGGGTGCCGGAGGCGCAGGGGGTTGATGCTCGCCATGGCCAACAGCCACGACCACACCATCTCCCTGGGCAACGAGGTCGAGGCCCGCCTGCGGCTCCCGCGGCCCCGCCGCGAGCCCCCCGGCCGCGACGAGATCGAGGCGGCCTTGCTCCGCACCAACCACAGCATGAGCCGCACCTGGGTCGAGCTGGGCCTCTCCAGCCGCGACGTTCTTTACCGGCTCATCAAGAAGTATGGAATCTCCACACAAGGGAGGCGCTGAGAGGGGCGAGGGGACGGGAGAATCCGCTCACCGGCGTGACCGCCTGGACGATCGATGACCTCACGCATGGGGTTAACTCCCAGGCGTTGGTGGTCCCGAACAGCGCCGCGGTGAAGCTGTTCTTCTCGAAGGATAGCGGCACGATGTCGGCGAGACACGAGGTGTCGAGGGGGCCCCGGGGGTTCTCGATGAAGTTCATCATCGTCATGGTCCCGCAGCTACGCTTGGCCGTCGTGGGGGTGGAGGTGAGCGTGGTGTGGGTCGCCTCGGGGAAGTACACGAAGTGCTGGTTGGGCCCCGCGAAGCGCTCCTTCACCGCCCTGGCTTTCTCGTAGGGAGTCGCCGGGTCCAGCCCCCCCTGGAGCATCAGCATCGGCAGCGAGGTCTGGGGCCACTGGTTGGCGTACTCATCGAGCTTGTAAAGCGGCCAGATCGCCTGACGCTCGGCCCGACCGTCGGTGATATCGCGGGAGGCGACGGCGGACTCACGGATCGCCTCCAGGGCCGCGGCGCTGGGCGCCGGGCTCTCCCACATCTCGGAGTACATGATGTTCTCGCTCAGCACCCAGCCCCAGCTCTTGAGCATCCCGTTCGATGACAGATCCTGGGGCGAGAAGAACGCCGCAAACAGCATGTTCATCGCCATCGTGTCCTCCTCGTTGCACCGGTCGAAGCGATAGATGACCGCCGGCATCAGGGCACGGAAGCGCTGGTCCATCATCATGCTCCCGAAGGCGATGCGGAGCGCCTGGTGGCGGGTCATCCCGTCCGGTGCGAGGACCCCGGGGCAGTGCCCATCCTTCAGCTTCTGGATGAGCCCCGTCGCCTTGTTCCAGGGCTCGGAGCCGGTGCCGAGCTTCGAGCTACAGAACGTGTTGGCGCCGCAAAATTCCATGAACACCTGGGCGACCTGGTTCTGATCCTTGTCCTGATCCGAGAGCATCATCCCCGGGGGGGCGATCGAGTCGAGGACGACACCATCGACCTGCGCAGGGAAGAGCTGCAGGTACCGCTGCGCCCATGTCGTCCCGTAGGAGACACCGAGGACGAAAACGGACTGCTCGGGCTGTCGCATACGTTCGATCCAGAGTCCGAGATCTCTCGCAGCCCCCGTGATGTTGAACCGCCCCAGGCGGTCACCCCACTGCGCCTTGACCTCCTCGATACAGCCCGGCCACTCGGTCTCCTCGATCAGGAAGCCCGACGGCGTCTCATCCCCCTGCGCGCTGCAGGTCACCTTGGTGCTCTTGCCCGTCCCGCGGTGGTCCGGCATGTAGTAGTCCACGTCCGGGTACCTGGTAGCGAAGGCCTCCGAGAGCCCTTCGTAAGCGTACCCAGAGCCCCCGGGCCCCCCCTGGAGCATCCAGAGAGCGCGCTTGGACTTACCCCCCGGCGGGCGAAAACGCTTCACGAAGGTATCGATCTTCTCCCCTCCTGGGTCGTCGTGGGACAGCGGTACCTGGATCGTCGCGCACTCCGCCATCACCTCGCCGCCCTCCGAGCGAAGCGGGCACGGCGTCCACTGCACCGGCGGCGGAGGATCTGGCCTGGGCGTCGTCCCCGTCGTCGTGGCAGAGCCGGTCGGCGTCGTCGTGGCGGAGCTGGTCGGCGTCGTCGTGGCAGAGCCGGTCGGGGTGGGGCCCACCGTGGCGGAAGGTTGAACCGAAGCAGGTTCGCCTGGGTCGGACTCGCCACAGGCGGAGTAAAAGACACCCAGTGTGCCCACGGTAACGGCAAGCAGAGCGGAGGTGAACGCAGGGTGGAGCTCACGGAATCGCATGAACCATGTGTGCGTCACGGGTGTGCTTCGTGAAACGAACAGTTCCTAACTTTGTCTCGATGATGACCTGAACAAGCTCGTGGAGCTTGTACCCGACATCATCGGTTACAAGCAGATCCCGCAGACCAAAGGCGCGCAAGCGGCGCATGGTCATGTAAACGCGGGCATTCCCGGATTCTGCGGTCATGCGCTCTGCTGGCCACCCGATCGCCAGCAGTTCAGAGACCGAGAACGAGCGCCCGGGGGCCTCCCCGAGGGCGAGCAAGATGCCACGGAGCGGCCCCCGGCGGCCCAGCTCCAGCGGCTCCCCGTCCAGCCACACCTCGCGCAGCTTGTCGCCGCCCCGCAGGAGCCTCAGCACATGGGGCCGCGAGGTGGCGCCGACCTCGGAAGGCTGGAGCGCACGCCAGGCACGTTGCACGACCGAAGCCTCGTCGACGCGGGCCGCCAGGATCTGGATATCCGCCGATAGCGCCTCGATCCTGGCGCTATCGCCCTGGGCACGGGCGATGAGCAGCGCCTCGATCGACGCCTCCAGCTCCCCGGCCTCGTCGCCGTTCTCCACAAACACGGAGAGCGCGACGAGGATCCGGCGGTAGGCCCCGGCCAGATCACCACGCAACCGCAGGACCGCCGCCTCCATCCAGGCCATGCGCGACAGGTGAAACGAGTCGCCCGCCGACGCGAACGCCGCGCAGGCACGCTCGACGCTCTGCTGAGCGGCCGGGCCATTCTTCAACGCGATGCACGACATCGCGTGGTTCCCGGCGCAGATGCCCACCATTCGCGGATGCCGAGCCCGGCGCCCGTGGGCCTCTGCGAGCACGAAGCGCGCGAGGGCCACGGCGTGATCGCCTTCGTCCTGGTCGACGAGGCCGACGACCTGGAGCGCCATCGAGAGGAGCCCATCGTCCTGGATCTCCTCACCGATCGCCACGGCCCGGAGCCCGGCCTCCCGTGCCTCGGCGGTTCGCCCGGCGACCCGAGCCGCGTAACACAAACAGGAGAGCGCCCAGCCGAGCGGAGCCCCCCCACCCTCAACCTCGCACAGCCGCACGCCCTCCTCGTTGACCAGGATGGCCTCTTCGGCCTGACCGTGCATGGCAAGCAGACGCCCCAGCAGGCGATGGATGTGCGCTCGTTTCCCGTTTGCCACGGGGAGCTTGATCGCCTGCTGGAGCACCCTGACGTGGAGCGAGAACAACCCGGCGCACACCAGCACGGTATCGAGCCGTATCGCAGCCTCGATCGCCTCGTCAGGCCCGTGCGCTACGAGCCAGTCAAACGCCACGAGAAGATCCGCCACGTCAGCGGTGTTGACCTCGGAGAGCGTGGCAAAGAAATGCGCGTGGCGCCCGCGCGCTTCGTCCGACGGCGTGAGCGCTTCACGCAGCGCGCTCAGCAGCCTCAGGCGCGGCTCGCCAGGGCCCGGCAACAGCTCGAGGAGGGACGCATGACGGAGGGCCGTGATCGCACCGTCTACGTCCTCGACCTGCGCCACAGCACGGGCGGCTTGCAGCGAGAACGCATCCTGTAGCACGGCCAGATCGCTCGCGACTCGAGAGACCTGCGGCGGGAGCGCAGCCAGGGAGCGCTTCAGCGTCTGCACCAGCTCGGGCCAGGCGTCAGAAGGGTCAGGCAGCTCCCCCAGCGTCGCGATCCTGGCGGCCACGACTTCCAGGGCGATCGGCAGCCCCCCGGCCTGGTGCAACCACAGCTCCAGAGAGCGATCTTCCACGGGGCGCCCGGGGCACCGGCGAGCCAGCGCACCGCTCAGAAACAAGCGCGCTTCGGCCAGAGGGAACGGCTGCACAGCCACGATCGCTGCTCCTCCCGGCGGAGAGATACAAGCCGTGAGCACCCGGAGTTCTGGCGCGACAGCAAGCCAATCAAGGACAACGACGTCGACCCCCTCGACCCCGGGCAGATCGTCCAACGCGAGCAGGTGAGGGCCCTCGTCGAGCCGCATACCCAGCACGGATCGCAGGGCAAAAATCGACTCGTTACGGATGGTGGAGAGCCCGAGCGCATCGGCGATCCGGCGCAGTAGATCATCGAGCGAAGCAACCCCTCGGCAGGGCACCAGCGTGGCCTTGCCATGGCTCCCGGGGCGCCCCGTGACGACAGCCCGCAGCACCGCGCTCGTCCCCACGCCGCTCGGCCCGACCAGCGCAACGAACCTCGACCCTTCCGACAGCAAGCGGGAGGCGTCGAGGACCTCCTGCTCCCGGGAGACAAGCGTGACGCGCTGCACCCTGCAATTGTTGCACGACCCCAGCGTGTGATGTTGCAATCCCCCTCCTCGCCCTCCCGGTTGGTGGCTTCCCGCAGGGAAATCCCCTTTCGGGTGCCCGAAGGCGGTGCCTGGTCCGGTGGGGTTGGGGGGCGTCGAGGGAGGCCGCGGGTTGGTAGAGAACTGGCCGACCCTTGCGGGGCTCTCCGCAACCTC
The DNA here is from genome assembly GCA_025453595.1 of Polyangiaceae bacterium. Classification (GTDB taxonomy): domain Bacteria; phylum Myxococcota_A; class Polyangia; order Polyangiales; family Polyangiaceae; genus JANWXX01. The sequence goes on from JALOQB010000037.1 coordinate 18,189, forward strand.
CTTCGCCGAACTCCACGGCTTCTCCCCCCCCCGGGATCGGTCGAGCTGGTCCTCTCCAGCCGCGACGTTCTTTACCGGTCCATTCAAATGTATGGAATTTCCACATAATAGAGGCGCTGAACACCTGGGCTCACGGGTAACACCGGTGGGGCGCCGGTCCTCCCCGGATCGAGGCCCTGAGCGTGGATGCTAGCTGCTGCCTGCGCGAGGGCCTGGCGTCTTTCTCCTTGCTTTCCCTGTGGCCCCCGGGGCCTTGTGCAGCTCCTCGACGGCAAACACACGGATCGGGCTCTCCTCGCAGGATACTGCCAGCATCGAACCATCCGGCGAGAAGGTGAGCGTATGCACCCCCTGTCCGACCACGCTCCGTGAGCTCTCCCTGGGGGCATCCCGGGGGATGATTTCCACCTCCGTCCGACCCCTCAACGCCAGGGCGATCCGCTCGCCGCCGGGGCTCACGGCGAGGGCCATGGCGTTGGCGTCCGTCAACCGACGCTTGTGCCAGTGAAGCACCGCCCCGTCCGTGGCGTCGTACCAGCGTATCCCGTCGTTGCCGACGACCACCAGCGTCTGCTCGTCCGCAAAGTCACTGTTCTCGTACTTCGGCGCCGGGATCCGGCAGAGGATCGTGCCCTGGAGCCCGTCGATCACCAGCAATTCCTTGGACATCCGCAGCAGCAGCCTCGACCCTCCGGGGGACTCCTGGAGCGCCCCCCAGGACGCCCGCTTGCTCACCGGGATCTTCCTCCCTCGCTCGCTGCATAGCTCCCGCTCGTTCCACCACCAGACCACCCCCTTGCAGATCCCCGCGCTGCGCACGTTGCAATGCTGCTCGAGGGGGAGGGTCAGCTCCCGGCTTCCTCCTTCCCATGTGTCCTGCACCGTGAGCAGGCTCTTGTGGAGAAAGAGCGCCCAGCGGCCGCCCCTGCTCAGCCGCAACTGAGAGACCTGTCGAGGCAGCGGCAGGGCCCTGGAGGACGCCTCCGGAGGGACAAATAGCTCGACCCCGCGCTGCCCGGAAAGCACCGCGAGGTGTCGCTCGCTCCACTCCATGTCGTGCCGCTCGATCTCCCCCTCCCGGGTCGTCTCGCGTAGCTTCTCGCCGGCCTCGATGGAGTGAAACGTTCCATCTTGCTTGAAGCCATGGGCACGAGCGTGCTCCACGTCCACCCAGGAGAAGGCGCCGCCGATGGTCTCCGCATGAGCGAGCCAGGCCATGCGCTTCACGTCCACCAGCGCCGTCCCGTGAAAGACCCCCCCGAGCAGCAGGCGATCCCCCGGGAGCACGGGGCTCATCGTATGAAAATAGACCCCGTCCACGCCCCGGAGCGTGCGCATCTCGCCCCCCTCCAGGGGGCACTCGATCAACAGCGACGTCCACACCTTCTGGAGCTGCAGCAGCAGGTACACCTGCCGCCGGGCCACGCTCATCGCAAAGCCCTTCGCCGCCTGCACCCAGGCCAGGGGATGGCCGAAGTGAGCGTTGATATCGAACACAACCCCCTGCAACTCCAGCGACAATGCATCCAGAGCCAGCACTTCCCGGTCCGTGCGCAGGTAGAGCCGGGTGCCGTGTGGGTTGAAATGAACCTCTCTTATCTCATCGCCAAAATCGTGGCGCCCCTGGCTGGAAAAGGTCGCCATCTGCCGTAGTTCACCGCTCTCGCAACGCCACCGCGTCACCGTCCGAAGACCCAGCAGGTAAAGCTCGTCCGCTCGTGTCGGCGAGAGCATGGGCCTGGCCCCGTTCGCCCCGTTCGCCGGCAGACGGAGCCGCGACCGAACGCCATCGGGGGCCACCAGCTCCAGATGCTCCTCGTCCGGGAGCCGGAAGGTGCAAAGCCGCGATGGGAGCGTCGAGATCTCCCGGGCCGGGGCGTCGTTCCGGTACACCGCGCGCTGGCGCCACGTGTCGATCTCGATCTCGACAAGGCCCCACCCCATGGCCAGGGTGAGCGTTGCTCCATCCTCCGAGAGGTGCCCTCCCGGATGGTACGATCGCGCCGGAACCCGCAGCTCCGTATCACCCAGCAGATGGCGAGGGGCAGCGGACAGGTGCGATACCTCCAAGGCCTTCATGCCGCCGAGGACGCCAGCTCGGAGCACCCGGGTCAAGAGGTCCGCCAGGCCCCCTCCGGTCGTCGTGAGCCTGTCGCCCGGGCTTGCCGCCTGTTTCTCGGCGCACCGTCGTGATCGATGCACTCGCTGGCGACACCACCCGGAGCACCATGACCCTCCGTTCTCGCCCTCGCTTGCGCTCCTTCACCCTCTTTTTCCCCCTCGTCCTCTTCTGTCTCGCCGCCCCGGGCTGCGAGGAAGGTGGGGATAGCCCCCCTGGCACCTCCGGCCCTGGCGGCAGCAGCGCCGCCGGAGCCGCGGGGCGGCCCCCGGTCGGTGGCGCTGGTGGCGCCGGCACCTCGGGCCAGGGGGGAGCGGGGACGGCCGGAGCAGGTGGTGCTTCTGGAAGCTCCGGACAGAGTGGCACCTCGGGCCAGGGGGGGGCCGCGGCCGGCCAGGGCGGAGCCGCGGGCGCCGGTCAAGGGGGTATATCCGGAAGTTCCGGACAGAGCGGCGCAGCCGGTGAGTCCGGGCAGGCGGGCGCGGCGGGGGCTGCGGGGCAAGGTGTTGCATGCGAAGGGGGGATGGAGCTCTGCGAGGGGAGCTGCCGCGATCTGGAGGTCGATGGCCTGCACTGCGGGTCCTGCGGCAACGCCTGCGGTGTGTCCGAGGCCTGCAAGGCGGGGAGCTGCCAGCCGCTCTGCGGGAACGGCGCGCTTGACCCGGGGGAGGAGTGCGACGGCGCGGCCCCGCTGCAGTGCCCTGCGGGCTACAAACCCGGGGCGACGACCTGCACCGCGGGCTGCAAGGTCGACCTGTCGCCCTGCGTGCTGGCCACCTGCGGAAACAACCAGGTGGACCCGGGGGAGGAGTGCGATGGCCCCATCAACACCAATTGCGGCAGCTTTGGCCCCGGCCTCTTCGGCAACGAGACGCCGCTGTGCCTGGCGAATTGCAAGGCCGACATCTCGATGTGCGTCTACTGCGGCAACGGCAAGCTCGACGTGAACGAGGCGTGCGAAGGGGGAGAGCTGCAGGGCGCCACCTGTTCCTCGCTTGGAGCCGGGAGCGGCGAGCTCGGGTGTTCCCAGTGCCAGCTCGACCTGAGCGGCTGCTCCGGCGGCCTCTGCGGCGACCTCCTTGGGCTCGACGACAAGGCGCTCTGGCCCGCAGAGGGGGGCTGCATGAAGCGCCCCCACGGCTCTCGCTTCGAGGGGCCGGTGCTGGCGGAAGGCGCCGTCGTCCCCTCCGCTCCGCTGACGAATACCGGTGCGGGGCTCTCGCTGCTGGTGACCGACGACGGGCGGACCCTGCTGACCTCCTCGCAAGAACTCCTCGTCTGGGACGGCCAGAACACCTCGATCGGCTTCTCCTCGACCGCGACGACCTCCGTCGCCCCGGTGCTGCTCCCCGGAGGAGCGCTGCTGCGCCTCGGTGACGCCGGGGCGCTGCTGCTGGAGCGCTCGGGGGCGAGCACCTGGCAGCAGAAGGCCAGCCTGGAGCTCCCGGGGGGGGCTCCCACCACCGGGGCGGTGGTCCGGGGGGCCACGGTCTACGTGGGGCGCGCGGATGGAAACGTATGGAAGCTCTCCCTGACCACGGGGAATGCACAGATCTTCCATATATCTCCCGGCGGCGTCCGGGGGACGATGGCGCTGGATGCGGAGAGGAAGCTGCTCTACGTCCCGGAGGACTGCTCCCAGACCAGCCCGAACGGGTTCTGCCAGCTGCGGGCGGTCGATCTGGACACGGGCGCGCTCCAGTGGACATCGTTCCTGGGGTTCGCCTCGACGAGCCCGTGCCACGCGGCGGTGGGGGCAGGGGGCTGGGTGTACACGTCCTGCGGCGCGAGCGCGATGTTCCGGAACCCATCGGATCCGGAGGTGTTCAACAACGGGTTCAGCACGAGCAACGACACGATGATCCTGCCCCCTGCGATCGGGAAGGACGGCAAGGTGTTTCTCGTGTCCAGCAGGGGGAGCGAGGCCGGGAGCCTGTTTGCGATGACGCCGCAGATGACCTTCCTGTGGCCCTCGCCGGTGGATCTTGGCGCCAGGGCGCTGGCGGCTCCGCTGCTGGATGACAAGGGGAACATCCACGTGTGCACCGACAGGTACGTGGCCTCCCACGCTCCTTCGGGGGAGCTACGCTGGAAGTACGAATGGCAGGAGCCCACGACGGTGACCCGGTGTGCCATGGCGCTCGGCGGCCCCGCGCGGCTGGATGTGGTCACCAGCGGCAGGGTGTACCGGATCGAATGACGCCGGCAGCGCTGGCCATCGGGGCGCGCTCGGGCTCAGCGCAATGCGCGGAATTTCTGGCAAAAATCCGAGTCTAGCCCCGGGTCTCCGGTGTAGGTCTCGCTGCCCGGGGCGTTGACCCCGCGGTGCTGCACGTTCAGCACCGCCTCCGGAACCTTGCACTCCAGCCGGTAGCGGCCCCGGATCTCCGTGCTCTCCCCGGGGGCGCCCCGCAGGTGACCCTGGAGCTGGCGCCCTGTGGTGTCCACGGTGAACCGCAGCTCCCCGGTGTGCAGCTCCCTGCGCTTGCCCTCCTCGATGGCCCAGAGCCGTGCCTCCCCGAAGCGTAGCTCGGCCCCCACGGGCACCACGATCTCCTGGCCCTTCAGCTCGTCGATGGACACCATCGCCAGCCCCACGAATCGAGCCTGTTCCCCCTGGCCCACCAGGCCCACCAGCGCCGTCCCGTGGGGGCCCTCCTCGACCAGCACCACCTTGCCTGCCTCGCCCGGCGAGGGGAGCGCCGTGGTCAGATGGTGCTCGACCTCGCCTCCGAGGCAGACCGCCGAGGAGCAGCTCGCCGGGACATCAGGGCGCCCCTGGCAAGCCGGCATCGAGAGCGCCACGAACACCAGGGGCCACCGAGACGTGAGAGCGATCATCGCCATGGATCCTAGCCGTCGGTCAGCTCCAGGCAACCGGCTCTGGACGGACGCACCGCCCCTGGTCGACGGGCCACCTGCCGCTCCGATGCAAGCCGGATCGAGGGTTGCCTTGCCCCCATGGCTTGAGGGTTCAGCGACGCGGGGGCCTCTGCTACCTTCGCGGCCCTCATGCGCCTGCGTCACGCTGCCCTTGCCTCCTTGCTCCTTGTTGCCTGCGGTGAGCCCGGTGATCCGCCCTCCGTCCGCGAGCCCCTCGACGACGTGGGGCTGGAAGGCAAGGTGTGCCCCGGTACCGACCGTGTCGAGGGCATCGATGTCTCTTATTACCAGCCCGACATCGACTGGAACGCCGTCAAGAACGCGGGCCAGGCCTTCGCCATCATCCGCGTCAGCGATGGGCTTGGCACCATCGATACCAAGTTCGAGTCCCACTGGGCCGGAGCCAAGGCCGCTGGCCTCCTCCGGGGCGCTTACCAGTTCTTCCGCCCTGCCCAGGATCCGACCGCCCAGGCCAACCTCCTGCTGGAAAAAATCGGCGGCTCCCTCCAGCCTGGCGATCTCCCTCCGGTCATCGACATGGAGGTGACCGGCGGCCTCTCCCCGGCCCAGGTCACCGCCGCCATGAAGGAGTGGATCGATGTCGTCGAGACCAAGCTCGGGCGCAAACCGATCATCTACACCGGCAACTTCTTCTGGACCGGATCCATGGGCGACCCCCAGGGCTTCTCCGATTACCCCCTCTGGGTCGCTGCTTATCCCTTCTGCTACGACTCCATCCTGAGCGGCTCCTACTGCCCCACCATCCCCGACCAGTGGCCCGCCTGGACCTTCTGGCAATACTCGGACGGCAAGAACACCCCGGACAAGGGCTGCTCCACCGAGCCCCCGGTCATGCCCGGCGTGGGCCAGAGCTGCGACCGCAATTTCTTCAACGGGACCCTGGCCCAGCTCCAGGCCCTCGCCGCAGCGGGCCCCGACTACAAGGCGACCTTCGCTGCCCAGAGCTACCCCTTCGCCTCCGTGACCGTCCCGGCCACGGTAGGGAAGCTCCTGACAGGGTACATCGAGCTGAAGAACACCGGCTCGAAGCCCTGGTCCCCGGGCAAGACCTTCCTGGCGCCGATCCCCCGGGACGAACCCTCGCCCTTCGCCGCCCCGAGCTGGCCCACCCCCGCGCGGACCTCCACCGTCGAACAAGAGACCGCCCCGGGCGAGGTCGGGCGCTTCGCCTGGGATCTGCTCCCCTCCGAGCCTGGCGAGTTTGCTCCCTATTTTTCCCTGGTGCAGGAGGGGGTCGGCTGGTTCGCCGATCCGCCGCTCGGCGGCGGTCCTGCGGATGATGTCATCCAGGTCAAGCTCTCCGTCGCTCCGGATCCTGGCGCCGCCGGGGCCGGAGGGGCCGCGGGCGAGGCCGGCGCCGGGGGCGAGGCCGGGCAGGCAGGCCAGGGGGAGGCCGGCGAGGGGCCCGGGGGGCAGGCGGGCGCCGCAGGCCAGGCCGGAGCCTCCGGGCAGGCTGGCAAGGCGGGGCAGGCCGGCAAGGCGGGCGCCTCGACGGGCGGTGCAGGGCAGGGGGCCTCGGGGCAGCCTCCGGTCGAGGTCCAGAACGCCTCCGCCAGCGACGAGGGCTGCGGTTGCCGGGTCGCCGGTGGGCCCCGACCCCAGGCTCCCTGGGCGCCCCTCGCCATCGCCCTGGCCTGGGTTCTTCGCCGCCGTCGCCCCGCACGCGCAAGCAGTTCCGCAACAACTTCCTGAAGCGCCCCGGGGCGATCGAGGAGACTTGGCCCAGGCCCCTTCGCTCTGACCATCATGGGCTCCGGGCATCGCTTCGCCTGCCCGTTCCCAAACCATGCCCCGACCTGAAATGAGCCTTCGCGCCGCGGCCCTGGGGGACAAGCTCCTGGCCCGGCTGGACCCCGTCACTCCACGCTCCATCGACGACCTGCTCCCCTGGTGGGAACGCCACGGGGTCCTGCGGGTCGAGCTGGTGCGGCTGTTGCGCCAGCTGGTGGAAGAGGGCCAGGTCGAAAAGAACCCGGACGGGTACGTGCTGGTCACGCCCGGCCAGAAGAGCAAGGAGACGCCAGCGGCCGCGCCGCCCGCGCCACCGCCGCCTGCTGCGCCGCCCGCGCCGCCCGCGCCGCCCGCGCCACCGCCGGCTCCGGCCCCCTCGGGTACGGTCCCGCGGGTGGTCAGCGCGAAGGAGAAAGAGCCGCGGGCCCCTCGCGCCGGGGGCAAGCAGCCCCCTCCGGAGCCAGCGCCGGCCCGGGTGGAGGAAGAGCCTCCGGCGAGCGTTGCTCCTGCCTCGACGGGGCCGCTCTCGGTGGGCGCGGGGACCCTGGTTTCCCGGGTCCTGGACGAGCTGGCGAGGCAGCCGCGCACCTGCGCCGAGCTGCTGCGGTCCCTCCCGGATTCGAACCCGAACACGGTGCGCGGCGCGCTGGCCCGGCTGAAGTCGGCGGGCAAGGTGCTGCTCGACGATCAGGGCATCTATCGCCCGGCCCCGCAGAAGCCATGAGCGGCGAGGAGCTGGAGCGCAGGGCCATCGACGCCCTCCACCGCCTCGGCATCTTTGTCGATGGGCGCGGGCGCTGTCAGCAGTGCAACCACAACGAGTTCCTGGTGGTGCGCCACCTGATCTTCCCCCCGGTGTTCGACGCGCAGGCCGTGGACGAGGACGACGAGCCCACGATCCCGTGCGTGGGCGTGATCTGCGAGCGCTGCGGCCACCTGCGGCTCTTCTCGGCCGGGTACCTGGGGCTGCTGGAGGAAGAAGAGGACATCGACACCTCGCTCAACTGAGCAGCACCTCTCCCAGGGCTCGCGAGAGGGCGTCGGAGAAGCGTTCGACGCTGCCCTGGCATTGTTCCAGCGTGGTCCGGTCGAGCAGCATGGTCCAGCGCCCTTCGATCAGGGCGACCACGCAGGCGGTCTTGCCCGCTGTGAAGGCCCGCAGCGCCCCGTCCTGCTCGTCCAGGTGCAGCGTCTCGATGGGCACCACGAAGCGCCCGCGGCAGGCGCGAAACGCCGCCTTCTCTGCCAGCGCCCCGTGGGTGATGTCGCAGAGCGCGCAGCTCGTGGTCCCCCGCCATTTGCCCACGAGGTACCGCAGCTCCCCCAGGAGCGAACCCTCCGCGTGGTAGACCCCGACAATACGGTGCACCTTCATGGGGCAGGGGTACCACGGTCGGCCCTGGCAAGCTCCGGCGAGAGGTACAGCGACTCGACGGTGAGCTCGTCGCGCCCCAGCAGCGTCGCCTGCGTCGAGCGCCCGGCGGCCAGCTCCAGCCGCACCAGCCCCAGGCGCCCCGGCAGCTCGCGCCCGTGGGCTTTGCCCCCGGTCCTCCCGTCGAAGGAGATCACGCACGGTACCCCCCGCGCCCGGAGCCCCCCCAGGGCATCCACGAACCGATCCAGATCGAGGCCCTGATGGTAGCGCGCGTCGCGGCCCTGGCTGGTACCCTGGTAGGGAGGATCCATATAGACCAGATCCCGGGGCGTGGCGCGGCGCAGGAGCGCCTCGTAGTCGGCCACCTCGGCGGAGGTGTTCCCCTGGAGCAGGGCGGCGGCGGCGAGGATCTCGCGGCGCAGGCGATCCGGGTGCACCCCGAGCCTGCGGTTGTCGGGCGACTGGTTGAAGTCGCCCTCGCCGTTGAAGCGGACGGCGTTCTTCACGCACCGGGCGAGCAGGTAGAGCAGCGCCGCGGGGTCGCGATCCTGGTTGAAGCGAGCGCGCACCTCGTCGTAGTGCTGACGCTCGCGCCCGATCTGGGCTTCCCAGAGCATGCGGTAGCGCGCCGCGAGGGCCTCTGGTTCCTCGAGGATCGAGCGCCAGATGCCGACGAGGGGCGCCAGCGAGTCGCCGAGGACGTGGCGCCCGGCGATCCTGCGGGAGGCCACCGCGAGGGTCATCGCCGCGGAGCCAGCGAAGGGTTCGTAGAAGGTCTCGATGCGAGCCGGCAGCAACGCGAGGATACGAGCCGCCAGCCGCCGCTTGCTGCCCTGGTAGGGGATCGGGTGAGGGAGCGCACGCCCCCGCGACCCGGTGGTTCCTGTCATGGCCGTCATCGGTCTGGGACGGTAAGAGCAGGAGCCATCTGCGTATACGGTGCTGAAGGTCACGCCCATGTCGACACCCCAGACCTCGCCGGCTGGGGCCGCGAGCGCCCGGCCGAGGTGCCCGACGAGATCCCCATCCCTCTGGCTCGTGGTTGGGTCTGCGAGGTCTTGTCGCCCGGTACCGAGCCCTTTGCCGGACCTGGAGCCTTGGATTGGCGAAGAAGGCGGTCGAGATCACGCCATCGTCGATATTGGTCGAGGCGAACTAAGCTACATCCGGCGGCGCAGGCGCGGCAGGCACGAGCGCAGGCGGCACACTCCGGGTCACCGTCGGCATCGCAGGCGGCGGCGCAGGCCTCGCACGCCTTCTTGCAGAGGGCCCGGGCGTCGGCCGCCAGGGGGCTCTTGCGAGCCTCGAGAAGGGCCACAAGGTTGCACAGATCGATGCAATCGCGGCACCGCCGGATGCACTCGGCCCGATCCTTGGCGCCTTCCTTCAAGCACGCCTCAATACACTCCTCGCACGCCTTGATGCATTCTTCGTGTTCGTTGCACTCACTCATGATCCGATCTCCTTGGGTTGGGGGCCTTGCCCTCTTCCGCGGACAGGGCTTGCAGGATGCGGCACCGATCGAGGGGCACCTGGCCATCGCAGGTCGCGACTAGAGCCAGCAGATCGCGGCGCAGGGTTTCGAGCGCGGAGATCCGTTCTTCGATCTCCTCGATCTTCTTCTTCGACCGCTCCAAGACGGATTCACAGCCCTCGGTCCGTCTGTCGCGAAGCGAGATCAGCTCCCGGATCTCTGTCAGCGAAAACCCGAGATCCTTGGCCCGTTTGAGAAAGAAGATGCGATCGACGGCCGCCGCCGGGTAGCGCCGGTAACCGCTGGCAGGTCGGGGGGGCTGATCGAGCAACCCCCGCCGTTCGTAGAAGCGGATCGTCTCTACGCCGATGCCGCACCTCTGGGCGAGCTGACCGATGCTGAGTCCTGATCGCCGCTGCATCCTGAGCATGGTTGTAAGGTCCGTACCAAGGTACGGAGTCAAGCACGGTGATACTTGGCCCTCGTGGGCAGTGGTACCGTCCGGATTGCAAGGCGCCTACCTCGCCGGGCGGTTGATGAGCGCAGGGCCCCCCTTCCTCGCTTGACTCGCGCCAACTGTAGGTGCTGCCACCAGTGCCCTCTGTGCCAGGGAAGTTGTCGCCGCCTCCAACGCGATGCCGAGCGCGG
>JALOQB010000311.1 GCA_025453595.1 Polyangiaceae bacterium
CGGGGGGTGGAATGCCAATGCTCGGGGTCGGGATCGCCGGGGCGGGGATGCCGCCCGGAGGCGCGCTGCCGCCGGCGCTGGGCCCGCCGGCCTTGTTGCCCAACCGTGTTCTCAGATCGATCTTCTTGTTGGCCATCGTCTCTCAGCGAGGGAGTCAGGGGGGGTGGTACGCCGCAAGAAAAGTGGGCGGAAGAGGTCGGCCTACTGGCTCGCAAGGTACCGGCCCAACGGGTCCGATGTCAACGCGCCTCGCCGTGATTTCGTCGCCGCGTCAGACAGACTAAAGAGCGCGATCTGCATGAGGAGCAAGCTAGTTCTGGAGCCCCGCGACATCACCGCCTCGGATGGTGTCCCCCTGAGGCTCTCGTGCACGAAGCCCGCCAGGGGCCTCCCGGTGCTGCTGCTGGGCGCCCCGGGGACGCCCCCCTCCTTCTGGTCCCACCAGATGGGGTTCCTGCAAGCACGCCACACGACCGTGACCTTCGAGCACCCGGAGGTGCTGGGCGTGAACCGCCCCGGTACCTCGGTGGAACGCATGCACCTCGATGTCCTGGAGACCCTTGATGGCCTCGGGCTCGAGGCCGTGGCGCTGGTGTCCTGGGGGCTCGGCGTCCAGCTGGCCCTCGACCTCCTTGGCGCCCACCCTCGTCGCTTCACCCACCTGGTCGCGATCAACCCCTTCTTCTCCCGCCGCTTCGCCTGGTCCCTGGGCATCCTCGGGCGCGACGTGGTGGGCCCGGTGCTGGGCCGCATCGCCGCCCGCGCCACCCCGCTGCTGGCCCAGGCTCACCGCCGCCTCTCCCTCGTCGACGCCGGGGCCTGGCTCCGTCGCGCCGGTCTCGCCAGCCCCACCATCGAACCCGAGGCCCTCCAGGAGGCCATCCGGGACCTCGGCGCCCGCAACGACGCCGGGATCAGCCGCATCCTCGCCGCCCTCGAAGATCAGCGGCAGGCCCCGGCCCCCGAGGCCCTCCGGCAGCCGGTCCTCCTCGTCGTCGGGGAGAGCGACGTGGTGGCCTCGGGCCTCCTCGCCCGGCGCCTCGCCCGGCGTCTCCCCCTCGGGGAGCTGCTCTCGGTCCGGGGTGGAACTCACCTCAGCCCCCTCGAGTACCCCGAGTTCATCAGCCTCGCCATCGAGAAATTCCTGGACCGCGCCGCCCCCAACCCCCCGGCCCCCCGCCCCTCGCGCTGACGCGGTGGCGGCGGCCTCCAACCGTGGTACCAACGCCCCGTGGAACACGGAGCCAGCTCACCTGAACAGGACGAGGTCAGCGCCAAGATCGAGCGCCTCAACGCGATCCTCCGCCGCCTCGGCAGCGTCGTCGTCTGCTTCTCCGGCGGCATCGACAGCGCGCTGCTGCTGCGCGCGGCCCACGGTGTCCTGGGCGACCAGGCCCTGGGCCTCACCGCCGTCAGCCCCAGCCTCCCCCCGGGCGAGCGCGAAGAATCCGCCGCCGTCGCCCGCGCCATCGGCGCCCGCCATGAGTTCGTCGAATCCCACGAGATCGACGACCCCAGCTACGCCGCCAACGGCCCCGATCGCTGCTTTCACTGCAAGACCGAGCTCTACTCCCTCACCACCGCCGAGGCCCGCCGCCGCGGCTTCGCCGCCGTCACCTCCGGCATCATCGTCGACGACCTCGGCGACTACCGCCCCGGCATCGACGCCGCCCGCAAGAACGGCGTCCACTTCCCCCTCGCCGAGGCCGGCATGACCAAGAGCGACGTCCGCGCCGCCGCCGCCCGCCTCGGCCTCTCCATCTGGAACAAACCCGCCTCCGCCTGCCTCTCCAGCCGCATCCCCTATGGAACCTCCGTCACCCGGGAGCGCCTCGCCCGGGTCGGCGGCCTCGAAGCCGACCTCAAGGCCCTCGGCTTCCGCCAGGTCCGCGTCCGCTACCACGAGCTCCCGGGGGGCACCCCCTCGTTCCTCGCCCGCATCGAGCTCCCCCTCGACGAGCTGGCCCGCACCCTCGACCCACCCACCCGCCAGGCCATCCTCGACGCCGGCAAGCGCCATGGCTACCACCATGTCACCCTCGACCTCGCCGGCTACCGCATGGGCAGCGCCAACGAGGTCCTCCAGGGGCGCTCCCTCAAGGTCCTGGGCTGAGCCCCCACCGCTCGTCGAACAACCCCCCCTCCACCAGCTCCGCCTTGCCCAGCACCAGCTGCCCTCGCGCCGCCGCCAGCCGCCGGTCGTACACCGCGTAGTCCGGCAGCATGTCCGGCAGCGACATCGCACGCAGCGTCCCGGGCACGTCCACCCCGGCGATCACCACCACGTAGCGCCCGGGTTGATCCGGGTTCGGGTACACAAACGCGGCCCCGAGCTCCTCCCCCGTGTGCCGCCGCTCCCCCACCCGCACCTCCGGCGGCGACGTGCTCACGTGGATCGGCAGCCGCCCGTCCAGGCGCCTCGTCACCGCGTTGCTCCCGGCGCCTCCCACCAGCACCAGCGCCTTCCCCGCCGCCATCGATGGCTCGAACTCCACGTCCGAAACCACCGGGTAGTCGATCTCGAAGCCCGCCCGGATCGACGCCCACCACCGCGCCACCTCCTCGTTCGCACGGGCCAGCGTGGGGTCAGAAGTTCCATATACCAGGACGGTGGGCTCGTGGTGCACGTCCCGCAGGGGCCCGGCGAGGCGCGCGCCCTTGCGGAGGCCCTCCGCCGGGGTCACCCCGAGGGCCCAGGCGCCGCCCCGCCGCTCGAAGCGCAGCGGCTCCGAGGCCACCTCGAGGGTCGCCCCGTCGATCTTGACGCGGACCGGCCCGCGCTCGGCTCCGGGCGCCGTCAGGCTGGCGTCGTCGATCTCGAAGGCCGCGACGCCGGAGGTGCGGATCTCGAGCTGCTGGGGGTTCTTCCCCTTCTTGCGCGTGGCGAAGATCTCCCCCCACGACAGGGAGCGCTCCAGCCGCAGCAGGCGCACCCAGTCGGAGCGGTCGTAGCGCAGGTTGTTGCTGCGGAACGCCACCCGCGTCGGGTTCGCAGGCCGGGTGAAGGAGGTGAGCCAGCGCAGGCCCTGGAGCCCCTCGTAGGTCGGCTGCCAGACGTTGTGCCCCTCGTCCGGGTGCTCCTCCAGCAGGGAGTACCCCAGGCTCTTGTAGCGATCGATCAGCACGCCGCTGTTCTCCACCGGCAGGTCGCGGGTGCCATGGACCACGTAGAGCGGCAGATGGAGGCCGTTGAACGCCCAGTGGGTGGTCGAGCGCTCCTCCGCCTGCAGCCGCTCCCAGGGGCGCAGGTTCTTGCCCGCCATGTCGCCCCGGATGAAATAGCTGTGGTAGCCGCACAGCGGGGCCGCCGCCGCGAAGCGCTCGGCGTAGCGGAACGCCACCCACGCCGTGCCCGTCCCCCCCATCGAGGGGCCCGTGATGCTGACGCGCCGCGGATCCACCGGGAACATCCGGCGCACCCACTCCATCGCCCCCACCACGTCCTCCTCGCCAGCGTAGCGATAGAAGCTGTTGAAATGCGCCATCGGCGCGATCACGATGGCGTTGTACTCCGGGAACGACCCCGGATGACGGTCCTCCCACTCGCCGTCGTGCCGCGGGTCGTCCAGGCCAAAGACCCACCGGAGCATGTTCATCGGCTTGCCGTTCATCCCGTGGAGCGCCACCACCAGCGGGTACTTCTTCGACGGATCGAAGCCCGGCGGCACGTAGAGCCCCAGCGTCGACGGCCTGCCGTCCAGCGGCGAGCGGTACGCCACCCGCCGCGCCCCGCGTGCCGCCAGAAACGGGTCCTCCTTGCGCTCGATCGCGTCCAGAAATTGCCCCAGCTCGGCCGCGTCCCCGAGCTGCGCCCCCACGTCCCCGTCGCCACGCCCCCCGTACCGCTCCAGCCGCTCCACCAGCGCCTCGATGGTCGCCTCCGTCGCCTCCGGATCCTTCAGAAATTTCGCCTCTCTCAGCGCCCCCCGGGCCTGCGTCGCCCTCGCCAGCGCCCCGCTGATCGCGGCCCTCGGGTGCCCCACAAACTCGCGCCGCACCGGCCCCACCTGGGCCTCGAAGCGCGCCTCCCTATCCCCCAGCTCGGCGCTGCTCAACGCCGGTAGCTGCACCGCCACGCCGTGCGCTGGCCCCTGCTCCTCCACCGGCATCTCCCCGGCACGGACCGCGAAGAGCTCGGCCCCTCCGCTCGTCGCACGCACGCTCACCGCCCGCCCCGCCCCTCGCGGCCACCCCCCTGGGGCGCTCACCTTCAGAAAAGGTGTCATCCCCGACCCTGAAGGACGCCGGTCCAGATCGAGGAGCAGCAGCGCCTCGGCGGCCCTGGCCTCGTCGATGTCGCCGGGGAGCACCAGGGTCAGGCCCCGGGCCGGAGCGAGGGCCGTGTCGGTGACCCGGAGGCGCACCAGCCAGGCCCCGCCGCGCTGGTGAAGCTGGAGCATCAGCGGGTGATCTCCGGGAGCGAGGTCGAGGGGGATCAGGTCGTCATCCGGGTGGGCGGCGCGGCCGCTGTCGCGAGCGAAGACCTGCTTGCCGTCGAGCCAGACGACCACGCCGTCGTCGACGCCGAGGGCGAGGTAGCCGCGCAGAGGCTGGGCGACGCGCAGGACACCGAAGGCGAGGGCGGTGGCCTCGGAGCCCTGGGTCTTGAGGTCGCGCCTGAGATCGAGGAGACCGGAGGGGTCCGTGGCGAGCTGCCAGGAGGCTTTTTGCCCGGGTCGATCGCCGGTGGTGGCGCCGAGGCGGACGCCGGAGCCGGCGGCATCGACGCGCTCGGGCCAGTCAAAGGCAGCCTTGAAGGAGGCGTGGCGGCCGGGGCGCGCGGCGGCGAGAGGCCCCGCGACCAGGAGCGCACCGAGGCCTCCGGCGGGGCCCGGGGCCAGGGCGAGGTCAGCGCGCGCCTCGCGGGCGGTCAGCAGGGCCGCCAGCAAGGCGACGCGTTCAGGCCATCTCGATCCCATGGGCGAGTGTACGGATGCCGTCGCGGAACATGACCTCGATCTTGTTCTTGTCGATGACCCGGACCACGTAACCATCCCCGAATTTGAGGTGGCGGACCAGGTCGTTGGCGTCGAAGGAGGTCGTGGTGCGGTAGGGCTTGAAGTCGTGGACCCCCTTGCCCGACACGCGCCGTTCCCAGTCGCGCTCCCGCTGGTTCTCGGCCTGCGCGGCGGCCATGGCCTTGGCCGAGGAGGAGCGAGGGGTCGACGATTTCCCCGGGGACGACGAGGGGGCGCTGGCGGCCTTGGCGCGGGCCACGCGGGGCTCTTCAGCCACGGACTTGGGGCGCCGGTAGAGGTGGTGCGAGTGGCACGTCTGGCACTCGACCTTGTGGGGCTTGTCGCCCTCCATCGAGATGATGCGGTGGGCCAGATCGAGCTTGCATTTGGTGCAATACGAGTCGATCTCGTCGGCGGGCTTCAGCTTCTTCGTCATCGTCGGCGGACGCCCCTATACCCTATTCTTCTTCCTTTTTGGGCTCCTTCTCGCGCTCGTTGTTCAGGCGCACGGTGGCCTTCACGTCGGGCTTGAGCGGTTTGTCGCTGTCCTGCCGGTGCTCGTTCGGGATAAAACGGATCTCGGTCTTGATCTCGAAGGACAGGGTCGTCAGCGCCTTGACAAACTCTTCGGTCACGTTCGTCTGGTCAAGGAAATCTCGAATTTCCTTGGCGACGGCGCGGTAGAGCCCGTTCTTGGTCTCGTCGATCTGCTGGTACATCACCGAGGCCACCTCCCGGGGCAGCTTCAGCTCCTGGACAAACTGGCGCACGTTGTCCGGCGTCTCGGTGATCTGCTCGACCCCCTTCTCGACCGCCCGCCGCACCCCCTCGCGCAGCAGCCGCTCGACCAGGCGCCGGGCGCCTTCGCGGCCCTCGCGGTGGGAGTCAGCGCTCTCGTTGTCGTCCGGATCGGGGCTGGGAGGAGGACGCTCGCTGGGGGCCATGACGCAGCGTGGCTAGCGCGCCCACCGATGCGCGTCAAACTTCAGGGAACCCGGGTGGCGAGAAGGGCCGCAAAGAGCGCAATGATGTAGGGGATCGAGAACCCGAAGACCTTGTGGGCCCAGCGCGGCTCGACGCTCTTGCGGAGACCCAGGAACGCGAGGGCCGTGAAAGGTAGCCCCAGGATCAGGGCGATGGCCAGGTAGACCGCGGACGAGAGGCCGAAGAAGTAGGGGCTGAGCGAGGTGGCGAGGAGCACCACGGACCAGAGGGCGATGCGCTGGCGGGTGACCTGGTCGCCTCGCTCGAGGGGGAGCACCTTGATGCCAGCGCGGGCGTAGTCTTCCTGGCGGAAGAGGGCGATGGCGTGAAAATGCGGGATCTGCCAGAAAAACAGGATGGCAAAGAGGCTGAGGCCCACCCGGTCAACCCCGCCGGTCGAGGCCGCCCAGCCCAGCAGCGGGGGGATGGCGCCGGGCACCGCGCCCACCCACAACGCCACCGAGGAGCGGGGCTTGAGCGGGGTGTAGAGCAGCACGTACGACGTGTTGGCGATGGCCGCGAGCAAGCCCGCCGCCGGGTTCACCGCGAAGGTGAGGAGCAGCAGCGCCACCAGGGTGAGGCCCAGGCCAAAATAGAGGGCCACCCCCGGGCTCATGCGCCCCGCCGGCAGCGGTCGCTGGGAGGTGCGCGCCATGTACCGGTCGGACTCGCGTTCGAGGTACATGTTGAGCGTGTTGGCCCCGCCCACCACCAGCCAGGTGCCCACCACCGTGGCCGCGAGCCGCAGGCCGTCGTGGGGCTGGTGCCCCAGGAAATAGCCCCCCATCGTCGTCGCAAGCACCGTGACGGTGATGCGCGGCTTGGTGAGGGCGATCAGGTCACGAAAGCGTGGCGGCGTGGCGATGGCCGTGGAGGGGAGGGAGGTGGCGGTGGAATTCATGGGCCTGCCCGGCGACGGCGGCGCATCGCCCGGCAAGCTCTGTAGGAAACCGCAGCCGTCGCGTCAAGCAACGCTCACCGTGGGGTCGAGGACGCCGCGGGTGCAGGTTGCTGCGGTAGCTCGACGGATCCGGCGGGGCCAACGCACCAGCAGGCCCGCTGGGGCTGGCCCGTCTCGGGCACTTTTTCCGTCGCGGAAGGCGCAAATCGACCCCCCCAGTAGCCCTTCTGCCGGCAGCTGCGGCCGCAGACCGCCTGCTCCCGCTCGGTGCCCGTCGTGACCCCGGCGAACAGGTTGATCAGCCCGAAACCCGCCATGAACACGCCCCCCAGGAACAGGGCCCGATCCCGCCCTGCGCCGGGCTTCTTCATCGGGGAGTCGTCGTCAAACGCGACCTGCAGGGTGCGGCTCCGATCGAGCCCCCCGTGGCGCTCGAGCATCTTCCACGCGAGCCGCACGCCGCCGAGGAACATCACGATCCCCAGCCAGAACAGCACGCCTCCCACGCCGAGAAGATCCATGCCTCGCCGCGTAGGGAGAGAACCCTCACCGCGTCAAGTCGCCTCCCCGACAGGCGGGCCCACCCCCGCCCGGAAATCGTCCCGTGCAAACGGGAACCGTGGTCATGCCCGTGCGCCAGTCCCGTGGCCCGGGAATGACGCGACAACCGAGGCCGTTGGACCCGCGCTCAGCGTGCGAGACGCCGCCGGAACACCCACAGACCAAGCAGCGCCCAGAACAGCCGTGAAACCATCAGAGAACCGGGGGGGCTGGGGCGAAGCGAACATCCTCCTGTGGGCTCCAGAGGTTGACCTGTCGTGGGCGAATGGGGGAGTTCATCGGTCGCATGGTTACCGCCTGGCAGGCCCATCGAACCGGCCAGTTCATCGCAGGTTCCAGCCGCCCCTGCGGACAAGTTTGCGCCTGCGAATTCACCAAATCCACCAGCACCAGCCGTCACTCCGCTTGAGCCTCCAGTTACGTTCCCTCCCTCTCCTGCATTTGCAGTCGAGCTTCCGCCCTCGCCTGCGGTCCCCCCTGAATTACCGGATCCACCAGCACCAGCTGTCACTCCACTTGAGCCTCCAGTTGCGTTCCCTCCCTCTCCTGCATTTGCAGTTGAGCTTCCGCCCTCGCCTGCGGTCCCCCCTGACGAGCCCCCTGCGCCATCGGCGCAGAACAAGCTGCTCCCTTGCTCTTCGCCTTTGTCCACCTCATTCGAGCACATCCAATCTTTGCAGCTAAAAGCACAGGGGACAGAGACGGGACTACAGGGTGCCCCGATCTCCGGTGCGAGCAGATAAATACGAGCGAACCCGGCCTTTTGATAACCATAGTCAAGATGACTCGGTGCCCCCAGGAGCAAGGTTTTCTGGCTGAGTGCGACGCTAACACCAAGGTCTTCCAGTTGGGTTGGTTTCTCAGGGATCTTGCGATTCAAGCTCCATGAGCCTTCTTCTCGCTGAAAAACATAAGCAACAGCATCGTTTTGGTGTGCATGCCCTCCTGCACCGTAGCGATCACGCGACCCAATGACAGCGATGTCACCGTCGATGGCCACGTCATCACCAAAATCAAATCCTTTCGTTTTGTCGGGACATTCTAGTTTTGCTAGATAGGTCCAGCTCTCTCCGTCACGAGAGAACAGG
>JALOQB010000312.1 GCA_025453595.1 Polyangiaceae bacterium
GGTCAAGGCCGGCTACCAGGTCATCGGCGTCACCTTGCATCTCTGGGATTACCCTGACGACGGCTCCGTGCGAGGCCGCTGCTGCGCCCCGGAAGATCAGCACGACGCGCGGCGCGTCGCCGACGCCCTGGGCATCCCCCACTACGCCTTCGACCGGCGCGAAGACTTCCTGCGCGAGGTGGTCGACCCCTTCGTCCAGTCGTACCTCGACGGCGAGACCCCCAGCCCCTGCGTCGCCTGCAACCGCGGGGTCAAGATGCGCGAGCTCTTTGCCCTCGCCGATCGGCTCGGCGCTCGCTGGGTCGCCACGGGCCACTACGCCCGGGTTCTCCCCGAGGGCGGCGCCTTGCGTCTGGCCCGCGGCGTCGATCGCATCAAGGACCAGAGCTACTTTCTCCATACCCTCTCCCAGGAGCAGCTCGGGCGCCTGCTGCTGCCCCTCGGCGAGGCCACCAAAGAGCAGATCCGCGCCGAGGCCCTGGCCCTCGGTCTCCACGGCGCCACCAAGGGCGAGAGCCAGGAGCTCTGCTTTGTCCCCACCGGGCGCTACGATGCGTTTGTCGAGGCCAGGGCTGGGGGTAAAATTCGACCCGGTCCTGTCCTGGACGGCGCCGGGAAGCAGGTGGGGGTGCACGGCGGGGTGCATCGGTTCACGATCGGGCAGCGGAAGGGGCTGGGGGTGGCCCTGGGGGAGCCGGCGTTCGTGGTGGGTCTGGACGCGGAGAGCGGCGCGGTGCATCTGGGCCCGAAGGAGGCGCTGGAGGTGGGGTGGGTCGAGGTGGCCGGCTGGGTGGAGGCGCCCGGGTTGCCGGGGGAACTGGAGGCGACGGTGAAGGTGAGGGCGCGGCACGAGGGGGCAGCGGCGCGGGTGGTGCGGCGTGGGGATGGGACAGCGGACGTGTTCTTCCGGGAGCCGGTGCTGGGGGTCTCGCCGGGGCAATACGCGGTGGCCTACACGGGGGAGCAGATCGCGGGCGGGGGGCAGATCGTGAAGGCAGGGCGAGGCCCGCGGGGGGAGGCATGAGGCCGCATGGTGCGGGGGTGCTGGTGGCCCTGGCGCTGGTCTGCTGCTCGGTGGGGGAAGGGCAGGGGGAGGCCAGCAGCGACCGGCTGTTCGCCAGGGGTTGCCTGGACGGGCCTTACCAGCTGAAGCCGACCTTCTTTGCGTCCTCCCCGTACCGGAACACCCAGACCTTGAGGCTGCAGCGCACCGACGAGATCGTCGACAACGCGGACGGGGTGCAGATCCTGGTGAACGACACGGCGCGGGTGCGGAACAGCCTGGGGGGGCCGCTGCGGGTGGGGCTGCCGCCGGCGGTGAGGCCCCCGGGGGTCGATATCGTACCTGACCCGGACCCACCGGTGGTCCAGCTCTCGCTCTACCTCCACGAGACCTGCCACGGCCAGAACATCACGCTCCACGCGCTCCGCGGCACCATCACGTTTCGCCGTCTTTTCAGCGGTGACCCGACGGAAGACAACGCCGACGAGCGGCTCTCCGAGGCCGAGTTTGACGTCGAGGTCGGGGACCCGAGGGATCAGCCGCCGCAAGGGGGCGAGGTGCCCCCCGAGCGTCGTTCCCGGCTGAGGGGCTGGTTCCGCTTCTTCTTCGAGCGCGGGCAGCCGGCTCAGCCTTTCCCCTGAGGTTGACGCGCGGCGCAGGGCACCGCGTCCCCCCGCGAAAAACGCGCAGACTCGTTGAAACCGGGGGCTGCACAGGGTACCCTCCCAGAGTCCACGGAAGGGTCTCAGCTTGGCACATCGGTTTGCACACAAACTGCTTGCTTTGACGTTGATGGTGGCCGGGCCCGGGGTCACGGTCCTGCAGCCGACGCTGGCCTGGGCTCAGGGGGAGGAGGGCAAGGACGGCAAGGATGCGAAGGCGGCGCAGAAGAGCACGCTGATGCAGGCCACCGAGCTCTGGGAGCAGGCGATGCTGACCGAGGCGGCGCCGCTCTACGAGAAGGCCCTCAAGGAGGGTGGGTTGTTCCCCTCGGACGTGGTGCTGGCGTACTCGCGGATCGGCACGGTGCAGGCGCTGCTGAAGCAGAAGGATGCGGCGCTCAGCTCGTTCCGGGTGGCGGCGCTGATCAACCCGTCCTTCGAGCTGCCGAGCGAGTCGGGCAAGCTGGCGAAGGATCTGTACGAGAAGTCCCGCAAGGAGGCGGCGAAGCTGGGGGGCAAGCTGGAGGTGACCGTCGAGGCACCGGAGCGCGTCGACGCCAGCAAGCCCTTCCAGGTGACGGCCAAGCTGGACGAGGCCTTTGCCCCGGTGGTCGACAAGATCGGCATCGAGGTGAAGGACACGATGGCCAAGACGAAGGAGTGGAAGGCCGACCAGCCGTCCACCGCGTCGGTGACCTTCGACGTGCCGGGCAAGGTGGTGCCCGGGTCAACCACGCTGCTGGTGCGCGTGGCCGCGCTGGACCAGAACGGCAACCGGTGGGCCATGCAGGAGGTGCGGGTCAAGGTCCGCGAGGCCAAGGTGGTGGAAGGGCCCGTCGAGCCGCCCCCGGAAGAGAAGAAATCGAAGGGGTTTTTCTCGAAACCCTGGCCCTACGCAATCGGAGGGGCGCTTTTGCTTGGGGGGGTGGTAGCATTCTTTGCGTTGCGCTCACCGAGCGAGGTGCCCGTCGGCGCCCCGACCTGGAAGTTACAGGCAATCATGGCCAATCAACGCCCCACCGCGACGACCCAGAGCCTCTCGCTCGACTCTTACACCGGGCCCGACGGCAAACGCGTGACGGCCACCTACGGGACGTTCTTCCTGGGGCGTTACCGGGTGGTGGACGAGATCGGGGTGGGGGGCATGGCCTCGGTGCACCTGGCCCGGCTCGACGGCGCGGGGGGGTTCCAGAAGTGGGTGGCCATCAAGCGCATCCACCCGCACCTGGTCGAGGATGACCAGTTCGTCCACATGTTCCTGGACGAGGCGCGGATCGCGGCCCGGATCAACCACGCCAACGTGGCCCAGGTGACCGAGCTGGGGGAGGGGGAGGGCAACTACTGGATCGCCATGGAGTACCTCCACGGCGAGCCGCTCCGCGAGGTGATGCGCAGCATCGAGGAGGGCGCCCCCGCGATGCCCTACGAGGTCGCCGCGAAGATCATCGCCGACGCCGCCGAGGGGCTCCACGCGGCCCACGATCTCCGGGGCAAGAACGGCGAGCCGATGGGCCTCGTCCACCGCGACGTCACGCCCCACAACATCTTCGTCACCTACGAGGGGCACGTCAAAGTCGTCGACTTCGGCATCGCCAAGGTGGCGGGCCGCCTGTCCAGCACCCGCGCCGGTACCCTCAAGGGCAAGCTCGCGTACATGTCCCCGGAGCAGGTCCGGGGCAACGACATCGACCGGCGCACCGACATCTTCGCCCTCGGCGTCGTCCTCTGGGAGCTGACCACCAACCAGCGGCTCTTCCGTACCGACAGCGACCTCGAGACCCTCGAGAAGGTCCAGGCCTGCCAGATCCCCAGGCCCAGCCAGCTCCGCCGCGATTACCCCCCGCAGCTCGAGCAGATCATCCTCAAGGCCCTCGCTCGCGACCCCAACCAGCGCTTCCAGAACGCCCGCGACCTGTCCCGCGAGCTCCAGAAGTTCATGGTGGCCCGGGGGCAGCTGGTGGGCCCCGAGCACGTCTCCGATTACACCCATCGCATCTTTGGCGATCGGATCCGCAAGCGCGACGAGCACCTCCGCTGGGCGGCCGAGGTGACCCAGACCATCAACATCGACGAGTTCCAGCGCCAGCAAGGCGTGGTTGACCCCTCCGAGATCAGCATGGTGTCCCAGAGCTCCGAGATCATGCCGGCGCGAGCTGCCCGGGGCCCGCAGGCGCTCCCTGGTCCTGCCCCGGTGCCTCGCTCCATCGAGGCTGGCCTCCCGCTCCCTTCCATCCCCACTGGGCCGCTCCCCAGCCCTGCCCCTCTACCGGCGCCCTCCATGAGGCACCCCTTCGGCGGGCAGCCTTCTCCCCTGCCTTCGTTCGGTGGCGCTCCGCCCCCCGTCCCCTCGGCCCCCCCGGCGCACAACGCCTACGACGACGAGGAAGACGAGAACATCAAGACCATCGTCGCCCCGGCCCGGTCGCTCCTGATCGATGACTCGATGCCGACCGTGGCCCTGGCCCACCAGCCAGGCGCCTTCGTGCGCTCCCCCCTGCCTGCTGCGGGGGCCCCTTACCAGCCTCCCCCCCCTGCCGCTGGCGCCCCTTACCAGCCTCCGCCTGCTGCGGGGGCTCCCTACCAGCCTCCCCCGGTCGACCAGGCGGGCCCCCCCCCGGTGCCCACGCCCCCGCCGGTGGTCGGGTACCCGGCCCCTCAACCGCCTCCTGTCAACAATTACCCTGCGCCGCAGCCCCCGCAGGTCAACAATTACCCTGCCCCGGCGGCCCAGAACAACGGATACCCGGCCCCGGCCCCGTATCCGGCCCCCCAGCCGGCTATCTCCGAGTCCCCCACCTTCATCCCGGCGCCTGCCGCCAACCTTGCGTCGCCTCCCGAGCTCTCGCCTGCGCAGGTGCAGAACCTCCAGCGCGATCCCACGGTGCAACTGGCGGCGCACCAGCAGAAGAAGCAGATGGGGTTGCTTGTCCTGGCCTCCGTGGCGGGCACCCTGCTCCTGGTGGGGGTTCTTGCCCTTGTGTTCCTCAAGAACGACGGCAAGAAAGAGAAAGATTCGGACGCGACCGCGGCCCAGCCCACCGCAGCGGCCTCGTCTGCAGCGCCAGCCTCGACGCCGACTCCGCCAGTCCAGGACACCGTGGTTGTGGTGCAGCCCAACCCCCCCAAGGACAGCGAGGGGGAGAAGGACAAGAAAGATCCGCCCCCCAAACCCAAGGAAACCCCGGCAAACACGGCGCCAAAGCCAAAGGCTGTTGACCCCTCGCCCCCTCCGGTGCCCCAGCCCCCCCCTCAACCTACGGTGCCCCAGCCCACGACGCCTCCGAGCGGCGGAGGCAACGGCTTCCTTACGGTTGTCTGCAGCCCGGCCTGCGATTCGGTGGTGGTCAAGGGTCGGAACCTGGGCCCCTCGCCGGTGATGAAGGCGCCCTTCCCGGCGGGCACCTACCCGGTGGTGCTGAAGCGCAACGGGAGCCCACCCAAGGCCACCTCGGTCACCATCACCGCCGACAAGACGACCCCGCTCAAGATGAGCATGTGAGCCAACCCCTTTCTCCTCACAGAACGTGCGATCCCCTTCCTTGCCCTCCCGCCGCCCTTCTCGTCTGTACTCCTCGTTGTTGCTCGCTGGCCTGCTGTGCAGCTGCAACAACAACGTGACCATCGCTCTCTCCGATCCTGACGAGATCCGGACCTTCGCCACCTGGGCTCAGTTCAGTGTGTTCGAGGGGGGCTGCCCTTCCGAGCAGGAGCTGGCTGACGGGACATTCCCGGAGCCGAAACAATCCAGCGTGGTATCCGTTGATGAGAGTCTGCCCGAGGTGGGCACGCTCCCTGCGGAGACCTACGGTTTCTCGGTGATCCTGCGGGATGACAACTGTGCCATCGTGGGGTTCGGGTGCGTCAAGGCCGATCTGACCAAGGTGCGTACGGTCAACATCCGGGTAAACCCGACCTACACGGACGATGACGGTAACCTGTTGCCCGAGGGCGCGTGTCAGGCCCCCGATACCTGCCAGCAAGGGGTCTGCACGAGCGAGAGCGGGGAAGGGGGGGCCGGCGGCAGCAGCGGTTCCGGTGGAGAGGGAGGTAGCAGCGGTGCGCCGCCGGTGCTCCAGGATTTCGAGTGCAAGCAGGCCCCTTCGGGGCCGAGTGACTGCAAGCTCGAGCTGATGGCGCAGGGGGCGTTGCCGGCGCCGGCGTCCGGCAGCAAGGTGGGCGCTCCCAGCGTGATCGAGCACAACGGGGGCTTCGTCGTCGGGTACCACGAGATGCTGGCGGGGGGCTCCCAGCGGGTGTTCCGCGCGTTCTCGGTGGACTCTGATGGGTGCAATGGTTCCCTTGCGGAGGTCAGCTTCAACGAGTGCGTGGGCACCGCCTTCAACAACTTCGAGACGAGCCTGGGGGGCTCCTGGAGCGACCCGCTCTCGGAGGGGCTCTTTGCCTTCACGCGGCGTCCTTGCCCGAGCGACAACGATCGCGGGGGTGGGATCGGCATGGTGCGGGTGAGCGACGCGGGGGAGATCCTCCAGTTCGGGGTGCTCGACAGCGGCGGAGACAACAAGCTGCCGTCCCTCTCCTTCAGCAACCAGTATGCGATCTCCAACGGTCTCGGTGCCGAAGAGTTCCGCGTGATTTACACGGAGAGCGGGCAGATACGCTCCTTCCCGATCCAGGGGGTCGGTCCGGGGGCCGCGGCGGTTGACAATTTCTTCCAGAAAGCGCCCGACACTCCGGTGACCAACCCCAGCTTTGCGGTGCAAGCGCGCCGCGGCACCCTGGCGGTGCAGGCTGCCGGGGGCGAGCTCGGGGGGGCGCCAACCACGGTGCTGCGGATCGCCACCAACAGCACCCAGTTTGTCCAGCGACCGGCGGCGAACCAGGCAGCGCTTCGCTTGCTGGGTGATCGCATCGTGCTGATGAGTCGCTCGAACACCGACGGGGTAGGCTGGGCCTTGCTGGGCTCCGACGGCGCCCAGCTGTCTCCGAAGAAGACCGCCCCCGAGGATCCGAACACCGTCACCGTCCTCAGCGCGACCGCAGCGGGCTTTGACCTCGCGGTGGGCGGCCAGCGTGCCTTCTTCGTGCTCGGAGGGAACAACAGCCTCGAGCTCTCCGCGGTGGCAGGCCTGGATGCGGAGCCCATCCCCGGGAATTCGAAGCAGCTCAGCGCTGGCGAGGTCCCCTCCCTCGATGGTTTTGACGGGCAGCAGCTGGCGGCGGCGGCCACCGGCAACCGGGTGATCGTGGCCTGGACCCAGAACAGCCTCTCGTCTGCTGGCGGCGTCGCTGTGTTCAAGTGCGAGTGAACGAGCCCCGTCTCACGGTGGTGATCGAGTCCTTCGCGGTAGGGGGGGACGGCGTCGCGCACCACGAATGGCAGGGGCAGAATCGCGCCGTTTTTGTGCCGCAGGTCGCCCCGGGGGAAGAGGTCGAGGTCTCCCTTGATGCCTCGGTGAGCCCCATGCGAGGCACGCTGGAGTCGGTGCGTCGGCCATCGCCGTTTCGCCGCGAGCCTCCCTGCGCGCAGGCCGTGCAGTGCGGCGGTTGTCCCTGGATGTTCCTGGACGAACAAGGGCAACAGCGAGCGCGGGAAGAGCTGCTACGCAGCACCGTGCTGCGCGCGCTCGGCGCCGAGGCTCCGGCGGAGGTGTTGCTCCACGAGGCCCCCTGGAGAGAGCGCTACCGTGAGCGGGCGAGGCTGGCGTTCTCGTTGCGCGGGAGGGCGCAGGTTGGTTACCGGAGACCGCGGTCGCGGCAGGTGCTCCCGGTCGAGGAGTGCCTGGTGCTGGCGCCCCCGCTGGAGGGGGTTCTCGGCCCCCTGCGCGGCTGGCTCGGGAAGAGCCGGGGGGAGGGGGAAGTTTCCCTGGCGCTGGGGGCGGGAGGCAAGCCGGTGCTGGCCCTCGAATGGGCTCGCGGCGAGCCAGATGCCGGGCTCTTCGGCGCGCTCGAAAAAGCCGTGCAGCGCGGCGAGATCGCCGGGGCCTCGGTGCGCAGCGAGGGGGCGCGGGCGCCCGCGGTGGTGGGGGATCCGACGGCCTGGTCCCGCGGGGCCGATGGGGCCCCGCTCGAGACCCCGGATTTTGCACAGGCTCACCCCGGCGTGGTCGAGCAGATCGGGGCTCATCTCCGCCGCCTGGTCGGTACCGCGCGTGGGTCCGTGGTCGAGCTCTTCGCCGGCGCCGGAACCTTCACGGTCGCCCTGGCCCCCGGGAACCCTCGCTACACAGCCGAGGAGAGCAGCCCCGCGTCCTGCGGCGCCGCGCGTCGCAACCTCGCGGGGCGAGGCCTCTCGTGGGTCAAGGTCGTGGAGGCGAGGGCGGAAGAGTGGGCCGTGCCGCCCAGGACCGAGCTGGTGCTGCTCGACCCTCCGCGAGGGGGGGCTCGCCAGACCTGCGAAGCGCTTGCGAGCTCCCAGGTCCAGGAGCTTCTCTATGTCTCCTGCGATCCGGTGACCCTCTCGCGGGATCTGGGGGTGCTTATCGGGGCGGGGTGGCGGGTGCGTTCGCTCCACGGGTTTGACCTCTTCCCGCAGACCAGCCACCTGGAGGTCGTGGCCCACCTGGCGCGCGGTTGACGTGGCCACGCGGCGCTCCCATCCCCCCACGCTGGAGACCCTGGCGAGGCGTCTACTGAGGGAGCAAGGGCTGGTCGAGCGTGGGTCGACGGTGCTGCTTGCGGTGTCGGGTGGGCCTGATTCGATGGCCCTGCTGCATGTGATGGCGCGGCTCGGGGCGCGACTGGGGTTCTCTGTCGTGGCCCACGGGGTCGATCATGGCCTGCGCGAAGAGGCCGCGGCGGAGCTGGAAATGGCCCGTGGGCTGGCCCTAAGGCTCGACATACCGATGGAGACC
>JALOQB010000313.1 GCA_025453595.1 Polyangiaceae bacterium
GGCATCCCCGGGAAGCCGCCGCCGCTCATGGCCTTCTTCATGTTGCGGGCCATGGCCATCTGCTTCATCCCCGGGATGCGGCCCATGAGCCCGAGGTTCTGGCTCATGGAGCCCATCATCTGCTTCATGAACAGGTACTTCTGGACGACCTCGTTGACCTCGTCCTCCTTGGTCCCCGAGCCCTTGGCGACGCGGCGCACGCGGTTCGGCTCGCGGATGAGCAGGTGCACGTCGCCCTTCTCGGCCTTGGTCATCGACTGGATGATGGCCTCCATCTTGACCAGCTCGCGGTCGTCGAGGTTCACCCCCTGGGGGATACCGCCGGAGAACATCGGCAGCTTCTCGACGATGTCCTTGAGGCTGCCCATCTTCTTGATCATCCTGAGCTGCTCGAGGAGGTCATCCAGGGTGAACTGACCCTGGAGCATCTTCATCGCGTCCTCGGCGGCCTTCTCCTTGTCGATGACGCCCTCGAAGTCCTTCATCAGGCCGACGACGTCGCCCATGCCGAGGATGCGGGTGGCCATGCCGTCGGCGCGGAACTCCTCGAACTTGTCGAGGGTCTCGCCCATGCCCACGAAGAGGGGAGGGGCGCCGGTGACCTCCTTGACGGAGAGGGCAGCGCCGCCGCGGGCGTCGCCGTCGAGCTTGGTCAGGACCACGCCGGTGAGGGAGAGCCGGTCGTTGAAGGTCTTGGCGGTCTTCACCGCGTCCTGGCCGATCATCGCGTCGATGACCAGGAAGATGTTGTGAGGCTTCACGCCGCTCTTGATCGCGTCAAGCTGCTGCATGAGGGCCTCGTCGACGGCGAGGCGGCCTGCGGTGTCAAAGATCACGACGTCGTGCTTGTTCTTGCGCGCCTCGTCGAGGCCTTTGTTGCAGATGTCGACGGGGTCGCCGCCCTCGATGTTGAAGACCGGGATGCCGATCTGCTTGCCCAGCACCTTGAGCTGCTCGACCGCCGCGGGGCGCTGCATGTCGGCGGCGACAAGCAGCGGCTTCTTGCCCTGCTTGCGGAGGAAGTTGGCGAACTTCGCCGCGGAGGTTGTCTTGCCGGCGCCCTGGAGGCCGACCATCATGATCCCGGTGGGGCCCTGCTCCGCGAAGGCGATCCGCTCGCCCTCGTGGTGCATCATGGCCATGAGCTCGTCGTGGCAGATCTTGATGAAGACATCCGACGCGCTCACCGTGACGGTGCCCTCGGCGGTCTTGGCCCGGGTCTGGACGGTCTCGCCCAGCGCCTTGTCCTTCACGCGGGCCAGGAATCGCTTGACCACGCCGAGCTCGACGTCTGCCTCGAGCAACGACAGCCGCACCTCGCGGAGGGCCGTATCGATGTTGGACTCGGTCAACTCGGTGAGCCCCGACAGCCGGTTCATGGCCTGCCGGAAGCCCTTGGATAGCGCCTCGAACATCCCCCGCGCCTACCACGTCTGCCGCTCCGGTGCCATCCCGCCCCGACCCCCCCCTCAGCCCCCCAGCAGGCCCAGCTCGAACAGCGACGCATGGCGCTCGGCCCCCACCACGATGTGATCCAGCAGCGATAGCCCCACGACCTCGGCGGCCCGGGCCACCTCCACCGACATCCGGGTATCCTCCGGGGAGGGGGTCGGGTCGCCGCTCGGGTGGTTGTGGACCAGCACAAACCCCGAGGCCCCCGCCCTCAGCGCGGCCCTCAGCACGTCCCGGACCCGCACCGCGCACCCGTGCGACCCCCCCTGGGCCACGCGCCGCGCCGCCAGCAGCCCGTGGCGCCCATCCAGCGCCAGCAGCCACAGCTCCTCGTGGGTCAGGTGCCCCAGGCTCACCCGACCCCAGGCCGCCACCCGCTCCGGCGAGCTGAGCACCCAGGTCCGCGGCAGGCTCTCCCGCTGCGCTGCCCGGCGCCCCAGCTCCAGGGCCGCCTCGACCCGGAGCGCCCGCGCCTCGTTCAGGCCCGTTTGCCTTCCCCTCACCCCTTCCCGCATCAGCCCCGAGAGCCCTCCTGCCCCCTCCAGCAGCGCCTGCGCCAGCCTCCGCGGCGGAGCCCCGGGCCCCAGCAGCAGCGCCAGCAGCTCCGCATCCCCCAGCGTCTCCGGGCCTTCCACGCGGGCGCGCTCCGAGGGGCCCCCTGCTTCTTGCAACACCGTGATGGTCATGCCACCCCGGACTGCAGCCCCCGTTCCAGCCCTTGTTGCCCTCGAAACCTCGAACCTTCCCCCCGGTCCAGGTGGCGAACCGCCAGCCACCCGGTGGCGCACCGCCACCCGCCCGGGGAATAAGGGCACGATCTCGGCGCGCGTGACCCGGTCGAGCTTGGGGAAATCCTTGTCCAGGTACGCGTTCCCTTCCGCCTGGATCCGCCCCTGGTTCGGGCCATTCCCCATCGGAGCCCCCTCGCCGTAGCCCTTGTGCAGGTTGTCCACCACGTCCATCCCCTCGATCACCTGACCGAAGGGCGCGAACCCCATGCCATCCAGCCGGCTGTTGTCGCCGTAGTTGATGAAGATCTGGGTCGACCGCGAATTGGGCATGCCGGTCTTGGCGAAGGTCACGTACCCCCGCTTGTTGGACTGCTTCACCGGGTCATCGTTGATGTTCGCCGACCGCCACTGGCTGCTCACCTCCGGGTTCCCGTTCAGGCCAAACTGCACCATGAACCCCTCGACCGCGCGGAAGAACCGCACGTCGTCGAAGAACCCCATCTTCACCAGGTTGTAGAAGCGATCCGCCCCCGCGGGCGACCACTCGCGGTTGACCTCGATGGTGAACGCCCCCTTCGACGTCTGGAAGCGGGCCTTGAACTTCTCTGGCGCCTTCTCCGTCGCCTTCGCCGGGCTCAGGTCCGCGGCGCTCTTCGAGGAGCCCTTCGCCTGCGCCGCAGGGCGCGCGGGGCTTGAATCCGGGGACGGCGCCGTCCCTGGATCCTTGCAGGACACCAGGGCCAGGCCAAGCAGCAGGCTCGTCATGATACGCTTCATGGTCGCAAGGGCTAGCGCAGCGCGACCACGAGGGGAAGGCGCTTCCCTGCAGGCTCCCCCTGGTACCCCGCACCTCACCGCGACCCCCCCTGGCTCCCCTCCTCGCGAACGAGAGGGAGAGATCCATTTTTTGCTCTTCCGTGGCTCCGGGGGCGAACGGCTTGCTACCATCCTTTCCCATGCGCTCGCTTGTCCTCTCCACTCTCCTCCTCCTCGCCGCCTGCGGCGGCTCCACCGAAGATGACCTCGGCTCCACCTCCCCCGCCGGAGGCGCCGCCGGCCAGGCTGGATCAGGTGTATCCGGAAGTTCCGGACAGACAGGCGCCGGACAGGGCGGCACCGGGGGCGGGGCCGGCGGGGCCGGCGGCGCGACCGCGGGCACCGCGGGCTCCGGCGGGGGGACCGGCGGCAGCATCGGCCCCGCGGGCTCCGGCGGCGAGGCCGGCGCGGGGCAGGGCGGCACCGGCGTGTCCGGGAGCTCCGGGCAGGGCGGCGCTGGTGTATCCGGAAGCTCCGGGCAGGGTGGCACCGGTGTATCCGGAAGCTCCGGACAGGGTGGGTCTGGCGGCACGGGGCAGGGCGGGGGCCCCGACTGCGCGGCCTCCCCGGACGCGGGCAAGGCCGCGGTGTGCGTCACGTTCGCGCCGGAGGCGATGGATTTCGAGGCAGAGGACCCGCAGCTGGACGGCCAGGGGTTGATGTTCCTGGCGGCCTACGACACCCCGTTCCCCGACCAGGGGCCCGGCCAGGAGGACGACGTACCGCCGATCGTCTCGACGATCTTCCCGCCGCCCAGCGGCCCGACGCCCTCCCTGGTCGGGGTCGACAAGCTGCCGACGCTGCGCCTGGAGGGGTTGCCCGCGAAGGTGTACTTGCGGGCGCTGTTCTTCGACAACCTGGAGGCGCTGGAGAACCAGAACGTGAGCTGGGGGGTGTGGCTGGGGGGCTTTGACACCTCGGTGGGGCTCCAGGAGGCGCTGCCGCTCAACGCCCTCGAGCTGAAGCCGGGGCAAGGGGCTGCGGTCGCGATGCCGCTGGTGGCCCTGCGGCGCCTGGAGGTGTCGGTGAAGCTGGGGGGCGGGGTCAAGCCGCTCGACGGCGCCAGCGGGCCCTTCCGCTGGTTTGCCTTCGCAGACCCCTCGCTGCAGCAGAACGAACCCTTCTTCGGGCTGAGCCCGGAGCGCTGCCTCTCCCTCGGAGACGGCAACGAGGCGACGGTGCGGGGCTTCGTCATCGGCGGTGGGGATCGGCACCTGCTGGGCGTGCTCAACGATTTCAACCAGGGCGATCTGCTGAGCGGCGGCTCCCTGGCCAACCTCAAGAACGGAGGGGGACTCGAGGTCGCGGGCGGCAAGATCTCCCTCGGGCCCAAGGAGTACCGCCGCAGCGCCGCCATCGACCTGTCGCTCCTGGTGCCCCTCCCTCCGGGGGCCCAGCCGGCCCCTTACTCTTGCCCCTGAGCCGGCGGCGCTGGAACAACCACGCGCGGGGTTCTAGAGTGGGCCCCCAGCCCTCGTGAACTTCACCGTGCCTCTCTACCAGACCCGCGAGCGCGCGGGTTTCTCCCTGGTGACCGTGGGCCTCGGCCCCTTCACCCACGTGCGCCGCGGTCCCAGCCCCCAGAAGGCCCAGAGCTCCCTCCTCGACCACCTGCGCCAGCAGGTCCAGGGGGCGAAGCCGGCCGAGCTGATCTGGTTCCAGATGGCCCGCGGTACGCGCCTCGAGCGCGTCCGGCTCCAGGTGACCATCCGGGGGTCCGGCCGCAAACGCCATGGCTCGGGCCTCTGCCCCCTCATCATCGAGCCTCGCTGGGCCTCGGAAGAGCAGCGCCTGCTGGTCGCCTACCACCCGCTCGACCAGGAGCACTGGTTCCCGGTCCGCGAGGAGGAGCCCCTCGACCAGCAAGCCACCCTCTTTCTCCAGAAGCACTGGGCCAACCTCGAGGAGATCGAGCTCGACGCTCGCTGGTCCTCCGGCAAGGATCTCCTCAAGATCGTCTCTTTCAGCGCCGAACCTCGCGGCCTCCTCGACCAGGGCGCCAGCCGCCGCCAGCGCATCTGGGAGGACCTCCAGCGCGACCCCGCCCGCAAGGATCGCTCCAAACCCAAGGAAAAAAAGCAGCCCCGCCTCCCTCGCGTGGGCCTCGACCTCTCCACCCGCGCCCTCGAAGAAAACCTGCCCCCGGGCCTCCCTCGCTCCCCCTTCCGCGAGCGCCTCCAGCAGCTCCTCTGCGGCGCCCGCAAGCAATCTGTCCTCCTCGTCGGCCCCTCCGGCTGCGGCAAATCGACCCTCCTCCGCCAGTGGGTTCATGACCTGCTCGCCGCCGACGACTTCTCCTCTCACCGCAACGTCGACCGGATCCACCACGTCTGGGCCGTCGCCGGCCGCCGCCTCATCGCGGGCATGTCCCACGTGGGCGAGTGGGAGCAGCAATGTATGGAAATTCTGGACGAGGTCCGGGGCCGGAAGATCGTGCTCTACGCGGAGGATGTGGCCCACTTCGGGCGCATCGGCAGGAGCCGGGAGAGCGAGCGTTGCCTGGCCGATCTGCTCCACGGGCCCATGCACCGGGGCGAGCTGGTGCTGGTGGGGGAGTGCACCCCCGAGCAGCTCCGTACCCTGGAGGACGAGGCCCCCGCCTTCGCCGCCGCCTTCCACGTGGTCCACGTGGCGCCGACCACCGCGGACGAGACGTTTCGTATGCTGCTCCACGAGGCGAGGCTGCGCGAGCAGGCCCACCGGGAGGCGCCGCCGGTGGCCCCCCAGGCCCTGCGCCTGGTCCTCGAGATGGGCGCCTCCCTGCTGCCCAACCGCGCCCTGCCGGCCCGCGCCCTGGAGGTCCTCAAGGAGCTGGTTCGCGACGAGTTCCCCCCGGATCTCCGCGAGATTGGCCCCCGCGAGGTCGTCCAGCTGCTGGCCCGCAAGACCGGGCTCCCGGAGGCCCTGCTGCGCCCTGAAGAACCCCTCGTCTCCGCCGACCTCCACGAGGAGCTCGCGCGCCAGGTCATCGGTCAACCCCTCGCCGTCGAGGCCGTCTCTGACCTGATCTTGCGCATCAAGACCGGCCTCGTCGACCCCCTCCGCCCCTACGGCGTCTTCCTCTTCACCGGCCCCACCGGCACCGGGAAGACCGAGCTCGCCAAGTGCCTCGCCGAGTATCTGTATGGAAATTCCGGTCGTCTGGTGCGCCTGGACATGAGCGAGTACAGCGGCCCGGACGGCCCCGCGCGCCTGGTGGGCGACCGGTGGCAGCCGGAGGGGCTGCTGATCCAGCGGGCCCAGGAGCAGCCGTTCTGCGTCGTGCTGCTGGACGAGATCGAGAAGGCGCACCCGTCGATCCTGAACCTGCTGCTGCAGCTCTTCGACGAGGGGCGGCTCACGAGCGCGGGGGGAACGACGGTGAGCTTCACCCACGCGGTGATCGTGATGACCTCGAACCTGGGGGCCAAGCCCTCGGCGCCGGTCGGCTTCGGGGAGCAACCGGACCGGCTCCAGCGGGACATCGACCGGGCCGTCCGCGAGTTCTTCCCCCCGGAGCTCTTCAACCGCATCGATCGGATCGTCCCTTTCTCGCCCCTGAGCCGCGAGGTGGCCACCCAGGTCGCTCTCAAGGAGATGAACCGCCTCTTCAACCGCCGCGGCCTCTCGGATCGCAACATCTTCGTCTACAGCACCGCCGCCGTCGCCGAGCTGATCTCCCGCGAGGCCTTCGCCCAGCAGGATGGCGCCCGCTCCCTCAAGCGCTTCATCGAGCAACGCATCGGCTCCGTGCTCGCCGACCACATCGCCGGGGGGCCCCGCGCCGCGATGCAGGTGGTGCGGATCTTCGAGTCCAGCGGCGCCCTCCAGATCGACATCGAGCCGCTGCTGGAGGCCGAGCCGGCCCCCTTCCGCTGGACGCTGGAGCCCCTGCTGGACGCGACCCTCCCCGAGCTTCTGGCCCGGCTCACCGAGGCTCGCGGCTTCCTCCTCGACCTCGACGAGCGCGACGAGGTACGCCAGCTCTCCGAGCAGATCCGGGGCTACCTCAAGGCCCACAACGAGGGCCAGACCGAGCACGACGACGACCTGTTCAACCTCGACACCATCCGGATCGAAATCCGCGAGTTTCACGCCCGCGTCGAGGCCATGCTCCAGCCCCGCGACCCGGGGCACGAGCTGATCGAGGTGCAGAAATTCGCCCACTCCGAGATCACCCACCCGGGCTACCGCCCCAGGGACGGCTGGGTGCAAAAATACCGCATCTTCGATCGCCGCGCGTTCCGCCCCTCTCCCCGGGTCTCGCGCCAGGACGCCCTGCTCGCCCTCGCCGAGATCGAGTTCCTGCACCGCGCCCTGGCTGGCGTCCACAAGGCCGAGCGTCACGCCATCTTCATCGAGCTATGGCGCGCCAACCGGGGCGCCCCCGCAGGGCGTTTTGGTCGCGAAAACGACCGTCTGCTCTGCTGGCTCGCGCAGTCCTACGCCCGCGCCCGGGGGCAGGTTGATGAGGCCCTGATCCGCCTCTCCCGCGGCGACGTCATCGAGCTGCGAGGCGCGGACCTGGAGGCCCGCATGGACGAGTGGTTCGCCCAGGGCGCCGAGCGCGTGGTGCTCAAGATCGTCGGCCTCTGTGTGCTCGATTTCTTCGCCCTGGAGACCGGCAGCCACGTCTGGCAATCGATGGCCGAGCAGCCGGAGATCGTCCAGGTCCGCGTCCAGCCCGCCCCCGCCGGTATGCCCGCCCGCGAGCTCCTGGACGCGTACGATCGCGCACGAACCGCCTTCGAGGAGGGCCTCCAGCGCGGCGCCCCGGCCCCCAACCCGGACCGCCTCCTCCCGGCGGTCCGCAAGATCCGCTTCGATCCACCTCGACGCCCCGGCGCCGTCGCCCTCCTTGACCTGGAAGACTACGTCCTCAGCCACGGCACCAGCCTCTGGGCCCGCGACCTCGACGAGGCCCTCGCCTCCCTCTGGATGCTCCGCATGAGCGGCCGCCCCGTGCCCTGACTTCGTCCCCGCCGGCGCCGCGGATTGTTGCTAAGCTTGTGGCCTTATGGCCCGCAAGCTGTCCTCCCCGGTCCGCCCCCTTGTGCTCCTCCCGCTGCTCTCGCTCCTGATCGCCTGCGCAGGCGAGGAGCTCTCCGCCGAGGGGCTGCCCGACGGGGCTGGCGGCGGGGCTGGTACCAGCGGGCAGGCAGGCAGCGGAGGCGATGCGGGCTCCGCCGGGGGCGGTGCTGCAGGCGAAGGCGGAGGCGGTGCTGCTGGCGTCGCCGGGGCCGCAGGGGAGGCCGGCGCTGGTGGGGAGGCCGGGGGTGGCGGCACCGCAAGCTCTGGTGCGGCAGGCTCCGCAGGGACCACGGGGGCGGGAGGTGCGGGGGCGGGGGCAGGTGCGGGCGCCTCCGGCTCAGCGGCCTTCGCCTTGGGTTCGGCCTTGGGTGTGGCGGCAGCCTTCGCCTCGGTCTTGGTCAGGGCGATGGTCTCGCGCTCCTGGCGCTGCTGCACCACCTGCTGGCTCTTAAGACCGGGATCGAGCGGGCCAAGGCCAAGGGCTTCAAGCAGATCAAGGTCTGCCACGGGTCGTACTTCCTGAACGAAGTTGTACTGGCCGAGGGAGACCTCACGATCGAGGGGGGCTTCGACTGCGCCACCTTCGAGAAACAGGACAAGATCAACCCGGCGCAAGCCTGCGCAACAGGGCTCGATGCCAACACCCTCACCACCCTCAAGTACGCCGAGAATTCTCCAGGGTTGCTCACGGTGAAGGATGCCACGCTGCGCAACCTGCATATCCAGGGGGACCAGGTCGGCCTGCGCATCCTGGGCGGCACAGGGCTGCTCGAGCAGAGCTGGATCGCCATCGACAGCAGCTCCACCAAGGTCAGCACCGTGGCGGTGGACATCAACGAAGGGGAACCCAAGCTCCAGGAGAACTGCATCCAGGGCGGGGGAGGGTTCAGCGATTCTGTCAGCCAGCTCGCCAGCGCGGGAGTACGGATCCAGGGTGGTTCCAAGGCCCTGCTGCGGAAGAACATCCTCCAGGGAGGCATGGGCAACGCAGGTGTCGAGGGGCACGGCTCCGCGGCCGTCTTTGCCATCAACTCATCGCCCATCCTGGACGAGAACGAGATCGACGGTGGCAACGGCACCACGGTGAAGAGCAACCAGACCGGCAGTATCGGTGTTTTTCTGACGGTCGACACCGACGACGGAGCGCCGAAGCTGCTCGGGAACAAGATCCACGGCGGGCGCGGCAAGGCACAGGCTCAGGGGGGGCTGGGCTCCATCGGCGTGCTTGCCACCGCCTCCAGTGGCAAGAAACTCGAGGCCACCGTCGAGAAGAACTCCATCCAGGGCGGCCAGGGCGATGCCCCCCAGGGGTTCACGTCGTACGGCGTGTCGGCTCTCAACGTCAGCGTGAACCTCCGTGAAAACTTTATCTCGGGCGGTGAGCAGGGGGCTGCCGGCAAGGATATCTGGAGCGTCGCCGTTAGCCTCGCGCAGTGCAGCGGCGTCGAGGTGTCCAGAAATTCTCTGCTGGGGGCCCGCGGTGATTACAAGCAGAGCGCCGCCATCTTCGTCACCCGGGGCCAGGACCCCACCAGGATCGACAACAACATGCTCCACGGCGGCGCTCTCTCCCCCGATGGCGCCGAGACCTCGGTGATCCGCTGGACCGCTGATTCTCGGTTGATCGTGCGGCATAACACGATTGCCATGGGCAACGGAAAGACGAGCTGGGGTCTGGATCAGCTCAAAGGGAACGACAAGAACAGCATCGCTTCCGTGGTTGTCAACAACCTCATTGTTGGCCCTGATAGCCAGGAAAAAAGCGCATTTCGTACAGAACTTTGCGCCCGTGACGTGTTCTCTGAGCTCTCCGGCAACGCCCTCATTCACCTGAGCGGAAATGCCTTCGAGGAGCCAGGGAACATCAATAGCACTTGCAACGCGCTGGTTTCTGGCCTCCCTTCCCTTGTTGCGAACCTGCGCTTGAGCTGCGGTGCAAACGAATCTTGCAAGGCAAATTATACGGCGAACGCTGAGCTGGTGGAATCCTGTTCAGGTGCGGGTGATGAGCATGTGGCATGCAAATCCCTCGGAAGCGCCTGCTCTTCCCAGGCAACCTGCGCGGGGGCGCTCTTCTCCTCCTGGGATGCCAGCAGCGCCGGGACGAAGGATCTGCGCGACGAGAGCAACCCCGGCTGGAAGATCCGCGAGTCCGTGTCTTGCAATACGCTCCGAAGCAGCTACAGCTCCATGCTGGAAGACGATCGGTTCTCGGCTGAAGTCCGGAAGACCAATACACCGGTCCGGGGGGCCCACGAGGCCTGCAATCCATGAGCGGGGCGAGGTGGGCGCTGGCGCTGGCGCTGGTGGGTTGCTCGCGGTCCGGGCCCCCGGCGGGGCCTGCGCGGCCCGACGCGGTGGAGATCGCCTCGGCGGCCCCGGCCACTGCGTCGAGCGCCCCGGTCCGTGCCCCGGGGGAGGCGTCGTCGGGCCGCTGGAGCCTCTTCAAGGGGGCGAGGCAGTTCACGGTGGAGGCAAGCTCCGAGTACCCTGGCTGGCCCGCGTCCAACCTGATCGATCAGGACCCGGCGACCTCGTGGTTTTCTGCCAGCAACGACTCGGTGGCCCGGGGCACCTCGCCCTGGGTGCAGGTGGCCTGGGGGCGGCCCGAGACGGTGCGGCAGGTGTTCCTCCAGGGCAACCGTGATCCGGCGTACCCGCGGGGGTTCAGCGTGATCACGGTGCGGCTCGCGCTGCTGGACGCCAGGGGGGAGGTGGCCTTCCAGCGCGAGATCTCGAGCCCCCATGCCCCTCATGATTTCGAGCTGGTGCCGCCCCGGGGGCTCGCCCCCACCAGCGCCCTCCGTGTCGAAATTCTCCAGGATGAAGGGGATAAAAATTCGTACGGCGACGTGGCGCTGGGCGAGCTGACGCTCTCCTTCGAGGAAGAAAAATAAGGCCGCCGCCGGCCCTTTTCGCATCTTCTGGATCAGCGTCACCACCCCCAGGATCAACGCCCCCGCGGCGAGGCCAAGGGCCCCGTTGAACAGCGACGGCAGCACCATCCCCGCGACCCCCTCCATCTTCTCGATGGTCTCGGAGAGCCCGTGGACCCCGGGGAGCCCGTGGGCCAGGATCCCCCCGC
The DNA here is from genome assembly GCA_025453595.1 of Polyangiaceae bacterium. Taxonomy (GTDB): domain Bacteria; phylum Myxococcota_A; class Polyangia; order Polyangiales; family Polyangiaceae; genus JANWXX01. Next base: position 11,095 of record JALOQB010000313.1, read on the forward strand.
CTACCAGGAACATCGCCACGGTGCCCGCCACCGACAGGAATTTCATCAGGTAGGGTGCCGCCACCAGGATCCCCTTGCCCAGCGACTTCACGGCCCCCTCCTTGCGTGAGAGCGCCAGACCCAGGTCGTCGAGCTTCACGATCCCCGCGACCAGCCCGTAGACCCCCACGGTCATCACCACCGCCACCGTGCTCAGCACCGCCACCTGCTTGGCGAAGGGCGCGCTGCTGATCGTCCCCAGCGAGATGACGATGATCTCGGCGGAGAGCACGAAGTCGGTCCGCACCGCGCCCTTGATCTTGTCCTGCTCGTTGACCACCTCCGGCGCCGCCGCCACGCTCGCCTCCTCCTTGGGGTGCAGCAGCTTGTGGGCGATCTTCTCGGTGCCCTCGAAGCACAGGAAGGCACCGCCGATCATCAGCAGCGGCTTGATCAGCATCGGCGCCACCCCGCTGATCGCCAGCGCCGCCGGCACCAGGATCAGCTTGTTCACCGCCGACCCCTTCGCCACCGCCCACACCACCGGCAGCTCTCGCTCCGTGGCCACCCCCGTCACCTGCTCGGCGTTCAGCGCCAGGTCATCCCCGAGCACCCCCGCGGTCTTCTTCGTCGCCACCTTGGTCATGGCGGCCACGTCGTCCAGGATCGTGGTGATGTCGTCGAGCAGGGCGAGCAAGCTTGTTCCGGCCATCGTGGGGTCTCGCGGGGGGTGTCAGGAAGTTCCGGATAGAGGGGACCAGGAATTGACCCGGCCGGGTAGGGTTCATTTTCTACCCCGTCGCCCGGTCTTACCTGGCGCGAGGCGCCGTGTCAGTCTCCTTCGCCATGGTGGATCTTACCCGGCTTTCCGCGCGCCTGGCCGGGCGCGCCCGGCGCTCCCTGAACGAGCCCGGAGGGGCGAGGGCGGCGGTGGCGGCGGTGCTGCGCGAGGCGCCTGCAGGGCCCGAGCTGTTGCTCCTCAAACGAGCGGAGAACCCGCGGGATCCCTGGTCGGGGAACGTCGCTTTCCCGGGGGGGCGGCAGGATCCCCCAGAAATATTTGGGTGCCTATCGGTACACTGATTTCAGAATTACTGGATTATTGCCGGGTTGATAGGGCACGCATGGCGCGCTTGGTGATGGGCGGCCCAATGATGGGCGATGCATTGCCGATTGCTGAGCTGCCTGTCGTCAAGGCAACCAGCGGCATACTGGCCTTGACCCAGGATGAAATTACGCGCGGCAGTGAACAGGCCTGTATTCGTTGTGCCCGATGCATTAGTGCTTGTCCGGCCGGTTTACTGCCAGTCGACATGGCGAACAGAATTCGCAGTAATCAACTGGAAGCGGCTGTTGACATTGGTTTAAAAGATAGCAACAGTTTCGGTTCCTGTTCTTATGAATGTCCTTCCAACATACCTTTGGTGCATTATTTTAAGTATGCAGCCGGTGAATTGGCCGCCAGGCAACAAGCACAACACAAAACCGAGCAAACCAAAAAACTGATTGATGAACGGAACAAACGGATCGAACGGATTGAAAAGCAAAAAGCCGAGGAAGCGGC
>JALOQB010000314.1 GCA_025453595.1 Polyangiaceae bacterium
AAGGAAGAGCTGAAGCAGCGGCCGCAGCGCGAGGAGGGGCCCGTTCTTGTGGGCCAGCACCGCGCGGTGCGGCAGGCGCTGGAGCAGGCCCGCCGGGTGGCCTCCGGCGATCGCCCGGCGCACCTGTGGGGCGAGGCCGGGACGGGCAAGCGCCTGCTGGCGCGCTTGATCCACGGGCTCCGCGGGGGCGGGGCGGCCGATTGGGTCGAGCTCCCGGGGGAAGGGCTCGACAAGGCCGAACTGGATCGGGTGCTCCAGCAGGCGCGCTCGCACCGTCGCACCACGATTTACCTGAGCCAGATCGACCGGCTCGCGACGTCGGCCCAGCTCTTGCTTGAGCAATGGCTCGAAGCCAGCGAAGGCTTCACTCCGCTCCTCACCTCCTCCCGGGGCAACCTGTTCCAGGTATCCCAGAGCGGAGGTTTCCGCCCCGAGCTCTACGCGAGGGTGGCGGTGCAGCAGATTCACCTGATCCCCCTTCGACAGAAGAAAGACGACATCCCGGCTCTCGCGCATCACTTTCTGCTCCAGGCGACGCAACGGAACCAGAGCGAAGTGAAGCGAATAGGGCCTGAAGCAATGCGGATGATCCGCGGCCAACCGTGGCCCGGCAACGCAAGGCAACTGCGGTTGACCATCGAGCGCGCCGTCCTCTCCTGTCACCGAACGTCTCTGTTTCCCGGCGACCTTTCCCCCTGCGACCCATCAGAAAACCACGAGGTAGTCATGACCACCAAGAACGACTTCACTGGCCTCTCCCTCCCCACCGGCTGGGACGAACTCCCCTACGCGGACGCCAAGGAGCGCGCCCTTGACTCCTTCCACGCCGCTTACCTCGGCGCCCTCCTGCGTCGCACCGGCGGCAACATCTCCGAGGCGGCTCGCCGCGCGGGCCTCGATCGTTCCAACTTCCGCCGCGTGCTCAAGCGCTACGGGAACCCCCTCGCCCCCAAGGCGGGCGAAGGCAAGAGCCAGGGCTGAGCCCCGATCCTGGCTGACAGGGGCGATCGGTGTGGTAGCTTCGCGCCGTGCAACGCGCACGCGCCCTCCAGGCCATCGCCACCGCAGCCATCCTCGGCTTCTTTCCTGCTCCTGCGCTGGGCGAGGGCGCCCCGACGCCAGCGACGCCTGCGAGCGGCACCCAGGGCCGCGGGCTGACGCTCAAGCAGTGTATCGAGCTGGCTGACCACAATCACCCCAACATCCTTGCTGCCCGGAGCAAGGTCGAGGGGATGCGCGCCCAGCTCGATGAGGCTCGCACCGCCCCCTTCTCGGCCTTCACGCTCACCGCCGGCGCAGGCCCTGCCCCCACCTTCCGCGGTGGCCAGATCTACACGCAGGACCGGGAAGTGGGCCTCAACTCCAACCTGGGGATGGCCTGGCAAGCCAACCTCTCCGGCACCATCCCCCTCTGGACCTTCGGCAAGATCACCAGCTTGCGCCGCGCTGCCGAGGCCCAGATCCGCGTCGGGGAGGCCGAGGCCGAGAAGATCCGCAACGCCGTCCGCATGGACGTGCGGCGGGCCTACTTCGGCGTCCAGCTCGCCCGCGAGGCCCGGGCCCTCCTGGAAGAGGCTGATTCCAGGCTCGGCAAGGCCCTCGAACCCCTGCAGAAAAAGATCGACGAGGGGGACGGCGACGAGGTCGACCTGATCCGGCTCCAGCTGGCCCAGGCCGAGCTCGAAGGGCGCACCGCCGAGGCCCGCCGCGCCGAGCAGGTCGCCCTCGCGGCCCTGCGCTTCTACACCGGCGTCGAGCAGCTCCACGTCCCCCCCGAGCCGCTCCAGCCTCCCCGCCACGAGCTGGGCCCCCTCGAGTCTTACCAGCAGCTCGCCCTCCAGCACCGGCCCGAGCTCAAGATGGCGCGCGCTGGCCTGTCCGCCCGCAAGGCGCAGGTCGACCTGGCGAAGGCGAAGCTTTTTCCTGACATCGGTCTGTCGCTTTTCGGCAACTACAGCCGCGCCCCCGAGATCACCGACCAGCTCAACCCCTTCGTCCGCGACGACGCCAACTACCTCCGCTACGGCCTCGCCTTCGGTGTACGCTGGTCCCTCGACTTTCTCCCCGCCCAGGCCCGCGTCCGCCAGTCCGAGGCCCAGCTCGGCGAGATGGAGCAGACCTCTCGCTTCGCCCTCGGCGGCGTGGCCACCGAGGTCGAGAAGGCTCACGCCGAGGCCACCGAGCAGAAGAAGAAAACCGACGCCTTCCAGCGGGCCAGCAAGCTCGCCCGCCAGTGGATGATCCGCATCGCGCAGGGCATCGACGTGGGCACCTCGGAAGAACGCGACCTCGTCGACCCCGCCCGCCAGTACGCCCTCCAGCGTTACAACTACCTGGCCGCCCTCATGGACTACAACCTCGCCATCTCCAACCTCGCCCTCGCCACCGGCCACGATGCCATCGCCGAGGGGGGTCACTGAAGTACCACCTCTCGGGGGGAGAGGACAACGAGAGCGCCCCGGACAGGGGGGTTCTCCTGAACACCACGGCCTCCCGGAGACAGCAGCCTGGCCCGGGGCTCATCATGCGCGTCACCTTGCACGCGCTGCTGCTGGCCCTGCTGCTCTTGCTGACCTGGTCTTCCCCGGCAACGGCGCACCCCCACGTGCTCCGCGCCGGCAGGGAGGCCGAGATCCTCGCGCTCTTCGCCCCTTACCAGCTGGGGAGCCCCATCCTGACCGGGGTTTCTCTATGGAACGTGGCCATCCAGCGGAAAAAGATCGAGATCGAGCTGCGCATGGCCTCCGGGGCGACCGCGACCGTGTGGCTGCTGCATCCCGAGGACACCAGCGCCACCAGGGGGGCCCTCAGGAGCAAGCATTTCTCCGGCGTGATCCGCTCGGCCGAGGAGCCAGAAGCGCGGGCGGCGGCGGCGGCGTTGCTGGCCGCGGTGCAGCGCAACGATCAGAGCTCCCTGTGGGAAGCGCCAGGGCTCCAGGGGCAGGGCGGAGCGGGCCTTCCACGGATCAAGGCCCTGGTGACCGATTGGCATCAGTTCGACGGACTGCTGGTGCTGGCGGCGCTCGCGCTGCTCTCCGCGATGCTGGCGGCGCGGCACCTGGCGGGGGGCCCGCGGTGGCAGGCGGCGCTCCTCCTCGGGCTCACCGCCGCGGGGCTCGCGGTGCGCCTGGCCGTGGCCCCGGTGAGCCTCCTCGGGGCCTGGCCCTGGAGCCGCATCTGGCCCAGCGTCTCCTCCGTCGCCAACGGCGCCACGCTGGAGTGGATCGCCCAGCGTCACGGCCAGCTCGATCTGATCGACGTCACCTCGTGGACCCACCTCGCCTACGCCACCTTGATGCCTGCGGTGCTCTTCGCCCACGGCTCCTTCTTGCTGAAGGACACGCGCATGGGGCTGGTGGCGGCGGCGATGATCACCTTCTTGCCGCAGCATATCCGCTTCTCCCGGGCCGAGGACGCCTTCATCCCTTCGCTGGTCCTCACCTCCCTCGCCTTCGCCTCCCTCCACGCCTGGCTGCGGGATGAGTCCCGCATCGTCCGCGGCCTCGCGCTGCTCGCCCTGCCTTTCCTGCTCTACGTCGGCTACCAGCTGCGGCCCCTCAACATCGCCTTCACCGCGGTCTACCTGCTCGCCATCGCCACCCTCCACCCTGAACAGGCGCCCCGGCACCGGCGCTGGATCGCGTCCCTCCTGGTGGTGGCGGTCGCGCTGGTGATCGCGCCCGGGTACGTGGGCAACAATGACACGACCCTCCGGTCGCTCCTCGCCAGCCCCACCTGGCTCCTGTCCGTACCGCTGGTGCTCCTCTGGCCCCCTTACTTCGTCCTCACAGACCCCCGCGTCACGCCCCCGGCCCTGGCGCTCCTCGCCCTGGGATGCATATGGAAGTTCCATGATTCCAGCGACCGGAGGATGGTGCGTTTTCTGTGCTCATGGCTGCTGCTCTTCGTGGTGCTCCACAGCGTCGTGGTGCAGGAGACGATGCAGCCTCGTTACCACATGCACCTGGTGGTCCCGTTCCTGCTGCTCGCGGCGATGGGCGGGGTACGGCTGTGGGACAGGTACGCGGGGCAGGCCACGAGGCGCGGGCGGTGGGCGGCGGCGGCGGGGGCCTCGGTGGCGCTGGCGCCCTGGCTGCACGGGGCCTTCATCAAGGATCTTTCCCGGGTGGAGCAGCGAGAATACGCCTTTGTGCTGGAGGCTCGGGGGCTTGTCCCGGACGGGTGCACGGTGCTGGAGTACACGCCCGATCTGCCGGCGCGCGACATGAGGTTCCAGCGGGTCGGGGCCCGCGTGGGGGGCGAGCCATCGCAGCGATTCCAGGCCCGCCCGCTGCTTGCAGGCGACAGCGGGGGCACGCTGGACGAGCTCGCAGGGGCGCCACCAGCCTGCCTGTATTACTACGAGGGGTTGAGCTGCATGCAGGCGCCCTCGCCGGAGGTGTGCAGGGGCCTGCGAGAGCGCCTCGAGCTGGAGCCGCAGCTCCGGGTCGAGGTGCCTGCGAGGTATTACGACGACCACAACGCGCACCCGGCGCGGCAAGGCGAGCCGACGGTCACGCTCATGCTCGCGCGAGCCAGGCTCTCCGCGGCGGAGCGGCGCTGAGCCAGGCGGGGCGCGGAGACGCGGCAGAATCGCTTGACACGGCCCTGCGAAGCTCGACGATGTGCGGGTGACGCAAGACGCCCGGTGGGTCCAGTTTCGCAGGCTTCTTCTGGGGACCGTGGTCGAGGCCATCACGCGGGCCCAGGTGCGCGTGGACATCACCACGCTCTCCATCGCCTTCGACGCGTCGAGCCGCTTCGAGGTGCCGCGGCTCGACAACTACATGCGGTTCAAGGGGGTCGCCAGGGGGCAGCTGCTGGCGGCGCCGGACGCGGCGGCCATGGCCCAGCTCCGGTCGATTCTGGGGCAGGCGTGGCCCGAGCTGATCAAGGCCATCGATCTGCCCATCGGCGATCGGCTCACCCCCGATCGCAACGACATCCAGGTGACCCACGAGGGTTCGCAGCTCACCATCGCCTTCGATCTCGAGGCCGACTGAGCGGCGCCGGGACGAGGCGGGCCGTCAGAGGGCAGAACGAAGGCGCGCCAGGATCAGATCGAGGGCGACCTGGTTCTCGCCGCCCTCGGGGATGATGAGGTTGGCCCAGCGCTTGGACGGCTCGACGAACTGCAGGTGCATGGGCCGCACCGAGTTGTAGTACTGCTCGCGCACCGACTCGAAGGTCCGGCCTCGCTGCTCGATGTCGCGGCGAACGCGGCGGAAGACCCGGATGTCGGCGTCCGTGTCGACGAAGAGGCGAATGTCGAGGAGCGAGCGGAGCTCGGCGTCCACGAACACCAGGATCCCCTCGACGATGATCAGCTTCGTCGGCTCGACGCGGCGGGTCTCGGCGAGGCGGCTGTGGGTCTTGAAGTCGTAGATCGGCGTCTCGACGGTCTCCCAGGCGCGGAGCTTGCGCAGGTGCTCGATCAGCAGCGACGTCTCCAGGGCATCCGGGTGGTCGAAGTTGATGGTGGCGCGTTCTTCCGGGGAGAGGCCCTGAAAATCGCGGTAATACGAGTCGTGTTCGATGGAGGTGACCGACTCCGGAGGCATCGCTGCGGCGATCTTCCGGGCGACGGTGGTCTTGCCAGATCCGGTGCCGCCTGCGACACCGATGACCAGGGGGGGCTTGCGGGGGGAGTCCACGTCGAAGCGGCGTACATCGCCTCCACCCAGGCCGCGAAGTTTTTGTCACACCCACCGTCTTCATGCAGCCCTCACCGCCCCTGACGCGCCCTCGCCGGGGCTCTGCACAGATTCTTCAGGAGCGCGTGGCACCATCGGAGCCAAGGAGACTTTTTGATGACCAACCATCCAGAACGAGATCGCCGCCTCCCTCGACGTGACCTCCTCGGGCTCCTCGGGGCCGCCAGCCTCGTGGCCCTCGCGGCCTGCGGCGAGGACGGAGAGGCCTCCGGAGCAGGTGGAAGCCAGGGCGACGCGGGGCAAGGGGGCGCCGGTAGCGGAGGCGCCGGTAGCGGGGGTGCTGGCAGCGGGGGTGCTGGCAGCGGGGGTGCCGGGCAGGCCGGCTCCGGGAGCGCGGTCGAGGGGTGGGCGGTGGGAGGGACCGCGGCGATGAAGGATGCGGCCAGCTACCCGGACCCTTTCGCCGCCGGTGGGGCGACCTGCGCGCTGACCTGCACCCTGACCCAGGGGCCCTGCTGGGCGCCCACGGCGCCGGTGCGCCAGGACGTGAGCGAGGGGGAGGCCGGGGTCCCGGTGAGGCTGGCGCTGCGGGTGGTCGAGGCCGATGGTTGCACCCCGGTGGCCGGCGCCGAGGTCGAGATCTGGCACTGCAACATCGACGGGCTCTACTCGGCCAAGGACGTGCAGAGCCTCTCCTTCTGCACCGCCAACGACGCCAAGGCCATCGCGAGCTACTTCTTCCGCGGGCGCGCCATCACCGACGCCGACGGGAAGCTGACCTTCGACACCTGCTACCCGGGCTGGTACCCCTCCCGGGCGATCCACATCCACTTCGCGGTCCGCCGCGCCGCCCACGCCGGCGAGAACACCACCACCAACGCCCAGGTCATCTCCCAGCTCTTCTTCCCGGAAGAGCTCACCGAGGAGATCTTCTCCACCGTCACTGGTTACAAGGAAAAGGGCCAGCCCGACACCACCTTCGCCTCCGACTCCGTCATCGGCTCTGTCTCGGACCGGGCCCCTTACGTCGCCGAGTACTCCAGGATGACCGACGGCGCCATGCTCGCCTGGAAGACCATCGCCATCAGCGACAGCGACACGTGCGGCACCTCCGGGGGTGGCCCCGGCGGCCCCCCTCCCGGTTGAAGTGCGGCGCCGCGGGGTGCCACACTGCCCCGCAGGGATGGCCGCGCGAGGAGCCCATGAACGAACGAATCCTGCTCGTCGAGGATGATCCAGAGCTGGGCAAGCAGGTGACCGGGTACCTGAACCGGGCCGGCTTCGAGACCACCTGGGCCACCAGGGGGGACAGGGCTGCCCAGCTTGAACTAGGGAAGTTCCATATGATCATCCTTGACCTGATGCTCCCGGGGATGTCAGGGTTCGAGGTGCTGCAGGCGCTGCGGAGGCAGTCGGATCTACCGGTGCTGGTGCTGAGCGCGCTGAACGACTCGGTCTCGAAGGTGCGCGCCTTGCAGATCGGCGCGGACGACTACCTCACCAAGCCGTTCTTCCCCGAGGAGCTGGTGGAGCGGGTCCGGGCCCGGCTGAGGCGCCCGTTGCTGCAGCGGGCGCAGCAGATCGAGCTGGGCCCGCTGCGGCTCGACCTGGCGGCCCGCGGCGCCTTCTTCGAGGGGAAGGACATCGAGCTGACGAGGGTCGAATTCGACATCCTGGAGGCGCTGGCGCGCCGCCCGGGCTCGGCGCTCTCGCGGCGCTGGCTGGTCGAGCACCTCCTCGACCCGGACCGGGAAGGGGCCGAGCGAACGCTGGACGTGCACATCTCTCGCATCCGGAAGAAGCTGGGGAACGCCCGGTGGATCGTCACGGTCTGGGGCATCGGCTACCGGCTGGACCCGGTGGGTTCTTGAGCCTGCGCCTGCGGCTCATCCTGGCGGTCCTCGGGGCGACCGCGCCGCTGTTGCTCTCGCTGGTGTGGCTCGGGGCGGTGGCCCGCTCTCGCGCCGAGGAAGAGGCGCTGCTGGGGCGCGTGCAGGTGCTGTTCTCCGAGGAGCAGCGGGCCCTGTGCGAGGCCGATCCGGCCCGGTGGTCCGAGCGCAACTCGATGCGGCGGCCCCCCCCCGGGCGGCGCGGCCCGGAGCGGCACCGGGGCCCCTTGCACGGTCCGCTGCCGGGGCCTCCGGGCGCAGGGAGGGGGCCTCCCGGGGGGCCCGGGGGCAGCCCTCCGGCGCAGCTTTACCCTCTCGACGGGGCGCTGGGGTCGCGCGTCGAGGGGGCTCCAACGCTGGCCAAGGAGCTCCGGGAGGCCGCGGAGCGAGGCCGCGCGGTGGCGGTACGGCGCAGCCAGGACGGCGACGAGGAGCTGCTGGAACTGCTGGTGCGGACGCCCTGGGGACCAGGCCCCTGCGCCCACGTGCTCGCCCAGCACCACGGGCCCAGGCCCGCGACGGTGGTCGGCTCGGTGCTGCCGTGGCTGCTGGTGCCGGCGGCGCTGACCGCGGGGGTGATGCTGCTGGCGCTGGGCCCGGTGATCCGGCGTATCCGCAGGCTGGCGGTGCAGGTGCAGGCGGCGGCGCGCTCCGGCTACGAGCAGCGGGTGACGCTGCCAGGCTCGGACGAGCTGGGCGAGCTTGCGGAGGCCTTCAACGCCGCATCCCGGGAGGTGCAAGAGCAGATGGCGGCCCAGCGACAGCGAGAGGTGACGCTCCGGGATTTCGTGAACCTCCCCTCCGTGAACAGAGGGGCTTCTCAGAGACCTGACGGTCGCTGAGCTACTTGCCGGGGTTCCGCCGGAACTACCTGGCTTCTGCCAGGATACTTGCTTGCGTGACAGAAAC
>JALOQB010000315.1 GCA_025453595.1 Polyangiaceae bacterium
GGCCTCGAAGCCGACGAGGAAGCTGCAGACCTGGCCGCAGGCGCCGCAGTTCTTGGGGTCGGAGGCGGTGTCAGCGCAGCCGGAAGGGCAGGCCACCTCTGGCGCCTCGCAGCTCACCCCTCCCCCTTGACCACCCGGCTCGGAGGTGCCGGCGGCCCCTGCCTGGCCCGCGGCCCCTCCCTGTCCGGAACTTCCGGATGCTCCCCCCTGCCCGGAGGAGCCCGCCTCGCCGCTCCCTGCGGCGGAGCCCGCCTCGCCGCCAGCCCCTGCGCTTGGGGCGCCGCCCTGGCCGCCGGAGGGCTGGGTCTCGGCGCCCTCGAAGGTGGTGCAGGCGGTGAGGCACCCGAGGACCGAGAGGAGCGAGAAGGCAACGACACGCATCGACCCAGGATACGGCGAATCCGGGGCGGAGCGGGAGGCCCCGGGAGAGAGGGGCCAAAAAGCAGAGACCCCGCCGGGGGGCGGGGTCAGGGGGCGAGGCCGCGCAGGCTCAGGCGACCCAGCGGGCGAGAACGGCGGTGATGTTGTCGGGACCGCCGTTCTCGTTGGCCTTCTCGATGAGACGGCGGGAGGCGGTCTTGAGGTCGGAGGAGGTGACAATGATGTTGAGGATATCGTTGTCGTTGACGGGGCCGCAGAGGCCGTCCGAGCAGAGCAGGTAGGTATCGCCGGCCATCGGCGTCTCGTAGCGGGTGTCGACCTTGACGGTCTCCTTCATGCCGAGGGCCCGCACGATGACGTTTTTATGGGGGAAGTTGGCGATCTCCTCCGGCGTCAGGTGCTTCATCTTGATGTAGTCGTTGAGGAGCGAGTGGTCCTCGGTCATCTGCTCGATCTTGCCGTCGCGGACCCGGTAGATGCGGCTGTCGCCGACGTGGGCGCAGTAGACACCGTTCTCGATGGTGAAGATGGAGACGATGGTGGTGCCCATCCCGCGGGATTTCGAGTCGCGCTGGGCTTGCTCGAAGATGCGCAGGTTGGCCAGCTTGACCGCGGTGATCAGCCGGTTTTCTTCGTAGCCCTTGGATTTATCCATCTTGTAGGGCCACGTGCGCTCCGGGTCGTCGGCGGTGCGCTCGTAAAAATCACGGATGGTGTCGATCGCCAGCTTGGAAGCGACCTCACCGGAGGCGTGACCACCCATGCCATCGGCGACCAGGTACAGCCCAAAATCACTCAGAATGCAGAAGTTGTCTTCGTTGAGGGAGCGTTTACGACCAACGTTGGTCTCGCCTGCGACTTCGATCCGGAGGGGCGCCACGGTAGCTCTTGGTGAGGGCTGAGGGGAGGAGGGCATCGTCTTCCGCTCCCTCCCCTTTGTCAATCACGCCCTCACCCCTCGACCAGCACCAGCCCGATGTTATCGTCGCCCCCGGCCTCGTTGGCCCGCGCCACCAGCCTCGACCCCAGCTGTGTCAGATCTGACCCTTCCGCCCAGATGGCCTCGATTTCCTGGTCCGGGAGCATGCCATGGAGGCCATCGGAGCAGAGCAGGAAGCGATCGCCGGGTTCCAGCGGTTCGAGGCGCAGGTCCGCCATCAGGGGGTGCTCCTTGCTGGCCATGCCGAGGGCCCGGGTGATGACGTTCCTGGGCACCTGCTCCAGCTGCTCGGGGGTCACGTCGGGCACGAATTTCTTGTACTCGTTGAGCAGCGAATGGTCGACGGTGAGAGGCTGGATGCGGCCGCCGCGGAGGCGGTAAGCGCGGCTGTCCCCCACGTGACCGATCCACACGGCGCCCGGCACCACGAGCAAGGCCACGGCGGCCGCGCCCATGCCCTGGTACACCCTGTTTCCCTCGATTTCCGTGCAGATTCGCAGGTGGGCGAGCTGGAAGGCGAGCTGGAGCGGCAGCCCCTGACGGAGGGCCTCCGGGGGCCAGCGATCGAGGGGGTGTTGTTCCCAGAAAAGGCACAGGGTCTGGAGCGCAAAGAGGGCGGCAAATGCGCCGCTGTAGTTGCCGCCCATGCCATCCACCACGGCGGCAAAGCGCGCCTCCGGCAGCCAGGTGGCCCGGTCCTCGTTGTGGCCACGCTTGAGGCCAACATCCAGGAAGGAGGCGCCGCGCATCGACGTTAGAATAACCGGATGCTGTACGTGGCGGCCTGGTTTCGCGCCTTCTTGCTCACGGTGGGGGTCGAGGTGCTGGTGGCGGGCTGGCTGCTTCGGGGCGAGGCCGGGGGCCGGGGGCGGCGCCTCGTGTTGCTGGCGCTGGCGCAGGTGATGAGCCACCCCGCGGTCTGGTTCATCTTCCCGGAGCTGCGGCTGGGGGGCGAGGCGACGCTGGTGCTCTCGGAGAGCTGGGCGGTGCTGTCCGAGGCGCTGCTCTATGGCCTGGTGTTCCCCGGGCTCGGGGCGCGGCGCGCCTTCGGCGTGGCGGCGCTGGCGAACGGGGCCTCCTACGGGCTCGGGTTGCTGGTGGGCTCCCGCCTGTTCGCGTGAGGGCGCCAGACCCGCAGGATTGGTGGTAAAGTGAGCGATTGTGACCTCACTGGTTGCCGTCGCCACCGGTGCTCTCGAGCGCACCCCCCTCAGTCATCTGCTGGTGTACTGCCTCGATCGCTCGCTCTCGGGCACCCTGGTCCTGCAGGACCCGACCGATCAACGCCATGCGATCCTGTTCCAGCGAGGGGTGCCGGTGAAGGTCCGGACAGGCACCAGCTCGGTGCTCCTTGGCCGCCTGCTGATCGAGCTCTCCGCCGTCGCCCCGGCGGACGTGGAGGACGCGCTGGTCGCCGCCAGCACGCTCCAGATCCCCCTGGGCAAGGCCCTCTGCGATGAGGGCAAGCTCGAGCCCGCGCGGCTGCTGGAGGTCCTGCGGATCCAGTACCAGCGCAAGCTGATCCAGCTGTTCTCGCTGCCCCCGGCAACCGCCTTCGGGTTCTACGAGAAGAACCTGCTCGAGAGCTGGGGCGGGCCCGAGCCGGTGCCAATCGACGTGCTGGCGGTGCTCCACGCGGGCATCTCCCTGGGGGTCGAGCCCGAGCGAGAGCGCGCGGCGCTGGCCTCCCTCGGCGAGCGCCCCCTCAAGCTCTGCGTCGGCCCCGACTACCGCCGTTTTGGCTTCAGCGATCGGGGCCGCGCGGTCCTCGACCTGCTGCGCGCCAGGCCAATGCCGCTCGCCCAGCTGGAGGGGGCGGGGGTGGCCTCCCCGGCCCAGGTGCGGCAGGTGATCTACACCCTGCTCCTGTCGCGGCACCTCGACCTCGGCGCCAGCGGCAAGCCCCCCCTGGGCCACGAGACGACCAGCCCCCCGACCTCCACCTCCGAGGCGGGGCGCGCCGCCGTGGGGCGGCTCAAGCTGCGTAACATCCAGAGAGGCGGCGGCATCGTCGAGGTCAACCCGCCCCGCAACCAGACCGCCCCCATCCCCTCGGTGCTCGCCGAGCTCTTCCCCCAGGCGCTCACCCCCTCCACCCCGCCCGAAGCGCTCACCCCCGAGCTCGAGGCCCGCCGCCAGGAGATCCTCGACCGCGCCAGGGCCATCGAGCACGAGAATTTCTTCACCATGCTCGGCGTCCCCCAGGATGCCCCTCCCGCCACCGTCCAGGCGGCCTACCTCGACCTCGCCAAGCGCTGGCACCCGGATCGCCTCCCCGCCGCCCTCGCCTCCCTGCGCGACACGTGCTCCAGCATCTTCTCTCACCTCAACGAGGCCCGCCAGGTGCTGACAGACACCGCGCGGCGCGCCGAGTACGTCGAGCTGATGAAGCAGGGCGGGGGGACCCCAGAAGAACAGGCCCGCGTCACGCGCCTGCTCGAGGCCCAGAGCGAGCACCGCAAGGCCGAGATCCTGCTCAAGAAAGGTGACCTGGCGGGGGCCGAGCGCTTCGCCTCCGCGGCCGTCGACAAGGACCCGGAGCAGCCCGATTACAGCTCGTTGCTCGCCTGGATCCGCGCCAGCAAGCCCGCCGTGGGCCCCGATGATCTGGCCGCCAGCATCCGGCTGCTGGACACGGCGCTCGGCGCCTCCCCCAACCACCAGCGCTCGCTCTGGTACCGCGGCTCGCTGCTCAAGCGTCTGGGCAAGGAGAAGCTGGCGATGGTCGACTTCCGCAAGCTCCTGGAGCTGGACCCGCGGCACGTCGACGCGGCCCGCGAGGTGCGGCTCTTCGAGATGCGCGGCGGGGGCAAGCGGGAGGAGACCGGCAAGGGCCTGCTCGGGGGGCTATTCGGCAAGAAAGAGTGAGGCGGTACCCCGGGGCAAGCTCCCCGACAGGGAACCCACCCGGGCCCCCGGGAACGAGAGCGGTTCGGAGGCCCAGCGGGTCTGGAAGGCATCCCGCAGGACCAGCTCGGCCAGCTTCGAGCGCGGGGAGAACCCCCACTCGGCCTCCTGCGAGGTGTCCTCCGGATCGGCGTAGAGGCGCCACACGAAGAAGCCCGCGAAGCCCGGTAGATCGAGCAGGGGCGCGATGAGGGCGGCGTAGGCGTCCGCCTGGGCCACCTCGTCCACGCGCACGTTGGTCATCGCGTCGGGCCACTCCCAGGGGCGAATGGCCGGATCCGGCCGGGTGGTGTAGCCAATCTCGGTGAAGAGCACGGGCCGCTGCCAGCGCTCGCCCAGGGCCCGGACCCGCCCGGCGACGCCGCGGCCCCCCGCCAGCAGCGCCTCGTAAGGAGCGCCATCCCTGTCGGCCAGCGGGTAGAACGCGTTGATGCCGATGACGTCCAGGTCCCCCCAGAGCACCGTGTCCTCCGCGTCATCCCAGTTGGCCGAATACGTCAGCGGCCCGCGGTAAATGCGACGCACCGAGGCGATCACGTCGCGGTACAGGGGCGCCCGCGTCGAGGTCACCCAGCTGCGCTGCTCGACGCCGATGCTCAGCAGATCCACGCTGCCCTCCTGGGCAACCGCGGCCCAGGCCTCGACGAAGTGCCGGTAGCTGCGGGCCCAGCGCTCCCAGGCCCGATCGTCGCCCGGCTGGATCAGCGCCCGCCACTCGCCCGACTCGACCCACAGGTGCGGCACCAGCATCACCCGCAGCCCGAGCCCGTGCGCCTGCCGGATCGCCCGCAACACGTCCTGCCGGTTCTGCTCGAAGGGCGCCTCGAAGGTGAGGTCGATGCCCGTGGGCTTCAGGTCCAGCACACGACCAAAGGGCGTCAGGCTCACCCAGGTCCCCCCCATCGCCGCGACCTCCTGCAGCGCTCGCTCGTAGGGCGCGGACCCGTAGCCTCGCCCCGGGTGCCGCGCGTTCTCGATGGGCCCGATGGTGAGACCTCGGCAGGGCGCCATCCCGGCGTCGCGCCACCCGGTCGCGCCAGGCCAGGGGCGGGGAGCTGCCTGCGCGCTCGCCGGGCAGACAAGCAGAAGCAGGGCCAGTACAAGCCAGGGGGGGAGGGTCAACCGCGCAATCCTTTCGCGCCAGGGGTCCCCACGCTGGGGTAGCATGACGCCATGGCAGCCAAGAATGTGGTTCGAGAACGAATTCTGGATGCGGCGGTATCACTGCTGAAAGACGCCGGGGTCAAGCGACTAGCGCAGCCCCAGGTGGCCCGGGCGGCCCGGGTACCCCAGGGGCATCTCACCTACTACTTCCCTAGAAAAGCCGACATGCTGATGGCGGTTGCGACCCGCTTTCTGGAAATGCTCGCCGAGTCCTCCGCGAGCGACGACCCGGCACGACCCATCTTCGCCCTCGTCAAGCGCCTGGTGCTCGACCGGACCCGCACCCGCATGCTCCTCGGGTTGCTGGTCGAGGCCGACAACGATGAGGATCTGCGCCAGGCCATGCGCAATGGCGCCGGCTTCGTCCGCGGTAGCATCGCCTCCGCCTTCAAGCTCGACCCGGATAGCCCCGAGGCTCACCTCGCCCTCGCCCTCTTCTGGGGCCTCGGGCTCCGCCAGTTTCTCCTCGGAGACGAGTGCCCCCCCGAGGAAACCGAGGCCCTCGTCGAGCGCGCCATCGCCCTGATTCGCCAGCTCTTACCGCGGGGGGCGCACCGGGGCCCAGACCGAGCGCAGCATCGCCCGCACCTCGGGCCCCGCGTCGCGCTTCCCCGGCGGGAGCCGCAGCCCGGGCGCCGTCATCACCGCCCCCACCAGCAGCGCCCCGACCCCCCGCGCCCCGCGCCGCCGCCAGCTCCCCTCCGAGGCCATCACCATCAGCCCCAGCGCCCCCACCGCCGCCCCCGCCGTCCCGTACCAGCCCCAGCCCCCACGCAGCCCCAGCAGCTCCGCCCCGTGGAGCGGGAACAGCCCCTCCCGCAGCAGCGGCAGCGCCACCTGCACCAGGGGCCGCTCGATGCTCTCCGGCAAGGTCACCACGAAGAGGCTGACCAGCCCCATCCGCGCAAACGACGCCAGCGCCAGCCCCCCGCACAGCGCCCTCATCGCCTCGCGCCCCCCTCGCCTCGCCAGCCCTTCCGCCAGCGCCACCCCCGGCAAGGCCAGCAGCGCCGGCGCTGCCCCCAGGTACCGCGGCCCGATGGTCCAGCCCCCGCGCCACATGTTGCCCGACGCGATCAGCAGCGTCAGCAGGCCGCACATCAGCAGCGCGAGCGAGAGCTGCAGCTGGCGCTCCCGACGCACCCTCCCGGACCCCCACGCGAGCCCCGGCGCCGCCGCCCCGGCCAGCCCCAGCCACAACCACGGGCTCGCCCCGAACAGCCCGTAGCCCCCGTCCAGCAGCAGCCCCTGCAGCGCCTCCGACCGGGGCCAGGAGAAGCCCAGAAACCCCTCGTGCCACGCCGCCCGAAAGGCCGCCGTCTCCATGTACAGCACCCCCGTCCTCCACGGGGAACCGAAGGACCCCCGCTGGAACAGCAACAAACCGAGGACCCCCAGGTTTACCCCCGCTCCGAAGGCTGCCAGCGTGCGGGGGCGCCGGAACAGGGAGATTCCATAGATCCCCAGGACAAGGGAGAGGCAGAGCCCCTGGTACTCGAGGAGGGTGGGCAGGCTCGCGAGGAGCCCCGCGCCCAGGGCGGTGCGGGCGGACGCGCGGCGAGGATCGCCGCGGGCACGGAGGCGCTCCCGGGCGATGGTGTCGAGGGCGAGAAAGGCGGCGACGGCGCTCCAGGCGTGGCTGACGAAGGAGAAGCTGTAGGCCAGGTAGTTGGTCCCGAGGCCAACGGCGGCCACCGCCGAGAGACGCAGGGTCGGGTCCCGCGACCACCGGCGCAGCCGCTGCTCCAGGAGCAGCAGGAAGAGACCGCAGGGCAGATGGACGCCGAAGAACTGGAGCACCAGGGCCGTCTTGCGGAGCCAGGCCGCCGCCTCGTCCGCCGTGGCCTCGGGGCCCGGGGGGCGCTGGCCAGCGAGCGCAAGGACCCCTCGCTGCACGGCATAGATGGGCACGCCCAGGTACGCCATGAAGGGGCCCTTGACCGCGGCGTAGTGCGAGGCACCCTCTCCATCGGGGACCCGGGCCATGTCGTTGGTCCAGCCAAAACGTTTCACCACCGGGTCGAGCCGGAACGTCCCGTGGTCCACGAGGGCCATAGTCAGGTAAATCCGGGTGTTCTCGTTGGGGTTGTTCAGCGCCGGCAGGTACGGAAAAACCGAGAGGTAGACCAGCAACAGCAGCCCACGAAATACGCGTATCCACGCGCCGTCGCCCATGAAGCCATCGTAGTGCAGCCAGGCCCCCAGCGACGAGGGGCAGAGGCGAGGGCACCGCCACCGATCCGCAGGACCCCTGCCTGGGCCGCCTCGCGTAGCTCCGTCACCCGCGAGGAGCGCCGTGGCCCCGCCAGCGCTGGACCTCAGAGGTTATTCAACCCGGCCCTTGCGCAGCGCTTCCATGTCTGCGAGCCGCAGGCGTAGCGCACGGACCTCCGCTTCCGCTGCCTCCCGCGCCTGCGTCTCTGCCTCCGCGCGGGCCCTCGCCTCGGCTTCTCGCTGCTGAGCCTCCGCCACCTCGCGCTTGCGTGCCTCTTCGACCCCCTGGACCTTGGCCTCGGCCTCGCGCACCCGCGCCTCGGCTTCGCGGGCCTTGGCTTCGACCTCGCGGGCCCTGGCTTCCGCCTCGGTGGGCCAGAGGTGCTTGCCCCACCGGTCCTCCGACAGTCGAAGTCTCGTCGCTCCTTCCGTCAGCACCAGCCACGCCTGCATCTCCTCGCTCCACGCGGGGCCGTTCCCCGCGTGCGTTCGCTTCAGCGTCCCGTTCGGCTGCTGCTGCCACACCTGCAAGAAGAACGGACCGTCACCACGCGTGGGCCCATGAAGTTCGGGGTCGAAAATCCACAGCTCGCGGGTGCCGGCCTTGGCGTGGGCCCAGGGGGCCTCGTCGTAGTCCTTGTCGGCGGTGGATTCGCTGACGACCTCGACGGTGACGCGAGGCGGGGCGTGGCCCGGCTCCCAGAGGCGAAGCTGCTTGAGGGAGCGGCGACCGTCGAGGAGGGGAGGGTGAGGGATGGTCAGAAGGAGGTCGGGATCGATGCCGATGCGCGCGTCGGTCTTGTTCCAGCGACAGGCGA
>JALOQB010000316.1 GCA_025453595.1 Polyangiaceae bacterium
GCCTCCGCCAGCTTCTTCCAGTGGGCCACGGCACGCTCCGCGTCCCGGGCCTGCAGCGCGATCTCCCCGGCCAGCGCTTCCGCGTCCACGTCGCTCGGGTTCTTGCGCAGGTACGCCTCGATCTGGTTCTGACCCCGCGCGAGCTGATCCGAGGCCGCGGCCTGCGCCGCCTTCGCCAGGTCGTACCCCGGCGGTGGCGGATCGATCGGCACCGTCGCCAGCAGCGTGTTGGCGTGGGCATGCTGGGCGGAGTCGTGGCCGAAGCGTAGCTCCTTCACGTAGGCCGCGTAGGCCGCCAGCACCGCCACCCCGGTCGCCCGCGGCATCTGGTTGTGGTTCGCTTCTGCAAGCGAAATCGCCTTGTTTGCCTCGGTCGCCAGGTCCTTCCCGAAGTGCGCGCGCAGCGCCCCCTGGGTCGACTGCCTCAGCTGCTCGTAGTCCTTCGATCGCACCGCGTCGGTGATCGCGTTGATCCCGAAGGCCCCCAGCGGCGTGAACGACAGCGACCCGCCGCCCAGCAAGACGACCAGGCCCACGATGGCCCCCGTCTTCAGGTGCTTCCCCGTGTTCCTGGGGGCGATCGGCGCCGCTGCCTGGGGCCGCGGGCGCACCTCTCCCGTGGCCCCTGTCGGGGGCGGAGGCTCCAGCGGCGCCTCCCCGCCGGCCTCTTGCTCCTTGCGAGGCGCCTCCTTCTCCTGGGGGATCGCCTCGAACTCCATGTCATCGCCCCCGCCAAGGTCTCTTTCGCCCCACCCCGGAGCCTCGGCCGGAGCAGCAGGAGCGGGGGCAGGGCGAGCAGGGGCCTGGGGAGCGCGAGGGGGGGCCTCCGGGATATCGTTGAACGAGCCGTCGTCGTCCCCGCCCAGATCGACCTCACCAAAGGCGGTGCCACCGCCGGACTGGCGTCGCAGCGCCGCCGAGGGGGCCTGGGAGGGGGTGAGCGGGGCGATGGGAGCCGGGGCCGCGAAGGGGTCTTCTTCCTGGCCGAGGGAGGGCTGCTGGATGGCCTTGAAATCCGGCATGCTGGGGGCCCGGGGCACGCCGATGGCGCCGAAGTCCCTGGGGGCCTGGGCTGCAGCCGGGGCTGCCGGGGCCGGGGGCAGATCGAAGTCAAAGTCGTCTCCGAACCCGCCGATGTTCGCCGCAGGGGACGCGGGAGCGGTGGGAGCCGAGAGAGGTGCCGGGAGCGCTGCCCCCATGCCCACGATCGGCAGGCTCGCGGCCACGTCGGGGAGATCGATCTCGCCAAAACCCCCCTTGACGCTGGGGAGATCGGCCCCTCGCAGGGCGGGCAGGTCGGCCCCACGCACGGCGGGCAGGTCGGCCCCACGCACGGCGGGCAGGTCGGCCCCTCGCACCGCCGGGAGATCAGCCCCCCGCACCGCCGGGAGATCAGCCCCTCGCAGGGCGGGCAGGTCGGCCCCGCGCACGGCGGGCAGGTCCACCTGCTTCGGGCTCGGTAGATCGAGGCCAGTGGCGGGCAGATCGAGGTCGTCGAACAGGACGCCGCCGGTGATCTGCCGCTCGGCCCGGTGTTCCTTGGGCTGCGCCCCGCGGACCGCGGGCAGATCGACCGCGCCCACGGGGGCAGGGAGATCGATGCCGGAGTCGAGGTCCAGCTCCGGGAAGGCCGGGGCAGGGCTGGCTGCGAGCGGCGCGGTGGTGCGGTTGCGAGCGCTCTTTTGCTGGGCCGGCGCCGGCAGATCGGCCGCCACCGCGGGCAGATCGAGCTCGTCCAGCGTCGGGGAGGGCTGGGGCGGCGCAGAGCGGGATGGCCCGGTCGGGCGGGGTGGGGCCGCGGAGGTGGTGTTGCGGGGCATGACCACGGCCGGGAGGAGTTCGTCCTCCGTGGAGCCAGGCAGCTGGCCGCCCAGCCCGATCACCGTCGCTTTCCGCGGGCGAGCCGCGGGCGCCGCGGGAGGGGCTGCGGGGGCCGGGGGAGCTGCGGGGGCCGGCCTGGGCGTGGAGGGGGGGACCGCGGTTGCGCCGGACGCCTCTTCGGGTCGCTTGACCTGGAAGGTCGTCGTGCACTTCGGGCACCGCATCTTCATGCCTGTGCCCGCCGGGACCCGGCGTTCATCCACGTTGTAACTCGCCTTGCAGCCAGGACACTCGACCTTGAACATTCGGTTGTTTCTCGCAGGGGGAGCGGAGGGCGCCCAGGGGGGGGCCAAAAAGAGGTTTTAGCAGGGGAGGCCGCTCGCTGTCCTCAAAACGCAGCGACCCACCCCGACCTCTCGCTGCCTTTCGAGGGCCCCCTGGTGGGGCTCTTTGCTACAACAGCGCCGTGCAGCGCTCGACGACCATCGCTCTGGGGGCCGCCGTGGTGGCCGCGGTCGGGGTCTTGCTCCTCAAGGCCGGCCCCCGCCCCGCGCCCGCGCCCGCGCTCTCCTGGTCCGCCGCGCTCTCGGCTTCTCCCCCGCCGGTGAGCCCTCCCCTGACGCCTGCCCCCTCGGTCTCCGCGGTGAGCAGCCCGCCGGTGATACCCGAGCGCAAGCTGCCCCTCAACGCGCCCAGGCAGGTACGCTTCGGGGTGGTGCTGATCCAGTACCGCGGCGCCCAGTTTGCCCAGGAAGCCTCCTCCTACAAACCCGAGGCCCTCCAGCGTGCCCTCCAGCTGGTCGAGCTGGCCCGCAAGGACTTCAAGGCCGCCGTCAAGCAGGGCGACCCGGGGTCCACCGAGGACGCCGGGCGCATCGCTCGCAAGATCCTCGAACCTCAGGCCGAGGTCGAGCTCTTCTCCCTGGCCCCGGGCGAGGTCGGCGGCCCCATCGATACCCCCCGTGGTTACTGGATCGTTCGCCGCATCGAGTGAGCGAGCCGCTCAGGGCAGGGGATTGATCGGCGCGAGCGAGGCGCCGCCGCTGTAAGCGTAGGAACCCGTGCTGCCGTACCCGTAGACCGAGACCCCGAAGGGCTCGGCGCTCTCCAGCACGTGGGGCCCCTCCGCGAGCTGGCACCGGCGCGCCTCGTAGGTCACGCCCTCCACCGTGCCTGCGGGCGCCACCACGCACCCCTGGAGCGGCGCCCCGTCCAGCAGCACCTCGGCCCCCTGCGGCACCGCCAGCACCGCGTAGTTCTTCGGCCACGACGTCGGCATCGGCGTCGCGTAGCGTGTCCGGAACTGCTCTACAGGGACCAGCACCAGCAGCGAGGGATCGCCGGTCTGGCTGCCCTGCACGTACCCGCTGCTCACCAGGAGCTGCCCCACGCTGATGGGTTTCGACGCGCTCACCACCGCGTCCTTCTGCGTCCAGGCGTCCTTGACCTCGCCGGGCTGCAGCGTGAACTGATCGAAGGGCGGGGGGAGGTTGGTGGTCACCGTCGAGGGCTCGAGGCCGCCCACGAAGCGCAGCACGTCGGGCTCCTCGTAGGCGCTCCCGGCCGAGCGCACCGGGCTCCGGGTCACGACGTAGCGGCTCCCGGTGGTCTCCAGCGGCAGCATCTGCTCCTCCAGGTGATCGAGGCAGCAGGTGTCGCTGCCCCAGCCCGGGTACGTCGGGATCTTCAGGTACCCGGGCACCCCCGTGAGCTCGCTCCCGCTGAAGACGGCCACCGGCTTGCTCGCGCTGACCACCGTGCCCGACAGATCCGCCGGGTTCTTCTTGCCTGCGAGGGCGTCCACCTCCTGCTGCGTCATGTCGTCGGTCTCGAGGTTGAGCACGTCGAAGGGCCCGAGGGTCAGCTTGAGGGTCCCTCCTGCCTCGGTCTTGGCCACCGGACCGTTGCCCTTGATGCGCGCCGTGGGCGTCACCGTCACCTCGGTCCCCGGCTCTGCCCCCACGATGGTCACGTACGAGCGGCTGATGAAATCGAGCCCGGGAATGGCGACGGCAACCGGGTGCCCTGCTCCCCAGCCGATCACGTGGTAGCGACGGCCCAGCGCCGAGGTCGGCAGCAGCAGCGAGGCGTCGTTGCTGGAGGAGTTGGTCGCCGTGTTGAACTGCTGCGCCGTCACCGGCGCGTCCGCGGTGATGCGCAGGGCCTGCGAGGAGAGGCAGGTGCCAGGGGCCTTGGGGTCGTTGGGCTTGGGCCCGCAATCGAGCTCCCGCGGTTGCAGCTCGATCCCGCGGGTTTCCCCCGGTTGTAGCTCGATCTCGGAGAGCACCTGGAGCGCCTGCGGAGCCCCGGGGGCCGCGGCGTTCTGCTCGATCCTGACCCGCGTCACCGCCCCGCTCGTCGCCGTCACCACGACCCCCCACGGCGCGCTCGCAGGATCGTTCCCTGCGCCGTCGATCTGGTCCAGGTCCACCGCCCAGAACTCGCACCCCTCGCTGGACGGAAACGCGGCCGCTTGCTCGCAGGTCTCGACCTTGACCGGCCCTGTCCCGCCGCTCCCGCCCATCCCCGCGCTGGTGCCCGCAGACCCGCCGGACCCCGCGGACCCGCCGGTGCCTGGGGTGCCCCCCACGCCCCCTCCGGTTCCGGCCCCACCGCCGCCTGCGACCCCACCGGCCCCCTGTCCCGCGGCGCCCCCCGCGCCGCCTTCCCCGCTGGCCCCCGCACCGCTGCCGGAGGACCCGCCGCTGCCGGACGACCCACCGTTGCCCCCGGACCCACCCGCCCCCGGGCAACCCGTGCAGGCCCCGAAGGCAGATCCGTCGGCCTGGCAGGTCTGGGTACCCTGCTCCAGAGAGCCCGGACAGGGGCACGGCTCCACCTTGCCCGGGGCGCAGACGCTGGTGGTCGAGGTGGGGGTCTCGCTCTCGGAGGAGCAGGCCGCAAGAAGCAACAGAAAGGCAGCGTAACGAGCCATCATGGCCCCCAGGATACCGAGCTTTCCCCTGAATTCTCCCCTGGGTACGCCGGATCACCCCCGTGCCTCTCGTCGAACCCTGAAAGTGGAGCCAGCTCCGTGCAACCGGCCTCTTCTACGGCCATGAAACCCGTCCACGCCCACGAACTTCGTCCACGTCCACGGAATACGTCCGCGAAACCCGTCAAAGCCGTCGACGAGGACGTGCAGCCGACGCATCTCTTCTGTCGGGGTTCGACGGGAGGCCAGGCACAGCGCCCGCAGGGCGATGGGATAATGAGCTGGAAGACACCTTCATCAGGATGATTCCGGCGACGATCAGCGCGGCCGCGAGGGCGCGGGCAGGGCTGAGCTGCTCCCCGAGCGCCAGCGTGCCCACCAGAAAAGACCCCACGGCGCCGATGCCGGTCCACGTCATGTAAGCGACGCTGAGCGGCAGCGTCCTCATGGCCGCCGAGAGCAGCGCGAAGCTGGCGATCATGGCCACCAGCGTGATCACGGTGGGGCCAGGCCGCGTGAAACCGCTGGAGAGCTTCATCATCAGCGACCACACCACCTCGAGCAAGCCCGCCAGCAACACCATGAACCAGGCCATTGTTGGCCCTCCCGCGAGAGACCCCGGCCCGCGCCGGGCCCCCCTGGTACCACGAGGAGGCGCCCGTTGTTACCCGACGGAGGCGCTCCTGCTGCCTCGCTGGCGGCGTCACTCCTGTTTTTTCAGCGCAGACCAGGCGCCGTCGGTCAGCAGATCGAGGGCCTCTTCCGCGGCGAGCACGGCCCCCTCGGCCTCCGCGCGCTCCTCCTCGCTCCGCCCCTCGGCCCCGGCGAGCTCGCGGCTGCGGTGCCACGCGGCCAGCAGCTCGGAGAGGCGCTGGGTGACCCGCTGGCGCTGCTGCTGTTGCTCCTGCCAGAGCCGCTCGATGGCCACCTCCTCCTGGGAAAAGAGGAGCCGCTCCAGATGAAAATCAAGGCGAACCTCGTAGAGCATCCCGGCCTGACCGGTCGCCTGGGCCCGCAGGTCCTCCTCGTTGAGGGGCGTGTAGCGCAGCGACTGATCGTTGCTCTTCATGCCCCGCACCCGTAGCTCCGGGAGCAGCGCCGCGCGCCGCGCCCGGGACGCCATGCGCTCTCGATCCACCGCGTCCAGCCCGGCGCTCCGCCACGCCGCCCGCTGGAGCTTCCTCAACGCCCCGGCTGGCAGCGGCGCACGCGTGGTGCCCGTGGCCGCCACGACGCTGGCCACCGGCGGGCTTGCCAGCGCCCGCGGAGGGGCCCACCAGCGCGCCAGCGAGAAGAGCAACGGACCGCCCACGCGAGGCGCCGGGAGCGGTCCCTCCGCATGAGCCAGGGTCGGAGACAGGAGCAACAGGAAGAGAGGGGCCAGGTAACGCACCCGGAGCCTGTCGGTCGCCCTTCTCCTGGGTTGCGTGGCCCGTGGGAGGGATTGCACCAGCCTCTCCTCCAGCAGCGCCGTCAGCCCGGGCTGGCCACAGTGAACGCGTCACCACCTCGGGCGCGGGGTCGAAGCTTGCCAAGGTTCCAGCGGGGTTGGGTCAGCCGCAGGCGCTCGCCCTGGCCAGCAGCCGGGCGCGCTCGCGGTCGCTGGGCACGAGGGAGGCAGCGCGCTCGAATTCCGGGCGAGCCTCCGCCATCCGACCGAGCTTGACGAGGAGGTCGCCCCGGACCGTAGAGACCCAGTGGTAGCCACGGAGCGCAGGGTCAAGGGCCAGCTCGTCGACGAGCTCGAGGCCAGCCGCGGGGCCCAGTGCCATCGAGACCGCGACCGCACGGTTCAGCTCGACCACCGGCGACTGCGTCAGCTCGACCAGGGCGTCGTAGAGGGCCACGATGCGGTTCCAGTCGGTCTCGGCGGCGGTGCGGGCGCGGGCGTGGCAGGCGGAGATGGCCGCCTGGAGCGTGTACGGGCCGAGCGGGCGCCGCAGCGCCTCGGCGCGCTCCAGCGCGGCGAGCCCGCGGCGGAGCAGCAGGAGATCCCAGCGCGAGCGGTCCTGGTCAAGCAGCAGCACGGGCTCACCGCGGGCGTCGATGCGGGTACGCATGCGGGAGGCGTGCAGCTCCATGAGAGCGACGAGGCCGTGCACCTCGGCCTCCGCGGGGACGAGCGCCGCCAGGATCCGGCCGAGCCGCAGCGCATCCTGGCACAGCTCGGGCCGGATCCAGTCATCGCCCGCGGCGGCGGAGTATCCTTCGTTGAAGATCAGGTAGATGACCTCCAGCACCGACGGCAGGCGAGCCTCGAGATCGCCCCCACGAGGCACCTCGAAGGGCACGCGCGCCACGTTGAGGGTACGCTTGGCGCGCACGATGCGCTGGGCCACGGTGGGCTCCGGGAGCAGAAACGCGCGGGCGATCTCGTCGGTCGTCAACCCCCCGACCAGCCGCAGCGTGAGCGCGGCGCGTGCCTCGGTCGAGAGCACCGGGTGGCAGGCGATCAGCACCAGCCGCAGCAGATCATCGCCCACCTCATCGCTCGTGGGTTCTTCGAGGCAGGGCGCGAGCGCGTCCGCGGCGATCGCGGGTTGCTTCTCCAGGCGCATCTGCTCATGGCGCCGCAGGTCGACGGCGCGGTTCTTGGCGGCGGTCATCAACCAGGCTCCAGGGTTCTGCGGGACGCCCGCAGCGGGCCAGTGCTCCAGCGCGGCGACGAGGGCTTCCTGGGCGAGGTCCTCGGCGAGGGTGAGGTCGCCCAGGAAACGAGCGAGGCCGCCGATCAGGCGCGCGGATTCAACCCGCCAGACGGCCTCGATGGTACGACGGGTCCGCTCGCTGTCATCCACCATGGTGCGCGGTGCTCTCTGCGATAACCTGGGTTATTTCCCCGCCTGGCGGTCGATCTCGGCCTGCTGGCGAAGGGCACGCTCGTGGGCCTCGGGGGTCACGACGTCGCCAAAGTCTTCCATCTCGAAGACGGGGCGAATCTCGATCTCGGACTCTTCACCGGGCATGGGCGCGGGGCAGCGACGCACCCACTCGACGGCCTCGTCCATCGACTTGACCTGCCAGAGCCAGTAGCCAGAAATCAGCTCCTTCGTCTCGGCAAAGGGGCCGTCGATGACCGTGCGCTGGTGGCCGTTGATGCGGATTCGCTTGCCCTTGCTGCTGGGGTGCAGCCCGTCGCCGGCCAGCATGAGGCCCGCCTTGATCAGCTCGTCGTTGTACTTCCCCATCGCGTCGATCAGCTCCGCGCTCGGCATCTTGCCCGCTTCGCTGTTCTCCGTCGCCTTCACGATGACCATCACCTTCATGAACGTGCTCCTGGCTTCAAGCGAGACCTTCTCGCTCTTTGCAGCGTCGACGAACCAGGAGGCGCCAGATCGACAGGCACGATGATTTTTTTCATCAACTTCGGTGAAGGCCACCATGCCGTGGCAAAGGGCACGACATGGGTTCTTTTAGACCTCGTCTGTCTCCTTTGCTTGCTCCTGTCCATGGCTCGGGCTGGCCCTCGCAAGGTTGACGTGGAGCGCGCTGGGCCCGTGGGAGGGTCAGGCCGCGCTGCGCCGCGCCAGCCGCTCCGAGGCGCCGGTGGGTGGCGGTCCCTCGGCCCGGTGCTCCGAGGAGCCAGGCGGGCGCGAGGCCAGCGGGGGCAGGGGAGCGGCCCAGGCGGCAGGGGGAGGCGAGGGGAGCGCAGGC
>JALOQB010000317.1 GCA_025453595.1 Polyangiaceae bacterium
CTGATGCTCGAGGAGCTGAACCGCGCGGAGCGCTACATCCAGCAACCAGCGCTCCAGCTCCTGAGCGCCCGGCGCCTCCACGAGTACGAGCTACCGCCGGGGTGGTCCTGCTGCGCGGCTATCAACCCGGAAGCCGCAGACTATCAGGTGACCCCGCTGGACCCGGCCCTCAAGGCGCGCTTCCTCTACCTGCCGGTCCGCGCCGACCGTGGCGCCTGGCTGGCCTGGGCGGTCCGCAACAACCTGCACCCGGCGGTGCTGGCCCTGGCGCGGTCCCACGATCGGGTCCTCGACGATGTCCCGCCCCGCACCTGGACCTACGTCTCCCAGCTCCTCCATGTCCTCCAGCCCTCCGAGCGCGCCAGCAACGCCCTGCTGCGGGACCTGCTCTCGGGCTACCTGCCGCCGGCCTGGGTCGAGGCGCTCCTGGGCCAGCGCGAGGGCTGGGACGCATCCCTCGAACTCGACGTGCCGCGGTTGCTCTTCGAGTACAGCGAGGGGTGCCCCCAGCAGCAGGTGCTGCGCCGCTACCGCGACCGCGGCGACACCGATCGAATCGAGGAGATCACCCGGCGCCTCCACGGGATCCTGCAGGGGCCCGAGGCGGGCGTCCTGGCCTCCCGCAAGGAGCTGACCCTCCCTGCCTTCGAGGCGCTCTTGCCGGATCTGCCCGGCGACCCGCGGGAGCTGCTCCAGGAGGCCCTCGGCGCCAACGCCACCCTCGCGGCCATGAGCGAGGTGAAACCGGAAGAACTCCTCAAGGGGTACAGCGGCAGCCAGGCCTCGCGGAAGGTGACCGCCTGGATCGCCGACCCGTATCGTCACCACCGGGTCGCCCTCCTGGTGACCGCGCTCCGGGTGCACCTGCCCGCCCGCGCTGACCTGCCCGAGCTGAAGCGCAACAACGCCGCGCGCATCAGCCTGGGCCAGTTCCTGGCGCAGATCGGCACCCGGTGGGGCACCCCCCTGGTGGACACGCTCCAGCGCATCGGGGTGACGCCCGTACGACCGGGCGCATGAGCGATACCCGCGATCCCCTGGGCCAGTGGCTCCGCGACTTCGTGGCAGAGCCCCGCTTCCTGGCCCGCTACCCGCTCTACGCCGGCGTGCTGGCGCGGCTCCGGCCGGTGGCCGACCTCTCCACCGACATCATGGCGGTCTCGTTCCACGATGGTCGCTTCTACCTCCACGTCAACACCGACTACTTCCAGCGAAACCCCCGGTACCTGCTCGGGGTCCTGCTCCACGAGGTGCACCACCTGGTCCTGGGGCACCTCACGCACCCGAAATTTCGCGACGTGGCCCACCCCGATCTCATGGAACTGGCCATGGAGATCTCGGCCAACGAGTACATAGAAGAAGCCCTGCCCGGGGGCATCCTCCTCAAGGATTTCGAGCGCATGGGGCTGCGACCTCACCAGAGCACGATGCAGCGCTACGAGCGCCTCGTCGCCCTGCGACAGGAGTCCCAGCTCAAGCTTCCCGCCCAGCTACGCTTCGTCGACGAGCACCGGCGCAGCGCCGAGCCGCCGGCCTCCCAGGCGCCGGTCCAGCAGCTCCTGGAGGGGGCCCTCCAGGACCTCGGCGACACCGGCGACCAGAAACCCCGGATCGCCGGGAAAACACCGGAATTCTTGCTCCAGCAGCTCGCCCTCGCGCCCCCCCGGCAGCCGGTCGACTGGCGCACCGCCTTGCGCATGTTCTCGGCTCAGGCCCGCGCCCCCCGCCACAGCTACGCGCGCCCCAGCCGCCGCTTCCCCGCGCGGCTCGGCGAGGTCCCCGGGAGGCTCTACACCTCGCGCCTCATCGAGCAACCTCGCCTGCTGGTGGCCCTCGACACCTCGGCCAGCGTCGAGACCCCCATGCTGGAGGAGATCGGCGCCCAGCTCCGGGAGCTCGCCCACCTCACCCGCTTCGTCGTGGCCGAGTGCGACGCCCAGGTCCACCGCGTCTACCGCTTCCCCGGGCGCCTCGACGCGGTGATGGGGCGCGGAGGCACCGACCTGCGCCCCATCTTCGAGCCCACCTTCCTGAAGCAACACCAGGCCCAGGGCGTCGTCTACTTCACCGACGGCCTCGGCCCCTTCCCGGAGCGCCCCCCTCCGATGCCCGTCCTCTGGGTGCTCTCGGGCCGCGACCCCTTCCCCTGCCCCTGGGGCCAGCAGGTACGCCTGGCCTGAGCCCCTCAGCGCCCCCCTCCCGGCATCCATCGGTAGGCCCCTTCTTGCACCACCATGTCCGAGTTTTCAAAGGCCCATTCGACCCCCGGGCGCGCCGCGGTGGGCGCCGTGAACAGCAGCGGGAACGGGTCGACCAGGGGGTGCAGCCAGAAACGAAACGGCTCCTGCTCCCCGGCGTCCAGCGCCACGAGGCAGCGCAGCGCAGGGGCTGCGGAGCGCGTCGGCGGCTGCCAGCGCGCCGGACGCATCGTGTCATCATCCCTCTTGTTCCCCGGGATCAGCGCCGCCCTCGGCGCCAGCGCCGCGACGCTCGCCGCCGCGCAGCGAAGCTCGATGGCCTCGGGCCCCGTGCATCCCTCCCCTCCCCCCGCGCTCCGCGCCAGCCGGTACCGCTCCCCCCCGGAGGCCACGACGGTGCCGACGTAATCTAGCCATCCGGTGGTGCTCCAGAGCGCGTCGTCCTGCTCTCGCCCCGTGATCGAGCCGTACATCAGCCCGCTCTGCTCCGTCGGGCCCTGGCAGGTCGTACGCAACCGGACGATCCCGGCGCCACGCAGCAGCGTCCAGAGCCGGCGCGAGGTGGCCGGCAATTTCCCCATCATCAGCTGGCGAAACACCCGTTGCTCGGCGGCGCTCTCTCCCGGGGCAGCCAGGGGGGGCGGCTCCAGGGAAGCAGGGCGAGCTGAGGCCAGCGGTACCGCAGAAGGCGGGGCCTCCGGGGTCTGCCCGGAGGGCGCCGGCTCGCTGCCGCGCCCAGCGGGGGACACCGCGGAAGAGGCCACAGCGGAGGTCTCCAGGGCCGAAGACCCGGGAGGAGCCACGCGCTCCGGCGGACCGGGCGCCGCGGCAGGAGCGCAAGCCCCGGTCACCAGCGACAAGGCCGCGCCCCGGCACCATGAGAGGCGCAGCGCCACGGCTAGAACTGGCCGCCCAGCGCCACGCCCCCGGGGCCCACCCCCACGCGCCAGGAAGGCCCCCGGGAGGTCGCCGCAGCGCTGGAACCGGAGGTCAGCCAGCCGTACACCCCCAGCCCTACCCCCGCCGCCGCCAGGCCGAACGTGATGTTCGAGGCCAGCGCCAGGCGCTCCGCGGCGTCCGCGTCAGGCCGGCGGCTCAGCGGGCAGGCGCCGCCGGGGAGCACGCAGTCCTCCTTGATGTCCTGCACCCTCGAACGCACCATCAGGCCCAGCACCGAGCCGGCCACCAGGAACGCACCCCCGCTCGCAAACCCCACGATCATCAGGCCCTTCCCTCCCCCCTGCTCCTGCGGAGGTGGGCGAGGTGGTAGAGAACTTCCGGATGGTAGGGAACTTCCGGACTTCTTCGGGGCCGACGCCGGGGCGGAGGCGACGGGGGTGGGCTCCCGGAGCATCTTGAGGGTGAGCCGGTAGTGCTCGCCCTCGGCCATCTGGATGAGCTGCTCGGCGGGGAGGTAGCCCTCGGCCTCGGCGCGGACCCGGTGAGCGCCCGGGTTGATGGGCCGCACCACGCCGAGGGAAGCGTTGGGGATACGCTTGCCATCGAGGAAGACCGTGGGAGCGACGTCGCGGTCGAGGCCAAGCAGGGAGATCTCGATCCGGGGGACACGCGGCGCCAGGGCCTCGGCTTCCTGCCTGGCGGCCTCGCGGGCCGAGGCCCAGACCGCAGGCTCCTCTTTTTGCGGCGCGCTGCGGGCCACATCGAGGAGCAGCTCGTGAGCCTCGATGATCTTGGATTGTTTCGCCAGGACCCGGGCGATGGCCACCTTGAGGGAGGGAGCGGGGTAGATGGCGTCGGCGCGCTGGAAGAGCTCGAGGGCGCCAGCAAGGTCGCCGGCCTCCTGCTTCTTGTCGGCCTCCTCGGCGAGCAGGCGGGCGGTGGCGCGATCCTGCGCGGAGGGCCCCTCGGCGCCAGCCTGCGAGGAGAAAGAGGTCACCAGCGCGAGGAGGAGAGGGACGAGCGTCCGCCGCATGTAAGAGGCCGTAGTCGATCTTGGTGGAGGCGGGGGTTGGAGCGGGCGAAGGGGGTGCCGTGGGGCGGACCGCGGGGGCCGAGGGGTGGGGCACCGCGGTCTTCAGCGCAGGCCGGGGGTGGTTGGCGGGGAGCCTGGGCAGCGCCTCGGCCGGGAGCGCGCTGATGGCGATCACCGGCGTGGAGGCGGTCGGCACAGCGAGGGACGCGGCGGAAGCGCTGGGCGTCGGGCGAGGCGGCGGCGAGGCCAGGCTCGCGGCGCCGATGGGGGAGGAGTAGGTCGGCGCCTCGCGCGAGAAGAACCACGCGGCCCCTCCCCCCAGCGCAAAGGCCGCGGCGACGGCCCCGGCGATGACCCAGCGCCGCTGGCCCTGGTGCACGCCGGAGAGGTCGAGAAAGCTGGAGGTGGTCCCCTGGAGCGTGACCGCCTGCCGGCGCGAGGAGGGCGCCGAGGATGGCCCCCCGCGGCGCACCAGCGGCAGCACCTCGGAGGGGGGCTCGCTGAGAGGACCGCTGAGGAAGCCCGAGATCGGTCCGTTGAGATCGGTGGCGTTGAGGGCAGAGAACTGGGCGGTGGACTCGACCAGCGGGGTCATCCCGCAGGCCACGGAGAAGGACTCGGCCATCTCGCGAGCGCTGCGGAAGCGCAGCTCCGGGTCCTTGGCGAGGGCCCGCTGGAACCACGCGTCGAGGCCCACCGGGAGCCCGGCTCGCAGGTGCGAGGGCGGGCGTGGGTTCTGGGTGGTGATGGCCACGATCAGCTCGCCCACCCCGTCCGATTCGAAGGGGACCTGGCCCGTGAGGCAGCGGTAAATAACCACCGCCAGCGAGTACAGATCGCTCCGGTGATCGACCGGGCGGTTGCCGTAGGCCTGCTCGGGGCTCATGAACAGGGGCGTCCCCAGGACCTGGCCTGTCCCGGTCCGGTGCGTCGACATCCCGACGTTGCCCATCTTGGCGATACCAAAATCGAGGATCTTCAGGTGAAACCCGTCTTCATCCTCGCAGAGGAAGAGGTTGTCGGGCTTGATGTCACGATGAATGATCCGGGCCGCGTGGGCCCGCGCCAGCCCCTTGCACGCCTGCTGGAGGATCCGCGCCACCATCGGCACCGGCAGCGTCGGCTCTCGATCCAGCAGCGAGGCCAGCTCCTCCCCCTGGAGGAGCTCCATGGCGAGGTACGGGCGCTCCTGCTCGTCGGTGCCAAAATCAAGGACCCCGACCACGTGTGGGCTCTTGATCTTGGCCGCCGCCATCGCCTCCTGGTTGAAGCGCGACCAGGCATCCCGGTTGGATACGTACTGGGGGTCGATAAACTTGACCGCCACCTCGACGTTCAAGGTGATGTGCCAGGCCGCCCAGACGCTCCCCATGCCGCCTTGACCCAGATGGCGGTCCAGGCGGAACCGGTTCGCGATGATCATGCCGGGCGCGAGGCTGGGGTCGTTTGTCATCCTTGCCCAACCCCAACCTTACCCGATCCCGACCCCTCTTGCCCTCAAAAACCCGCCCCCCTCAGGGACATTCATCCGGCCCCACCTCGGGCAACCCCGACACACCGCCGTCACCCCTCGATTCTCCGTCAAAATCCGCGGTTTCCCACGGGATCGGGGCGCCCTTGCCTCGCAGCAAACAAGCCCCGCTCAGCCGCAAGGCGTCGACCGTGAGAGCGGAAAAATCCCCGAGCGGTCCGGACAACCCCGGCTCCTCCGCGAGGTTCGCCGTGAAGTCGGTGTTGGCGGACTTCGCGTTGAACGCCGCCAGATCGCTGAACTCGACAGGACCTCGCCGGTAAAAAGCCCCCCCGGACGCGCCGAGGACCCAGAAGTCGTTGTGGCGCACCTCTCCCCCGGAGAGCACGCTCACTTCTTCCCCCGGGATGACGGATGAGGCCACCGACGGCACCAGGAACAGGTTGTTCCTCAGCGACACGCCAGCCACCGTCGCCCCGGGCCCCTGCACCCGCACCCCCACCGCCACCGAGGCAGGCTCCTGGCTGGCGGCTCGCCCGGGGGCCATGCACAGGTTGTACGCGAACTCGAGGAGCTTGACGCCCGAGGCCCCCCCGTCGTTGCCCAGCTCGCAGGCCACCGCGCTCTTGCCTCGCCCCCCCAGGATGTAGTTGTTCGAGAACCGCGCGGACGTCTCGTTGAAGGATCGTAGCCCCACGCTCTCCTGGGCCACGGAACACCCACCCGGGCCGACCAGCGTCGCGTCTCCACAGCCATCGACGACGTTCCGCGAGAAGCGCATCCCGTCATGCCCCTGCAGGCGGGCCCCCAGAGTGGAACCGGCGACCCCCCCCTGGATGTTGTTGCTCCGGATCTGCGAGGCCCCGCCGGCGCTCGCCGCGAGCCCCACCGCCTGCACCGCCGCATGCCCCCCCGCGACGCGTCCGTTGTCCTGCATCTGGAGCACGAACCCGGTGGCGTCGACCCCGAGCACGCTCCCGGGCCTCCGCACCAGATCCCGGTTGCCAACGATCTCTTCGTTGTTCACCAGGCTGGCCTGGGCGCACCCGGTGGTCTCGCACACGGCGTCGAGCCACACGCCACGGTGCGTCCCCTTGGGGTTCACCACGTCCTGCGCTCCCCCCAGGATAGAGCCGTTGTTCTCGATCTGCAGCGACCCCTGGGACGCCCGTATCCCCGCCGCCACCGAGACCCCATCCCCCATCTTGCAAGCCTCGATGCAGCCCCGCACCTCGGCGTTTTGACGGACCACCAGCGCCTGCCTCCCCCGGTGCTCGACCCCGTAGGCCTCGTAGCCTCCGCTGGCCACCGACGGCGCCCCGCCGTTCAACCGGGTGTTCTCTTCCAGCACGATCGTCCCCTCCCCTTCGCCCCCATCTGCCACCACCCCCACCGTCCTCCGCCCCCCGGGCAGCGGAGAGCCTTCCACCTTGCTCTTGCTCACCCGGAGACCCGAGGCCACCACCTGCACCCCCACCCGCTCCTGCGCCTTGAGCCCCCCCTCCACCGTGACGCCGCTCACGCTCAACCCCTTCTCTGGCACGCCCACGCCGGTGACCCGCAGCGCCGTGCTCTTCGTCCCCCCTTCCCCCGCGAGCTGGAAATCCTCTCCGTGGAGAGAACCTCCGGAGATCTCCCCCTCGCCGATGCGAGCCAGCTCGACGCCGACGGTATCGGGGGCGCTGCCGCCGCGGACCACCGAGTTCTCGAGGAGCAACGAGGCGGACGGAGTGCTCTTCGGTAGAACCCAGCGGAGCCCCACGGCCCGCTGCACCCCGCGCCCCGCGCGCAGGGTCGCCCCGGAGAGCCGCAGCAGATCCGGGAACTCGGCGTCGACGGCCACGCTTACCTCCGCGTCCCCGGCCTGGAGGGTCGCCCCCTCGATCACCACCGCCCCCCCACCCCGCAGGCAGAGCGCGGCGCTCGTCTTCTTGGCGCCAGGGGCCACCACGGAGACCCCTGGCTCCAGCGAGAGCGCCCCCTGACCGTCGCGAAGGACGCCGCAGAAGCCCCCGGGCATCGTGCCCCCGTCGCCCTCGACACGCAGGTGGCGCAGCGTGAGCGCTCCCGACCCACGGGACACGATCGCCGAGAGCGTCACGTCGTCCGGGGCGCTGGCATGCTCGACGCGGATCAGCAATCCATCCGCGAACGAACCACCCGCCAGGGGGCCGATGAGCGCGCTCTGATCCAGCGACTTCACCACCGTTCGCTCCGCCGAGGGCTGGAGCTCCCGCGTCTTGAAATCCTCGCTGTACCCACCCTCCAGCGAGACCCCCTCCCGCAGCGTGACCGGCGCGTACTCACCGCTGGCGATCCGCAGCACCGCGGGCCCCTCGGTCTGATCCACGGCGGTCTGCAGATCGCACCAGGGCCTCGACAGCCCGCCGCAGGCGGTGGCCGCATCACAGCCTTTTTGCGCCACAAAAACGCCCCGGGGCGCCTGCACCAGGATCTCCTGCTCGGCCGCGGCGCCGCAGGCATCCTTCACCACGAGGCGATAAGAAAACGACCCGCACTCGGCCCCGTTCACCACGGCCTGGGGGCCATCCACCTCGGAGAGCGGCGGCGCCTCCGGGCCCGGGGACCAGCTGAACTCCAGCGCGTCTCCGTCCGGGTCCGAGCTGGCCGATGCATCCAGCGTGATCTTCTGCCCCGCCAGGCCCTGGATCGATGCCGGCAGCACGATCGACGGAGGACGATTCCCGGGGCCACACGGGGCCACCGACCCGCCCGCCCCACCGGCACCAGCCCCGACACCCCCTTGTCCGCCCCCCGCTGGCCCCCCATCCCCCCCTGGGCCCCCGTCCCCACCGGCCCCGGCCAGGTTGTTCTCAGGCGGAAGTTCCGCGGAAAATTCGAGGGAAGAGAGCCCCGTGACGTTCTGGCAGGCGACCGAGCTCAGCAGGGCCAGCACCGCGGCAGGGAAGGCAGCTCGTCGCACCATCACTCCCCCCGGAAGGTGGGGGTTCGCTTCTCGAGGAAGGCCTGGAAGGCCTCCTGGAGATCCGCGCTGGCCAGGTGCGCCGCGTTCCAGGCCGCGACGTAGCGCAGGCCCGCCTCGACGCCGTGGCGCTCCGAGACCCGCAGCACTTCCCGGGTGCCCTGGACCGCCAGCGGGCTGTTCCGCGCGATCTCCTCCGCCATCGCGTAGGCCCCCTGGAGCGTCTTCTCTGGCCCCGGATGAAGCTCGTTCACCAGCCCGATCCGCAGCGCGCGCTCCGCGTTGATGTCCTTGCCGGTCAGCGCCATCTCCCGCAGGTGCCCCTGGCCCACGATGCCCGAGAGCCGCTGGAGCGAGCCCATGTCCGCGACGATCGCGATGCGGGTCTCCCGCAGGCTGAAGCGCGCGTCCTCCGAGGCCACGCGGATGTCGCAGCACGCAACCAGATCGAGGGCCCCCCCGATACAGCCCCCATGGATCGCCGCAACGAAGGGCAACCTGGAGTCCGCGATGGCGTCGAACCCGCGCCTCATCTCGTGGATCTTGTCGAAGAGCTGGCGGCGCTCCCGCGCGGTGCCTCCGGCGAGCGCTGGCCCCAGCGCCGCCCCCATCTCGACCAGATCCAGGCCGACGCTGAAATGAGGCCCCCGCGCCGCCACCACCACCACCCGCACCCGCTCGTCCGCCTCGATCGACGCCACCACCCCCGGGAGCTCTCCCCAGAACGCCACGCCCATGGCATTCTTCTTCTCCGCGTTGGCCAGCCAGAGCGTCGCCACATGCCCACGCACCTCGATCTCGAACGGTTTGCTCATCGGTCCCCCATCCTACCCCGATCCGGGCCGCTTCGCCCTCGCTCTCTGCTCCTCCTCGCGGCCCTCGCCTCCTGCTCCACCGAGATCGACCCCCCCTCCCGCGTCACCTTCCTCCCCTGCCCTCCGGAGCGCTGCCCGGTCGCCCACGACCACGGTCCCGCAGGGGCCGCTGGCGCCCCCGGTGCTGGCGGCTCCGGCAACCAGGGAGGAACCAGCCCCACTGGCCAGGGGGGCGCCTCGACCCCCGCTGGCGCCGGGGGCGCCGGCTCCGGTGGCAGCGGTGCTCCGGGTACCAGCGGTGGTGCCGCCGGCAGCCCCAGCGGCGGTACGGGCAGCGGCGAGGCGGGCAGCGGCGGAGCGGGCAGCGGCGGAGCGGGCCAGGGGGGGGCCGCCCCCTGCCCTGTAGGGATGATCCCTATAGATGATTTCTGCATGGACCGGTACGAGGCGCCAAACGAGGCGGGGGCGCTGCCGCTGGCGATGCGCACGGCCCAGGACGGGGAGGACTGGTGCGAGGCCCGAGGCAAGCGGCTGTGCCGGGAGGACGAGTGGCTGCGGGCCTGCGAGGGCCCCGGGGGCACCACCTACCCGTACGGGGACCAGCACGAGGAGCACCGGTGCAACGACGACAAGACCTGGATCCCCCCGGACTGGGCCCTGCTGGCGACCTGGCCTTCCCCCGCCGCCCAGGCCGAGGCCTCCGGGCTCTACCAGGCCGATCCCAGCGGCTCCCGCGCCGGATGCGTGTCCAGCGAAGGGGTCCAGGATCTCACGGGCAACGTGGCCGAGTGGGTACGGCGCACCTTCCCCACGCAGAAGAATTACGACCACGTGCTCAAGGGCTGCTACTGGTCCAAATGTTACGGCGGAAGCAACCCGAGCTGCGCCTTCGTCAACGGGGCCCATCCGGGTGAATTTCGCACCTACGAGGCCGGCTTTCGCTGCTGCCTCGGGCCCCCCCCATGAAGACCAGCGATCGCCCCGAAGTCCAGCGCTACGCGCGGCACGTCAACCCCCACCTCGTCTCCCTCCTCGGGGTCCTCGGCTACGGTCGCCTCTTCACCCGGGCCCAGGGCGAACGCATCGAAGACCACCGCGGCAACAGCTACCTCGATGCCCTCGCAGGCTTTGGCTCCGTCCCCCTCGGTCACCACCCCGAGCGCCTCCGCGTCCGCTTCGAACAGGCCCTCGACGAGGAGCCCTGGGGCGAGGACGAGGGGCCCCGCGCCGCCCAGCTCAAGGCCCTCCTCGCCCGGCGCTCCTCCCTCCCCTCCGTCCTCCTCGCCTCCAGCGGCGCCGAGGCCGTCGATGTAGCCCTCAAGATCGCCCGCGCCTCCACCGGGCGCCAGACCATCCTCTGCTGCGATGGCTCCTACCACGGCCTCAACCTCGGCGCCCTCTCCGTCGCCGCTGAACCCCGCGTCCGCAAGCCCTTCGCCCCGCTCCTCCCCGGTTGTAGGGTACTTCCCTATGGCGACCTGGACGCCCTCCGCCACGCCCTCCAGGACGGCGCCGCCGCCTTCCTCCTCGA
The DNA here is from genome assembly GCA_025453595.1 of Polyangiaceae bacterium. Taxonomy (GTDB): domain Bacteria; phylum Myxococcota_A; class Polyangia; order Polyangiales; family Polyangiaceae; genus JANWXX01. The sequence continues at coordinate 10,893 of JALOQB010000317.1, forward strand.
ACCCCTCCAGATCGAGGGCGGCATGCGCATGCCCCCCGGCGGTTACCTCGAGGCCTGCCGCGAGCTCTGCTCTCGCCACGGCACCCTCCTCATCCTCGACGAGATCCAGACCGGCCTCGGCCGCTGTGGCCACGATTTTCTCTGGAAGAAATACGGTGTCAAACCTGACATTGTCACGCTCGGCAAGGCCCTCGGCGGGTCCTACTGCGCGCTGTCGGCGCTCTGCCTGAACCCCGAGCTGCTCGAGCGAGCAGAGCGGCAGGCGCCCGGGCTGGTGGGGCCGGGGCCTGTCGGCGGGGTCAACGTGGCCAGCGCGGTGGCCCTCGAGTTCCTGTCGCTCCTCGACGAGCCGCTGCTGAACAACGTGCGCCAGCGCGGAGAAGAGCTGCTGGAGGGGCTACAACGGAGGCTCCAGGGGCACCCGCTGGTGCGGGGCATCCGGGGGGAAGGCCTGCTGGTCGGCGTCGAGCTGGGCATGCTGCCCCGGGGCTGGAAGCTCCCGCTCCCGGCCTCCGTCCCACCCCCCCCGACCGGCCACTGGATTGCCCTGAAAATGCTGGAGGCGAGCGTGATCTGCCAGCCCACCACGCACCGCCCGGACGTGCTGCGGCTGGAGCCCCCCCTCACCGTCTCGGCGCCGGACATCGCGATCCTGCAGGATCGCATCGAGCGCGTCCTGCGCGAGTGCAACGGGGCGACCGCCGTGCTGTCGGGCCTCGTGGGGCGCCTCGGCCGCCAGGCGCGGGCTGGATGGACGTTCTGAGCCATGCGCTGGTGGCGTCGCCCCATGACCGTCTCGACGCTGCTCGCGGTGCTCCTGCACCTGCCGTTCACCCCCGCGATGCCCCTGCTGCGCACGATGCAACGCCTCGCCGTCCTGCGCGAGCCCCCGCGGGAGGATGATGTCCCGGAGAAGATCGAGCTCCCCATCGAGCTGGTGGAGCCACCGGCCCCGGCGCCCACCGAGGACAGGGACGCCTTCTCCCTCCCGCCCCCGGCCCCCCCGGCGCCTGCTCCGACCGCGGCCGCAAGACCACCGGCTCGACCCGGGCGCCCGACCACCCCTCCGAAGCCCCCCGCTCGCCCGCCCCGCAAGGGCCCTCAGGGGCAGGAGCCGGAGCCCCAGGACCCGGGGAATTTCCCCGTGGGCGGCGACGCCCCGGACGAGCAACACCTGCTCGCCGATCCGACCCCGGGCCCCGGCAAGGATCAGGCCCCGGCCCGGGGCGGCGCCGTGGGCCTCAAGGGCAACATCGCCAGGGAAATCAAGGGGAAACCGGCGGTCTCCCTGGCCCTCTGGCTGAGCAGCTTGCAAGCGCACCCGGTGGCCCCGGCGGTCGGCGCCCTCCTGGCCTGCAACCACGAGTGGAAACCCTTCCTGCCGCCGGGCTCGGATCCGCTCCAGGAGATCGAGGGGTTCCTGATGGTGGGCCCCCAGATCACCAGCGCCGCCAGGGCCACCGTGGCGGTGCAGCACCGGGCGACCCCCGAGCGCATCCAGGGCCTCTTCGATTCGCTCCTGCGGCGGAGCGGGCCCCGGGGCAAATGGCTCCAGGACGGGGTGGCCCGGGTGATCGTGCAGCGCACCGAGCGGGTGCTCTTCACGCACCCCACGTCCATGCTCTTCCTGAGCCCACCCGAGGCCTGGAAGCAGATCCACGGGCAACCCGACCCCATCTCCTTGCCCGAGGCCCGCGGTCGAGTGATGAACCTGACGCTCCAGCAGCCGGCGCGCCCGCTCCGTCGTCTTGGCATCGAGCTCCCCGCGGGCTTCACCGAGCTCCGCGCCGACGGCTACGCCAACCAGGACGGTGGTGCAGATCTTCAGCTCGACCTGGTCACCCGCGACGAGGCCACCGCAGCGGCGCTGGCTCCGGAGCTGAACCGGACCTTCCGGCTCTTCCTCTCCGACGCGCTGCAGCTCTCCGAGGCGGTCCTGCGCCTGGCCCCGGACGCCCCCGCCCTCGACCCGGAGGCCCTGCGCCTTGCTGCCCCCACCTTCTCGCCGGTGGGCCCTCGCCTCACCGCCACGCTGCGCCTCGCCCCCCACCAGGTCACCACCCTGCTTCGGGTGCTGAACGAGCTCACCTGCCGGGCCGCACCTCCACGGCGCAAGCCGTAGGGAGACGGCCCCTCTTGCCGGAGGATCCCCCACGGGAGCGACCGGACAGAGCTACAAGGAACTACCAGGCAGGATACGCCAGGAACACCTGGCGGTTCATCGAACGTACCCACTCGGTCTGTTGAACGTACCCGGTCGGTGTGTGGAGAGCACCCGTCGATCCATCGAACGTACCCGCTCGGTCTGCCGAAGGTACCAGCCGGTCTATCGAAAGCGCCCGGCGGTCTGGTGGGGGTGGGGAGGGGTACCAGGAAGTACTTTGAGGGTACGTTTCCCCTGGCGGTGGGTAACTTCTTCGGGCGCCCTGTCCTGGCGTAGAAGTCGAAGACCTTGGCGGCCTTCTTGCGGAGCTTCGGATCGACGGCGGCGTTGGCCTTGAGGAGCGCGTAGGCCGGGGTGGTCACCTCGCGGGCGCGCTCCCCCTGCACCAGGACGTCATCCTCGACGCGGCGGGTGAGGCTCGCCAGGGCGGCGGCGACGGGGGCGAGGGCCTGGCGGCGGGCGAGGGCCTGACGCGTGGGGCCGGTCTCCAGCACCGCCGGGTTGTCCCCGCGATCCTTGTCGGCCAGCACCGCGAAGGGACCGGGGAAGGCATCCATGGTGTCCAGCAGAAGGCCTCATCGTCTTGGTTAAGCCGCGGGACCCCCGGCGTTCACGCCGGGGGAGGAAGCGGCCCTCCCTGGTCAGCCTTGGTGTCCGCTCGCTGTCCCTCGATGTACGCCTTGATCACCTCCAACGGCGCCCCGCCACACGACACCGCGCAGTAGCTCGGCGACCAGAACGCTCGCCCCCACATCGCTC
>JALOQB010000318.1 GCA_025453595.1 Polyangiaceae bacterium
CTTCGAGGGCCATCTCCATGGTGAGCATCTCGGCCGGGTAGCCGGTCTTCTCGGCCACGATCTTCAGCAGCACGCCCTTGAGATCCACGCCTGCGGCGGCAGGCTTTGCCACCGGAGCAGGGGCCACCGGAGCGGGCGCCACCGCCACCGGAACGGGGGCTGCAGCGACCGGGGCCGCGGCAACAACCGGCGCTGGTGCGACGATCGGCGCAGGCGCCGGGGCTGCGATCGGGGCCGGAGCAGGGGCCGGCGCGGCGTACACCACCGGGGCCGGCGCGGGCGCTGCGGGCGCGGCGTAGATCACAGGGCGAGGGGCCGAGGTCTGGTACGCGCGGCGAGGGGCTGCGGGCTCGGCCAGGGCGGCGCGAGGAGCGCCCCCGAGGGCCTGGAGCGAGGCCTCGACGGTCCGGAGGAAGGAGACGTGCGCATCCCCCACGGACTGGAGGTACACCCCGTGGACCTCGGCGGTCTGGCGGTGCATCTCCTGGAGGACGTAGGCGACGCCTGCCTCGAGGGCCACAGGGGTTTCGAGCACGATCGCCGGGGCCTCGTGGGTCGGGGCCTGAGTCGCGGTCGCGGTCGGGGCGGAGGCCAGGGCCGTCACCGGGGTCGGGGCGGGCATGGCCTGGGGCGGCGTCGCCGCGGGAGCAGAGGGGAGGGGTTCGGTAGGCTTCGACATGCGGGGTGGGTTCGGTGGAGGGAGGGCCGCAGCGCCTCCGGGCGGGGGGTAAGGTTTGCCGTGGTTGGTTCCGGAAATGTGCACGCTCATGGCGCGCTTGACCCGGGGCCGGGCGGGTCGGTCGTAGTCAGCCCACAAGGCGCTCAGATCCAGGGAAACCCCCTGGACCAGCAGCCGCCCCAGCGCGTTCCAGAGCATGGTCACGCCGTGCTGGCCCTTGCGATCCATCGCGATCGCCTGGTGGGGCTTCCCCGCCAGGATCTCGCCGGTCAGCTGCGTCAGCACCGCGCCCGGGCCCACCTCGACAAAGGTGCGCGCCCCGGCGTCGTACATCGCCTGGATCTGCTCGACGAAGCGCACCGAGCGGGCTATCTGCCCCGCCAGCGTTGCGCGCATGGCGCCAGGATCGGCGTCGTAGGGGGCCGCCTCCGAGTTGGCGAACACCGGGCAGCCCGCCGCGCGGAACTCGATGCCCTGGAGGAAGCCCTCGAAGGGCTCGCTCGACCCGCTCACCAGCGGCGAGTGGAAGGCCGTGGAGACCGGCAGGCGCCGCGCGGTGATGCCCTTTCCTTCGAGCTTCTTCTGCATCTGCTCGATCGGGCCCTGGCGCCCGGACAGCACCACCTGCTTCGGACCGTTGTGGTTCGCCACCACCAGCTCCGTCGACAGCCCGTTGAACATCCCGCGGATCTCGTCGATCCCGCAGGCCACCGCCAGCATCGCCCCCGCCTCGCTCGACGCGTTCGCCATCAGCTCGCCGCGCTTGCGGGCGACCTTCAGGAACGACTCCTCGTCCAGCACCCCCGCCGCATGCAGCGCCGTCACTTCTCCGAAGCTGTGACCCCCCACCATCGCCGGCTGCAGCCCCAGGGCCTTGAGCAGCTCCAGGTGCGACAGGCTCGTCAGCCCGATCGCAGGCTGCGCGCGCTGCGTCTCGGTCAGGCGCTTCTGCTGCGCCGCTCGCTCTTCCTCGCTGAACACCGGGATCGGGAACACCGCCGGATGCAGCGGCTCCTGCCCCCCCGCCGCCGCCAGATCGGCCGCCCGATCCCAGACCCGCAGCGCCTGATCGAAGTGCATCGCCACCTGCGCGCCCATCCCCACGTACTGGCTCCCCTGACCCGGGAACAGGAACGCCACCTTCCCCGCGTCCGCGCCCAGGGCGTAGTGAATGCCAGCAGGCGAGGTGCTTGCGCTCCTGGGGTCTGATTTGACCTGAACCTGGGCCTGCGCGAGTTTTTTCCTGAGGTCGTCGAGGTCTGACGCGACGAGGGCGAGGCGGGCCGGGAGCCGGGGGTCGAAGGCGCGCTGGGCGTCGCGGGCGAGCTCCCAGAGGGTGCCGGCCCGGTCTGCATCCTGGGCGACGCGCTCGCAGCGCGCGAGGAGCTCGTCAGGGGTCGCCGCGGAGAGGGGGATCAGCTCGGAGGGGGCGCCGCGGAAGCGGGCGGCGCGGCGGGCGGGGCCCGTGTACTCCTCGAGGGCGACGTGGAAATTGCTGCCGCCAAAGCCGAAGGAGCTCACGGAGGCGCGGCGCGGGTGGTCGCTGGTGCGGACCCAGGGGCGAGCCTCGGTGTTCAGGTAAAACGGGCTCTCCTCGATCTTCATGGCCGGGTTGGGCTCGTCGACCTTGATCGTGGGGGGGAGCACCCGGTGCTGGAGGGCCATCACCGCCTTGATCAGGCCGGCGGCGCCAGCGGACGACTTGGTGTGGCCGATCTGGGACTTGACCGAGCCCAGGGCGCACCACTGGCGGTCCTTGCGCTCGGACGCGCCGAAGGCCATGCGGAGCCCCTCGAACTCGGCGGCATCACCGGCGCGGGTGCCGGTGCCGTGGGCCTCGACCAGCTCGACGGTGTCAGGGCCATAGCCGGCGACCTCGTAGGTGCGCAGCAGGGCCTTGGACTGGCCCTTGGGGACCGGCGCGTAGACGCTGGACGCGCGGCCGTCGGAGGAGGAGCCCACGCCGCGGAGCACCGCGTAGATGTGGTCGCCGTCGCGCTCGGCGTCGTCGAGGCGCTTGAGGGCCAGGAAGCCCAGGCCCTCGCCCAGCATCGTGCCGTCTGCCCTGGCCGAGAAGGGACGGCAGTCGCCGGTCGCGGAGAGCGCCGGCGTCTTGCTGAAGCAGACGAACATGAAGATGTCGTTCATCGTGTCGACGCCGCCAGCGATGACCAGGTCGCTGTCGCCGAGGTACAGCTCGTTGGCCGCCATCGAGAGGGCGGAGAGGCTGCTGGCGCAGGCCGCGTCGGTGACGCAGTTGGTGCCGCCCAGGTTGAGGCGGTTGGCGATGCGACCGGCCACGACGTTCCCCAGGAGGCCGGGGAAGCTGCTCTCTTTCCAGGGGGTGTACGAGGAGGCGATGCGCTCGCAGACCTCCTGGACCTCGCTCTCGGGGAGGCCATGCTCCCGGAGCGCCTTCTGCCAGATCGGCTTCTGCAGGCGGCTGGCCATCTGGTTGACCAGCTCCTGGGCCGAGGTCACCCCGAGGATGATGCTGGCCCGGGACGCGTCCATCTGGGCAAACTGGCCCCGGGTCGCATCTTCAAGCACCTGCTTCGCCAGGATCAGCGCCAGGAGCTGCGAGGTGTCGGTGGAGGGGAGCACCGTCGGCGGCACGCCGTGCTCCATCGGATCGAACTCGACCGGCGTGAGGAACGCGCCGCGGCGGGCGTAGGTCTTGTCCTGCGCGGCCGGGTTGGGGTCGTAGTAATCCTCGATGAGCCAGTGGCTCGGGGGCACATCGCCGATCCGGTCGGCGCCTTCCAGGATATCCTTCCAGAAGCCCTCGGCGTGGGTGGATCCGGGGAACAGGGCGCTTACGCCCACGACGGCGATGGGGGGACGTGCTCGGCGCTGGCTCATCTGTGGTGGCTCCGTGAGCGCACAAATTCCTCACCGACCCCCCTCCCCGCTGTCATAAGTGTGTCATGGCTCGGTCAGAGACCCCGCGATGACTCGTTGCGGAGGCGTATTTTCCCTGCGAGCGCCGCGTCGATGAGGCCGAGGATGCGATCTCGATCCGCCGGGAGGCGGCCCCCGAGGGGCAGGTAATTCGAGGCGTGGTTGGTGCGAAACACCGCGTCCGTGGGCCGGGCCTCCGCCACCATGGTCCGGAGCTCGTGGAGCAGGCCCGCGACCGGGGGCACCTGGAAGCGCCCGCGCCCCTGCAGCGTCGCCAGCGGTGTGCCCGGCACCACGGTCACCGTCAGCGCCGAGAAATAGGCCGGATCCATCGCCGTCACCAGGGCCCCCGTCGCCCTCGCATGCTCCTCGGTGCGCTCGGACGCGACCCCCAGCAGCGCGATCACGCTCAGCTGCATGTTCGCCTGGTGGGCCCGGCGCGCCGCCTCCACGTGCGTCGCCGCGTCGTCGCCCTTGGCGATTCGCTTCAGCGTCACGTCGTCCCCGGACTCGGGCCCGATGTAGAGCAGCGAGAGCCCCCCGAGCCGGAGCTGCAGCAGCTCCTCCTCGGTCTTGGCCAGGATGTTCCGCGCCATCGCGTAGCACGAGACCCGCCGTAGCCGGGGGAACAACGCCCTCGCTCGCTCCAGGATCGGCTGCCAGTGCTCCATCGGCATCACCAGCGCGTCCCCGTCGGCCACGAAGATCTTGTCCACCCCCGGCCCGAACCGGCGAGCGGCCTCCTCCAGGTCGGCCAGGGTCTCCTCCAGCGGGCGCAGGCGGAAGCTCTTGTCCCGGTACATGTCGCAGTACGTGCAGTGGTTCCAGGAGCACCCGATGGTCGCCTGCAGGATGTACGCGTCTGCCTCCGAGGGAGGGCGGAAAATTCGACCTTCGTACCGCATCGCCTCGCCCTTGTAGCACGATCGCGGCCCCTCGAAGCTGGCGGGCACACCTGTTGCTGGGCGAGGGATCATGCGGGCGCGTCTCTCCACCCTCTTCCAGCTCCTCCTCCTCTCTCTCCCCCTCGCGGTGGCCTGTGGAGGTGAAGACGAACCGTCCTCCCAACCGTCCGCCGGGGCCGCTGGACAGTCTGGTGCGCCCCTGCCTTGCCTCCAACCGGGTGTCGCAGCGCAGCTCGACCTCGACTCCCTTGAGGTCTTCCGCGCCACCTTTGGGCTATCCGGAGAGCCATCAGAACCCGCTTGGGTGTCGATTTTTCTCGACGGTAGCCCCTGCTCCACGGCCAAGGACAAGGGGGCCTGCCTTGCGCAGGTCGAGGCAGAAAAGAAGGCGACAACCTCTTCTTCCCTTGAAAGCAGTGAAAAGATCGGCAGGACTTTCTCCGTGGAGCGCGAGATGCTAGTCCTCACCGGCGGAGATGAGATCCAGGTCATTGCCTCCCTGGATCCTCTCACCAAGAAGCTCTTGCCCGTTGATTCAAAGGAAAAGCTGGGCCTCTTTGTGCGATACAAGTACCCCAATGGTTGCGATTTTACAGCCCGTGAAACCACGGGAGGGTACGAAGTTTGGGCTCGAAATCGCCTGGTGAGCGATTGTCCCGTCACCTACAACAATCAGCTCTACAGCATCGGCAAAGATGGGATAACCTCGCTGTTGAAAGAGGAAAAGGCAGGGGAAAGCAGCGGTGTATGCGCGGGGCGTCGGCCCGAGGGGCTGCCGCCGTGCCGTGCGGTCGCTTCCTCCGAGCTGGGGGCCTTCTTTGCGCAGATCGCCTACCTGGAGGCGGCCAGCGTCGAGGCCTTCGATCGCCTTGCCCGCGAGCTGATGCAGCTCCAGGCCCCCGCCGATCTCGCGATCGATTGCCTCCACGCGGCCACCGACGAGGTGCGCCACGCGGCCCAGATCGGCGAGCTGGCGGAGCGTTTTGGCGGCACCGTCGCCGAGCCTGAGCTGACGCCGGCCGCCCCCCGGTCGATGCTGGCGCTCGCCCTGGAGAACGCCGTGGAGGGCTGCGTGCGGGAGACCTACGGCGCGCTGGAGGCCAGCTTCCAGGCCGAGCATGCGATCGATCCGGAGGTCCGGGCGGTGATGAGCGGGATAGCGCGGGACGAGACCGCGCATGCGGCGCTCTCCTGGCGGATCCACGCCTGGCTGGAGGATCAGCTCCCGGTCGAGGACTGGCGCAAGGTGGAAGGGGCGATGAGGGAGGCCATCGGGCACCTGCGGGAGGAGCTCGGGGCCCCCCGCGGTGGCGCGCTCTGCGCCGTGGCCGGGCTCCCCGACGGAGAGACCGCGGTGGCGCTTCTGGACGGTCTCCATGCGCACCTGTGGCACCAGGAGCGCATGGTGGCCTGAGCTCAGCGCACCTGGAAGTGCTCGACGTGCCAGTCGATGGGGGCCCCGTAGCGAAGCATCTGCTCCTTGGTGCCGCCGGCCTCCAGGATGTAGACGTAATCGTCGGTGACGAACAGGGTCACGTAGTAGAGATGGGGGTTGCTCGACTCGTCGTGGCCCAGGCGAAATTGCCTGCCGCTCAGCCCCGAGCGGGTCTTGATCTCGCGCTTCTCGATGAGGGCATAGCCGCTGGAGCGCAGCCGTTGTTCCAGGGATTTCTCGGCGAACGCCAGGTCGACGCGGGGGTCGTTCTTGTGCGCCTTGGCGCCGAGCACCACGCCTTCGGCGCTGACGGCCCGGTAGTCGAAGTCATCCTGATCGTTCAGCTCGGTGAAAGAACCGGGGGTGGCGGGGACGAAGGGGCGGCACCCGGCGAACAGCAGGGCCAGGGCGCAGAGGATCCGGGGGAGGGCGTGGGTCATAGCGAGAGCAGGCGAGAGAGGCTGGGGTGGGTGAGCCAGGGGAAGGGGAGGCGCACGGAGGGGGGCGGGGTCACCGTGCGGCGCGGTTCAAAGGAGACCGTGATGGTGGAGAAAGCGGCCCGATCCCGGAGGAATTTCAGCCGCCCTTCCATGCGCTCGATCTCGGCGGCGACCCGGTTCAATTCGCGCTCGATCAGCAGCGAATCTTGCACCGTGGTCGCCCTGGCCAGGAGCTGCTCGAAGCGATCGCGCATGGCCCTCGCGTTGCGCAGGCGCACCTCGGTGTCGAGGTACTCCTCGGTGACGTCCTGGGCCACCACGTCGCGATGGGTGACGTCGCCCAGCTTCTCGAGGCGCCCCACGGTCTCGTAGAAGCGGCTGGCCGGCACCCGGATGGTGATCTGTCGGTCGGTGCGCTTGGTGGCAAAACCGCCCACTTCCTGCGTGATCCGGTCCACCTCCCGCAGGCTCTGCTCCACCTCGAAGACCGCCATCTGGAAGGTCGCCGTGTAGATGAGGATCGGCGAGCGCTGGGCCGGTGGTCTCGCCGTCGTGGCGGTCGGGGCCGGGGTCGGAGCCACGTCGGGCCTGGATGGCTCCGGAGTGGTGGGGGCGTTCTCGGCCAGCTTCGGGGCCTCGGGAGGGGCGGGCGCGTCGTCGGAGTACATCTGGACGGCCTTCTCCTCCTCGGCGCTGGCCACGGTGGCCTCGGTGCGGGGCGCGCCGGGGGACCTGTTCCCGGCCATGGTGTACTTGGCGCCGGCGGCGCAGCCCTGGGTCAGCAACAGCAGCAAGAGGCAGGAGGCGAGCGGGTGGCGGTGCAAGGGTGACCTCGTGGTGGCAAAACCGTCGACGCGGGGGAAACTTACACCCCCCGGCTCGCGAGGAAACGCTATCGTTGGGTTCATGGTGTCCCTGCGGAGCGCGCAGCCCTTGCGCGGTACCCGGTCTTGCGCGGCCGGCGTTCGACCATGAGGTACGGCTCCCCGGGGGTGACCCTCGCGCTGCTGTTGCTGTCGTTTCCGGCCCGGGCCGATCTGCAAAAAGCCGCCGACCGGGTCGTCGAGCTCTGGGGGGCCGCCGGGCAAGGGCAACCGGAGCGCCGTTCGTTCTTCCTGGAGCAAGGACGCGGTCAGCAGGTCCGGCTCCCGGAGCGCCCGGGGCGTTGCCTGTCGGTGGCCCTGGTGGGGCCCCGCTCTGCCGAGATTTTCTTGAATTTTCCCTCGGATGATGCGCCCGAGGGGGCCCGCCTCGGCCTGCTCTTCCTGTCCCGCTGCGGCCCCGAGCGAGCCACCCTGGAGCGCTTCGCGATCGAGGCGCGTGGCCAGCGCTCGGCGGTCGAGCTGATCGCGGTGCGAGGCGATGAGCCGGCCCCGGACCCCAGGCTCATGCTCCCCGAGCGTGCCTTGCTCCCGGGTCCTCCCCCGGTCGATCCGGGCCGGGCCCCGTCCTCCGAGGGGATCGAGCCCCGGGTGCTGCGGGCGCAGCAGCGGTCCCGGCGCGAGGGCGCCGCCGAGGTGCTCTCCTCGACGACCCGGGCCCAGGCCGAGGGCAACGGCCAGCTCCTGCTGCGCCTCGACGCAGGTTGCCACCGGATCGAGCTGCTGGCGGACGCCGCCCGCGGTGGTCGCGTCGTCGACGTCGACGCCGAGCTGCGCGACCCGCGCAGCGGCGCCGTCGTGGTGCGCGATCGGAGCGACACCCCGGACGCCCGGATCGAGCACTGCAACGCCGAGCCTGCCCCCTTCGCGCTCACCTTCCGGGGGGCCCCGGCGCGGGGCCCGGTGGCGGTGCTCCAGGCCCGGTGGGCCCTGCCCGCGGCGCTCCCCTCGACCTGGGGCCCGCGCGCCCGCTCGTCCATGGCCCTGGCCCTGCGTCGCCGTGAGCTGCCGGCCCCCTCCTCGCCCCCTCTTCGCTCCTTCACGGGCCTCGCCGGCAGCACCCTGCTGCCGGCCGAGCTGGCCCCGGGCGCCTGCTACCTGCTGCTCCTGGGCGTCGCCCGCGGGGATCCTCGCGCGCTCTCCGTCTCTGCCTCCCTC
>JALOQB010000319.1 GCA_025453595.1 Polyangiaceae bacterium
ATCGCCTTCTTCGACCCTTCCCCTCCGTACTTCTCCAGATCGCTTATCCGCTTCGCCGCGTACTGCCTCGGCACAAACGCGTTCCCCGCTTCTCCCTTCGCCTCCGCCTTCACCACGTACTTCTGCTCCCACTTCTCCCCTCCCACCTTCCCCTTCAGCACCACCTCTCCTTCTATCTCTTTTGAGGTCAAACGACCCACCACCCACACCTCTTCCCCGGCCCTCACCGTCTCCAGCTTCGACGGCGCCACGCTCACGAACCCCGACGGCAGCTCCAGCTCTGCCTCACGCAGCACCACGCCGTTCATCGCGTTCACCGCGCTCAGCGCAGCCTCGCTCGTCTTCTGCCCGGGGATGTACGGCACCACCACGCCCCCTCCGCCCCGCGCCATCGCCTCCAGCAGCGTCGTATCCGCGTCGCTCCCCAGCGCCACCGCCGTCACCCTCCCCTCGCTCCCCTTCAGCTGGCGGCGCACCTCCGTCGCCACGTGGTCCGGCTTCGTCGCCCCGGCGCTCGCTCCTCCGTCCCCCACGTACACCAGGTTCAGCGCACGGTTCCCCCTCGCCTTTTCCCCGGCCAGGCGCCCCTCCTTCACCATCTCCGCCAGGTTCGCCGTCCCCTCCGCCTCTTCCCCGGATAGGAACCGCTCCGCTGCCTCCGCCGCCGCCGCGCCCGCCTCCGTCGACCCCTGCGGCCACGCACGGCACCCCACGTCGCACGCGAGCACCTGCACCTGGTCGCCCTCGTCCAGCTCCCGGATCATGCCCCCCACCAGCGCCTTCGCACGCCGCAGGCGCTCGCCCACCATCGAGCGGCTCGTGTCCACCAGGAACACCTGCTCGTGGGCCTGCTTGTCCTTGCGCCGCGGCAGCTTCGGGCGCAGCGCCATCGCCACGTACGGGCTCCCGTCGTCCCCGCTCCCGTTTGCCCCCTGGTACGCCCAGGTCGTCACCTCGGCCTGCGGGTTCGCCATCGCGTACTCGAGCACCAGGTCGCCGGACGGGCGGAACCCGTTCTCGCTCATCTCCAGCGTCGTCGCACCGTTTTCCTGGCGCTCTGGCACCGCGTAGCCCACCGCCTTGACCCCCTGGGCCGCGTCGTGGCCGCGCACCTGCGCCTGCACCTTGAAGGCGTCGATCTTGCTCTTGCCCTGGCCGTCGTAGGGCAGCGGGTAGGTGTAGCGCCGCAGTCCGCCCACCGCGGGCACGGTCTGGGTGTAGGCCAGCACCACGCGCCGCGCGCCGCGGGCAGGTATAGGGAAGATCCGGAGTTCAAAGCGACCGCCGCGCTTCCACTCCAGCAGGGCGGGGTCGCGCCAGGGGCCGGGGACCCAGACGATCTCCTCGACGGGCCTGGGGGCCTTGGGGGCCGCGTTCTGGATGACGCCGCGCCAGATGGCCTGGCCCCGATCCTTCTCGACAAAGGCGCCCTCCTCGAGCTTGCCGTTGACCTCCAGGGCGAGGCGCTCGATCTGGGCGTCGGGCGGCAGGGGGAAGCGGAAGATGCCCTCCAGCTCCTCGCCGGTCTCGTTCTGGAAGGTCTCGTCGATCTCGGTGCGAGCGACGCCATCGACGATGCGCACCTGGACCGAGTGGCTGGTGAGGCGCACGGCGCCGTCTTTTTCTTCCTGCTGGCCGGGCTTGCGCGCGCGCAGCTCGCCGAGGCCGCGGAGGGGCTCGGAAGGGTCCTCGCCGGGGCGAGGCCTGTCCGCATGCTGGAAGCGCTCGGACCACCCGAAGCCCTCGGAGAGGACCGGGGAGGGGAAGACGGAGACAGATTTTTTGGGAGCGACGCGCCCTTCTTCGCCGGCGAAAACCCGCTCGGCGGAGCCATCTTCGGCGGCGAGCTGGACGACGCCGCGAGCGACCTGGACGGAGGAGCGCTCGGCGGAGGCGCGGATGACAAACTTGGTGCCGAGGACCTCGAGGGAGCCCGCCGGGAAGGCGAAGCGTGCGTTGGGGGCTGCGCTGACGTGGGCTATGTCGGCGAGGAGGCTGCCGCGAGCGAGGCGCGCGGAGCGCGGAGCGTCGTCGCGGAGGAGCAGCTCGGCGTCGTGATCGAGGACCAGCTGGGAGCCGTCGGAAAGACGAAGCTGAAGTCGTCCATGACGAGCGGTGCGGAGGAGGGACCCGGGAGGGATCTTGTCGCCGACAGCGAGGGGAGCGCAGGAGGCGCCCTGGGCATCGCAGCGGAGGGCCGGATCAGGAGCGTCGGAGGAGCGAGCGAGGGAAGAGACCTCGGCGGTCCAGGAGGAGCGAGCGGCGAGGAGACCTGCGCCCGGGGAAGAGGAAGGCGAGCGGAGGAGGAAGGCGGTGCCCGCGGCGGCTGCGAGGACGGCGGAGGCGAGGAGGACCACGCGGGGGCGCAGAGGGCGCGGCTCCCGGGAGGGGGTCGGGGGGACGACAGGGGTTGGTTTTGACTCGGATCGACCCGTCAAGGAGGCCCATTGCTCATCGGTCATGCGACCCCGAGGGCCCGAGGTGGGCGCTTCTTGCTCGGGGGTCGGCGCGGACGAGGGGACCTGGGTGAGCACGGGACGAGGGGCAGGGGCTCGCGCGTCGAGGGCGCTGCACACGCGCCCTTCCAGGTCGGGCGTGCTCAGGAAGTCGAGCCCCGCGTCCCGCACCAGGTCGAGCGCGCGGGAGGCTTCATGGCGCAGATCGCGGCACCGGTCGCAGTCCTCGATATGCTGGTACAGCTCGGGCGCAGCCGACCCCTCGATGACGCGGGCAATCTCTTCGGCGACCTCTTCGCACAGGGGGGACGATGGCTGGTTCATGGCGAGCTCCCGGGAGGGGGATTTTCTTGTGAACCAGGTGGACCAGGGGGGCCGATCTGTGACCGGGCATTTTGATTTTGTTACGGTCGAACGGCACCGGATGGGTCAGCATCGTCCGGAGATGACCCCCGGAGAGCTGCGCAGCTACCTCAACCGCCTGATCGAGAAGCGCCTGATGCTGAGCCTGATGATCTGGGGCCCCCCGGGCGTCGGGAAATCAAGCGTCGTGGCCCAGGTGGCGAGGGAGCACGAGCTGGAGCTGATCGATGTGCGCCTGAGCCAGCTGGCGCCGACGGATCTGCGGGGGCTACCGGTGCCGGAGCAGGGGGTGGCCCGGTGGTACCCGCCAGAGTTTCTCCCCAGGGGGGGGCGCGGCATCCTGTTTCTGGACGAGCTGAACATGGCGCCGCCGGCGGTGCAGGGCATCGCGCAGCAGCTCATCCTGGATCGCAAGGTGGGCTCTTACACGGTGCCCGAGGGCTGGTACCTGTGGGCCGCGGGCAACCGGAAGGAGGATCGAGCGAGCGTGTTTGACATGCCCGCCCCCCTGGGGAACCGGTTCTTGCACCTGGAGGTTCAGCCAGATTTTGATAGCTTCAAGCTATTCGCCATCGAGCAGGGGCTGCACGAGCAGGTGGTGGCGTTCCTGTCGTACCGCCCCGGGCTCCTGCACAAGATGGATGCGCATCGACCAGCGTGGCCGTCGCCGCGCTCCTGGGCGATGGCGAGCCAGCTGCATGAATCCGAGCTGCCGATCGACCCCGCCGTGGGGGGGCCAACGGCCGAAGAATTTCGTGCATTTCTTGCGATTTACAGCCGCCTCCAGGGCCTCGACGAGATCCTGCAGGGGCGGGGGGCCAAGCATCCGTTCCCGGAGGAGCCCTCGCTGCGGTACGCGCTCACGGTCGGGCTGAGCCTGCGGAGCAGCTCGGTGGAGCAGGGGCTAGCGGCCTTCCGGTGGATCACCGAGAAGGCCGGCGCCGAGTGGATGCAGCTCTTCACCTCGAACCTGCTGGTGAACCTCGAGACCCGCAACCTCAAGGGGCTGTTTGTCCAGGCGGTGCGCCAGGATGAGAAGCTCTTCGGGGCCCTCCGCGAGACGCTGGCGCTGGCCATGGGGGCCCGGCCATGAGCGAGACCCGGGCGCCCCACCCGGCCGAGCGCATGGTCAGCGGATCGCTGATGCGGCTGCGGGGCGAGAGCCCCTTCTTCTCGGTGCTCTCGCTGTTCGCCGAGTTCCGGGCCAGCGAGGAGGTTGCCACCGCCGCCACCGACGGCAAGGTGATCCTCTACAACCCCGGGTTCCTCGAGTCGCTCCCCCGGAAGCAGATGGATGCGGTGATCCTCCACGAGGTGCTGCACGCCGCGCTGATGCACGCGCTCCGCCGCGGCCACCGCGACCCGCAGCGGTGGAACATCGCCGCGGACATCGTGGTCAACGGCATCATCGGGCAGCAAAAAAAGTGGGAGCTCCCCCCGGACGCCATCCGGGAGCCCTCCCTCGAAGATCGCAGCGTCGAGGAGATCTACGAGCTGCTCCAGTCTCGCCACTCCGAGCACAATCTTCACTGCCTGATCTCCCACGCCGGGTCCCCCCCCGGGAGCGAGGGCCAGCGACGCCAGCTCGAGCTGGAAGAGCACTGGAAGCGGGCCCTGCGCCAGGCCGAGGTCGTCGCCCGGAACACCTCCCAGGGGAAGCTACCGGTGGGCGTCGAGCGCCTGCTGCTCCAGCTGGGCCAGGGCGAGATCCCCTGGACCTCGATCCTGTGGCGCTTCCTGATCCGCACTCCCTCCGATTTCAGCGGCTTTGACCGGCGCTTTCTCCACCAGAAGCTCTACCTGGAGAGCCTCGAAGCCGATCAGCTCCGGGTCTTCGTGGCCATCGATACCAGCGGCTCGATCCAGGGCAAGCAGCTCACCCTCTTCCTCAACGAGATCCGCAGCATCCTCGGCGCTTACCCCCACCTCCAGGGCGAGCTGTACTACGCCGACGCCGAGCTCTACGGCCCCTTCTCCATCGAGGAAGAGACCCAGCGCCCCCGGCCCGTCGGCGGCGGTGGCACCTCGTTTTGCCCCTTCTTCGAGCGCATCGAGCGGCAGCATTTCGCCGAGGGGCTCTGCATCTACCTCACCGACGGCTTCGGCACCTTCCCCCCTGCCCCGCCCTCGCTCCCGGTGCTCTGGGTCGTGACCCCCGGCGGCCTGCCCGCTGCCCAGTTCCCCTTCGGAGAAGTCGTTTTCCTGCTCTCGGACGGGCCCTGAGGGCCTTCAGGCCCCGCGGCTCAGCAGGAACGAATAGAGCACCGGCCCCAGGCCGCTGACCAGGATCAACCCCACCACCAGCGGTAGCAAGAACACCCCCGGGAGCAACAGGGAGCCCAGCGCCCCGAGCGCCCCCGCCAGCACCATCAGGTGCCCCGCGAACCGGTGCGTCCTCCGCCAGATCTCCGGAGACCGCAGCGTCCACGGCGTGCGTATCCCCGTCGTGCCGTTGGGCCTCACCCGGCCCATCAGGTTGCCCATCAGCGCCCAGAACACCGAGAGACCCGCCCCCAGACCCGCGAACAGATCCCGGACCGCGCCGCCCACATGCACCAGCAACATCACGTGCAGGAAGGCCAGCAGCGCCATCGCCAGCGCCAGCACCTGCCGCCGCGGCTCCTCGTTGTCCCCCGGTCGCTTCACCGTGTCGCGCCGATCCAGGAACCAGCTCAGCCCCGCCACCACCGCCAGCACCACCGGCCCCAGCAGCAGCAGCTCCCACTTCGACCCCCACCGGTCCGGTTGCCCGTCCAGGCCCCAGTGCACCGGTACCTTCGCCGGCAACGTCGGCCCGATCACCGCCGACGCCGCCACCGTCACCGCCCACATCCCCGTCACCCTCATCGCCGTCCTCATCGCTTGCCTCTCACCTTTCCGCTCGCCGCATCGGCGCCCCCGACCCCGCTCAGCTCAAGCAAGACACGGACCACGTCCTGCACCACCGTCGTGTCCAGCGCGTACCTCACGCTCTGCCCCTCGCGCTCCGCGCTCACCAGCCCCGCTTCCCTCAGCACCGCAAGGTGCCTCGAGACCGCCGGCTGCGTGATCGCAAAATGCTCGCACAGCTCGCTCACTGTCTTCGACCCACCCCCGAGCAACCCCAGGATCTTTCGCCGCGTCGGATCCGACAGGGCCTTGAACGCTGTATCCATGTCTTATAACCAGATACTCATAAGCTAATATCACCACCGGAGGACGTCAAGGCTCGCCCCTGGCGAAAAGCGAGGGCACAGGCGAGGGGATGGGCTGGAGCGTGGGCGAGCTGGTGTTGCTGCTGGGGGCGTCGGCGGGGGCCGGGGCGATCAACGCGGTGGCGGGTGGCGGGACGTTGCTGTCGTTCCCGGCGGCGATGGCGGTGGGGTTGCCGTCGCTGGAGGCCAACGCGACGAACTCGGCGGCGCTCACGGTGGCCTCGCTGGCGAGCGCGTGGGGGTACCGCCGGGAGCTGGCGGAGGAGAAGGAGACGGCCCGGTGGTTGCTGCTGCCGTCGCTGCTGGGAGGGCTCGGGGGGGCGGCGCTGCTGAAGGCCACGCCGCAGCGGGTCTTTGACGCGCTGGTGCCGGCGCTGTTGCTGGTGGCGACGGCGCTGCTGACGCTCCAGAACCTGCGAGGCGGCGGGGGCAAGGCCGCCGAGGGTCGCCGGGGGTGGCTGTGGATGGGGCAGCTCGGGGTGGCGGTGTACGGCGGTTATTTCGGGGCAGGGATGGGCATCGTGATGCTGGCCCTGCTCGATCATCTGGGGGGCGACAGCCTGCACCGCAAGAACGCGCTCAAGGTGATCCTCGGGGTGGCGATCAACGGGGTGGCGGCGCTCTGGCTGCTGGGCGCCGGCGCCGTGCGGCTGGACGCGGCGGCGCTGATGGCCCTGGGCGCGTCGGCCGGGGGGTGGGGGGGCGCGGCCCTCGCGCGGCGCCTGGATGGACGCAAGGTCCGCTGGGCCGTCGTCGCCCTCGGCTTCGCCCTCACGTCCCGGTATCTATGGAAGCTCTCTACAGCCGGGTGAGGGGCCTGCTCAGGGGCAGGACGAGAGGGGCGCGATGGGGGCGAAGGTGAAGCTGTGGCCCTTGGTGGCGGCGGGGATGGCGTCGACCTCGAGGAGGGCTTCTTCGAGGGTGGTCTTGATGACGTCGAAGGTCTGGTTCAGCTTGTTGCTCGAGTTGGACTCGGCCACGCAGACGAACTTCGAGGCGCTGCAGACCTGGATGTCCTCGCAGGAGGCGGCGTTGAGGGCCGCGGGCTTGAGCTGGGTGTCTCCGTAGAGCACCCGGCCGCCGACCATGACGAGCCGCACGGAGGAGGGGGCCGCGGCGAGGAGCGCGTCGTAGGGGTTGGCCGTGTCGCCGCCGAAGACGAAGAGGTCGGCGTAGAGCCCGGCCTTGAGGGAGCCAATCTGGTTGTCGAGGGCGAGGGATTTGGCGGCGTTGATGGTGGCCATCTCGAAGAGATCCCTGGGCTTGAGGACGTCGCCCCAGTGCTTGTTGTCCCAGGCGTCGGCGAAGCGCATCTCTTCGAGCATGTTGACGCTGCCGCCCATGGACCAGTCAGGGCCCAGGGAGACGGTGATCCCGTGGGAGAGGGCCAGCGGGATGTTGGTGGTGGAGGTCGGCGTGTCGCCGTACAGCGAGATGTTGGAGCGGGGGGACCAGACCAGCTTCATGCCCTTCTCGCCCATCTCCTTGAACTCGACGTCGTCGAAGGCGGTCCCGTGGGTGATCACGGTCTGCGGCGCCATCAGGCACCCGGGCGGGTCGGTCAGCGCGCGCAGCTTCTCGAACTGCCCCTTGGCGGTGGCGTCGGTGCCTTCCCCGAGGTGAATCACGTACGACTTGGTCGACCCGTTCGCGAAGTTCTTGCACACGTTGCTCGCTGAAGTCCCGCTCGAAGGGACAAGCGCCGAGCTCTGGATCGCGTGCTCTTCCAGGTTGCTGTACGACGTCCCCAGGGTGCGCGCCAGCGAGCCCACGCACCCGCCGATGGTGCCGATCAGGCCGATGATCGACGTGGTGCCGGAGACCAGCCCCTTGGTCTCCCCCCACTTGTTCATCTCGCACTTCAGGTTGTTGCTCGCGCCGTCCCACTTGGCCGGGCACCACGAGGGCTTCCCCTGGCTGGCGTCCTCGAAGCACTGCTTCACATCCAGCATCGCCCCGTAGCGGAACTCCTGCGTCCACTGGGTGTGGTTGGTGTACGCCTTCTCCGGCGTCCAGTCGTCGCCATCGAAGATGTCGAACAGGATGTGGTTGTGCATGTCGATCAGCCCCGGCGAGATGATGCCGTTGGTCTCGATCACCGTCGCCCCCGTCGCCCCCGGGTTCGATGCGCAGGCCTCGCCTGGCTCGACGCAGAGCAGCTTCTGCCCCTGCACCAGCACCTGCCCCGCGAACGGCCCTGTCGGCCCCAGCACCGTCCCCTTGAGCAGGATCCTGTCCTGCGCCCCCGGCGTCACCGTCGCTGCGCCCCCGCTCCCCCCCGCGCCCCCGCTCCCGCCAGCCCCCGCGCCTCCGCTCCCGCCGGTACCGCTGCT
>JALOQB010000320.1 GCA_025453595.1 Polyangiaceae bacterium
GACGCCCCAGCACCACCACCTCGTGACCCTTGCCAAAAAGCGCAGGAAGAAGGCGCGATCCGACGAAGCCGGACCCTCCTGTAACAACAATTTTACTCACGCGAATCGATTCCCACTGGGTATCAAATTACACCCATTTTTTCTGTGCGCCGGACTATTTGCAAGGACGAAGAATTTTCAGGTCTCCGTCTGTAAATTCGCACATGGGAACGGGTGCAACATTCCGCCCGCTGGGGGCTCCGGTGGGTTTGGGCATAGCACCGCCTGTCGGTTGAACCAGGCGGATCAGGACGGTCTGATTGCGCTGGGCGAGCACCTTGGCGACCCCTCGCAGCCCGGCGCGGGTCGCCACCAGCTCGACCGCCTCGTTGGGCGCCACCTGGAGATCGCACGGACTGGCGTCGCAGACCTGGAAATCGCCCTTCAGCACCACCGCTCCGGGGGGCACCGTCACCACGTGGAGCGCCACGGCAGGGGCCGCCTGGGCTGACACCGCGGGCGAGGCCGCGGGCGGGGCCACGGGCGGGGCCACGGACGCCGACGGTGGGGCCAGGACCGGCGCGGTGCTCTCGGCAGGCGGCGCGGCCAGGGACGCGGCAGGCACAGGGGCGACGGTGGGGCGGGAGCGGGACATGCCCACCATCACCACCAGCCCCAGCAACCCCAGCACCACCCCGGTCAGCACCCAGGGCAGGGCCTTGCGGCGCCCGGGCGGCAGCGAGGGGCGCGGCTGCGAGAGCGGGGTGGGCTGGGAGGCCGAGATCGCCTCCAGGTTGGTGCTGGCCCGGGCGGGCTTGATCAGCGGCAGCGGCGCCTGCGACGCCCGCTCCGTGTCCTCCGGCACCGGCGCGGACCGGCGCGGCGAGGGGATGCCGGAGAACGAGAGCGGACCGCTCTGGCGCACCACATCCATCAGCCGTTCCCCCTCGGGGGTCAGCTGGAGCTGCTCCGCCAGCGCGTCCATGTTGGGCTGCCGTTGCCCCGGCGTCTTGGCCAGCGCCTGCAGGATCGCGGCCTCCAGCTCCGGCGATATGTTGGGGTTCAGCTGCCGGGGCGGCCGCGCCTGCTCGGTGATGTGCTTGGTCAGCGTCTCGAGCAGGCTGGCCCCGGAGAAGGGCACCCGCCCGGTGAGCATCTCGTACAGGATGACGCCGACCGCGTAGAGGTCAACCCGGTGATCGATCTCGCGGCCGGCGGCCTGCTCCGGGGCCATGTACTCCGGCGTCCCGAAGATCGACCCGGCCTTGGTGATCCGCCGATCGCGCTCCCCCTCGGGGGTCGGCGGCGGCGGATTGGCCGAGGCGTGCTCGCTGATCTCGCGCATCTTCGCGATGCCAAAATCGACCACCTTCACGTCGTCAAAGCCCAGGCGGTTCGGCTGGAGAAACACGTTCTCCGGCTTCATGTCCCGGTGGATGATCCCGCTGGCGTGGGCCGCGCTCAGGCCCGCGCAGAGCTGCAGGGCGATGTAGAGCGCCCGCAGCGGCTCGATCATCCGGGTCTTGTGGAGCTGCTCGGCCAGGTCGAGGCCGTCGAGGAACTCGAGGGCGAGGTAGAAGCGCCCGTCCTCCAGCTGGCCGAAATCGAAGACCTGCACCACGTTGGGGTGCTGGATGCGCGACGCGCTGCGCGCCTCCAGCCGGAAGCGCTCGACCACGTCGGTCTTCTGCGAGTGCTCCGACCGCAGCACCTTGATCGCGACCTGCTTCCCGATGGCCTCGTGCTCGGCGAGGAACACCTCGCCCATGCCCCCCTCTCCCAGCAGCTTCCGCACCCGGTACTTGCCCGCGAGCAGCCGCCCTTCCAGCGAGTCTTGCGGGGTGTTGACCCGGATCACCGCCGGCTCGTCCAGCACCAGCCCCTCGCGCTCCAGCGACTCGGGGCTCAGCGTGTCAAACAGCTCGATGCTGGGCGCGGAGGCGTCGCGGGGCGCCGGCGGCGGGGGTGGGGGCGGCGTCGGCGGGGGCTGAAAGGCCAGGTGGCTGCTGGCCAGGGGGGAACGCTGCGCCGCCGGCGTCCGCGGCGCCGACGGGCGCGGCGGGCCCGCCGTCGGGGGAAGAGGGCGCGGCGCCGAAGGACGGGGCGCCGGAGGGCGGGGCGCCGGGGCCGTGCTCAGGATCAGCAACGAGCCGTCGTGGGGGCACTTCGTCATCGACCCCTCGAAGGTTCGTTTGCAGGTAGGGCACGTGCGGCTCGCCATGGTCAAAGCCCGGAGGGGCGCTGTGAGGCTACGATAACCGCGCTCGCAAGTAAAACGCCCAGCTCAGCGGGCACCTCGACCCCACCTCGCCGCACCCCCTCGGGCCGGTACACCGCCAGCAGTTCTCGCAGCGAGAAAGGCCCGGCCGCGTCGACAATTCCCAGCATCCGGGCCAGCGCGCCCAGCACCTCCTGCGGGTCGCGACCCGCCGCTCGCTGATCGGCCACCGGGACCCCTCGGCTGCGCTTCGCCAGCCTGGCGCCGTCGTGCCCCAGCACCAGCGGCGTGTGCAAGAACGTGGGCGCCGCCCCCCCCAGCGCCTCCCACAGCAGCAGCTGCCTCGCCGTCGAGCCCAGCAGATCAGCGCCCCGCACCACCCGCTGCACCCCCATCGCCGCGTCGTCCGCCACCACCGCGAGCTGGTACGCCACCACCCCGTCCCCTCGCCTCACCACGAAATCACCCACCGCCTCGCTCACCACCTCGCGGCACTCCCCGTACACCGCGTCCTCGAACCGTACCTCTCGCCCCGGCGGCACCGCAAAGCGCAGCGCCGGCGGCCTCTTCCACCGGCGCTCCTGCAGCCCCAGGGGCCGGCACGTCCCGGGGTACCTCGGCCCCTCCTCCCCCGCGTGGGGCGCGCTCGCCACCCGCGCGATCTCCGCCCGCGAGCAGTCGCAGAAATAAAGCAACCCCCGCGCCCCCAGCGCCTCCAGCGCCCGCTCGTACACCCCGGGCCTCTCCGATTGCCGGTACGGCCCTGTCTCCCCCCCCACGTCGGGCCCCTCGTCCCAGTCCAGACCCAGCCACCGGAGATCCTCCATCAGGCACCCCTCCGCCCCCGGGAGCACCCGCTGCGTATCCAGATCTTCCATACGGAGCACCAGGGGCGCCCCGGCGCTGCGCGCGTCGAGCCAGGCCACCAGGAAGGTCGCCGCCCCGCCCAGGTGCAGCGCCCCGGTGGGCGACGGCGCCAGCCGGCCGCGGCGCCCCCTCACGGCGCCCCCGAAAGCCGCGCCAGCCCCTCCATCGCCCGGGCCAGCGCCGGGTACAGCCCCCGGTATACCCCCTCGAAGAGCCCCTCGTAGTACCCCCGGGACGGCCCCGGTTCCAGGCGCTCGGCCCGCCCCACCATGCCCTCCACCGCCGCGTCCAGCGACGGATGTAGCCCCACCGCCGCCGCCGCCAGCACCCCCGCCCCCAGGCAGGTCGCCTCCGCGCTCCCGCGCCGCAGCACCGTCCGCCCGGTCACGTCCGCGACCACCTGGCAGAACCGATCGCTCCGGGCGCCGCCCCCCACCACGACCAGCTCCTCCACCGGACCGGCCTGCTCCAGCCCCTCCAGGTGCAGCCGCACCTCCATCGCGATCCCCTCCTGCACCGCCCGCAGCAGGTGCGCCGGGCCATGATCCCCTCGCAGACCCACCAGCGCCCCCGTCGCCCGGTCGTCCCAGTACGGGTTCATCACCCCGTTCCAGTACGGCAACAGCACCAGCCCACCGGCCCCCGGGCCCAGCGCCCCCGCCTCTTCATCCAGCCGCCTCAGCGCCTCGTCTCGCCCCTCCGCCGGCAGCCCCAGCAGCGTCCCCAGCAGCCACGACACCAGGAAGGTCCCCGCCTTCAGATCGCCCTCCAGAAAATACGAGCCCGGACTCGCCCCGAACAGCGTCCGGTACCCCCGGTCCACCCGGTACCCCGCCGAGAGCCGCCCGCACACCACCGCCGTCCCCAGGTTCAGGTAGCCCCGCGACCCCACCGCCCCGGCCCCCAGCCCCGCCGCCTGCCCGTCCCCGGCCCCCGCCACCACCGGCAGCCCCGCCCTCAGCCCCAGCTCCCTCGCCGCGCCCTCCGTCAACCCTCCCGCCACCGACCCGGGCCCCACCAGCCTCGCCACCCGCCCCGCCTCGACCCCCGCATAGTCCAGAAGCTCCCTACAGTACTCCCCCCGCTCCATCGCCACCACCCCCAGCGGGTCTGCGCTCGCCCGCGAGGTGACAAAATCGCCCACCAGGCGCCTCATCAGGAAGCCATGTACATCGAGGAAATAAGGCCGCAAACCACCGAGCTCGGGGCGCCGCCGGAGCAGCCCCAGGAGCTTGTAAAACGAGGGCGTCGTGCAGGGGTATTTCCCCGTGGTTGTATGGAGAAAATCTATACCAAGATCCCGGGAGGCGCGGGCCACGTCCTCGACGCACCGGGCGTCCATCCAGACCAGGGCCGGGGCCAGCGGGCGGCCGCCCTCGTCCGCCAGCACGAAGGTCTCCCGCTGGTGGACAACGCAGAGCGCCTCGATGGAGTCGACCTCCGCGCCCAGCCGCGAGACGAGGGCACGGACCGCCTCGACCAGCGAGCCCCAGAGCGCCTCCGGATCCTGCTCGTAGGCCCCTGGACCGGGGTTGGACAGGACCAGCGAGGCACGGCCCTCGGCGACCGGGCGACCGGAGGCGTCCCAGGCGATGGCCTTGCAGGCGGTGGTGCTGCTGTCGATGCCGAGGACCAGGCGGGTCATCGCGCCATGGTGCGACGGGCAGCGCCGCCGCCGCAAGGCGAGCGCTTGCGACCGGCGGAGCGGCGTTGCACCCTCGCCCCCCATGAGCAACCAGGTCGCCCCCGCGGTGGGGCTCGAGATGCGCGGATCCGTGGCCCTCCTGACCCTCGACGACCGCCCCAGGAAAAACGCCATGAGCGAGGCCCTGGGGGACGCGCTCCAGGCCCGCGTCCGCGCCCTGGAGTCCGACCCGACGGTGCGCGCCGTGGTCCTCACCGGCGCCGGCGGCGCCTTCTCTGCAGGGGGCGATCTGGCCATGCTGGAGCGGCTCCGCAGCGCCACCCGCCAGGAGTCCCGCCTCTTCATGCTGTCCTTTTACCGCCGCTACCTTTCCATCGCCCGGCTGCAGGTCCCCACCGTCAGCGCCATCGAGGGCCCGGCCATCGGCGCGGGCCTCTGCGTCGCCATGGCCTGCGACCTGTGCGTGGTCGACCAGGACGCGAAGCTGGCGCTGAACTTCGTCCAGCTGGGCCTCCACCCGGGCATGGGCGCCACCCACCTGACCCCCCTGCGGGTCGGCCCCCAGCGCGCCGCCGAGCTGCTGCTCACCGGGCGCCGCTTCGACGGACGCGAGGCGGCGCGCCTGGGCCTCGCCCTGGAGGCCGTCCCCGCCGCCGAGGTCCTCCCCCGGGCCCTCGCCCTCGCCGAGCAGATCGCCGCCGCGGCCCCCCTCGCCGTCCGGGCCCTCAAGGCCCGCAGCCTGGGCCTCGACCCGGAGGCCCTGGAGCGCGCCCTGGAGCGCGAGGCCGAGGGGCAATCCGAGAGCTACGCCTCCCGCGATCTGGGCGAGGGCCTCGCCGCCGCCCAGGGGCGTCGTACCGCGGTGTTCACCGGCTCCTGAGGCGCCCCCGCGCCTCGCCGCCTCACACCAGCTCGACGCGGAGGCGCGTGCGCCCGATCAGCAGCTCATCGCCGGTCGTCAGCGGGGTCGACGCCTTGAGCTGGACGAAGGTGCCGCCGCGGCTGCCCAGGTCGGTCAGCATGAGGAAGTGGTTGTCGTGCTCGCCGCCCTGATCTTCCACCACGCAGTGGCTGTCGCTCAGCCAGAAATCGTTGGGGAAATTCAGGTCGCTGTGGGCTCGACCCACCTGCAAGCTGTTGGAGCGCGCCACCACCGTGAGCCCCGGGACCCCCCCTTCCCAGATCTGCACCAGCCGGAAGGGCGTGGGCCACTTGGGGGAAGAGTAGAAATAGGTGGGGTGCCGGTCTGGCCCGTCGTTGGGAGGGGGGTTCGCTTCGACCCGCAGGAGCTGATCCCCCGCGATGAAGCAGTCGCCGATCTCGATCTCGGTGGGCTGCTTGAGCCGGAGGAAGACCGGGTGCTCGGTGGAGACATCGATGTCGAGGCGAGGCCCCCGGAACAGCAAGGTGGCGTGGCGCGCGGCGACAAAGCGGTCGCCCGAGATCGGGAGCGACCCCTCGCGGCCGAGGATGTTCTCGTCGGTACGAACCTCGTGGAGCATCGGGCCCTCGCCAAAGCCCCGGATCACGTGGAGCCGGGCTCGCACCGGCCCCTGCATCGCAGCCGGGGTGGCGGGGGTCGTGGGCTTGGGCTTGGGCGCCACCGGGGCGGTGGGGGCGACCCGGGGGGCCTGGGGGGTCGCGGGCAGGTTCGGCTGCGAGGGGCGGAGCGGCACCGCGGGCTGCGAGGGGCGCGCCTGCGCCGCCGGCAGGTTCGGCCTGGACTCGGTGCGCACCGGGGCCACCGCCTTCGGGGCTTCGACCTTCGGAGCTTCAACCTTCGGGGCTTCAACCTTCGGGGCTTCAACCTTCGGGGCCTCGGCCTTGCCCTTGGAGATCTCGGGGTTGGGGGCGCCCTCGAGGACCTCCATGCCGCCGGACTCTTTGCCGTCGATGATGCCGTCGAATTTGCCCTCCCGGAGGGCGATGTACATCTCCTTGTGCTGGCCCTTCATCCAGCCGCGCACCTGGGCCACGAGGTCATCGCGCTCGAGCAGCTCGGCGTAGCTACGCTTGTAGCTCTTGAGGATGCGCCCACCGTCGGCGAACAGATGGGTGATGATGTGGGGCCGCTTGACGCCCGAGTCCTCGGTCTGGATGTGGAAGACCTGGCCCCGGTACTTGACGTTGTTGTTGTAACCGACCTCCGCCTGCCAGCTACCGACGGCGGGTTTCTTCTCTTTTTCGAGGCGGCCGAGCACCTCGGTGGACCACTTGACCCGGGCCGCATCGAGGGCGCTGGTGTCGGTGTTCAGGCCCTCCATCCGGGCGAAGGCGGCCTTGGCGAGCGGGTTGTCGGGCCCGTGCCGGAGCGCCTCGGCCAGCAGTTTGTGGCCCTCCTGGTCGTTGGCAGCGGAGGCCCACGCCGTGAGGATCTCGATGGCGTCCGCCTTTTGTCCCTTGGAAAGCAGCGCCTGGGCGACGCGCATGGCGCTCCCTCGGGTTGCGTGCAGATCGGTGGCGTCGGTAGCCATGGTTGTTATCTGGAGCGGTTAAGGGTTCACGCTATCAAGGCACCCCTGCCAAGCCAAACGCTAAATCATCTGCCCCCGTGGCTGGTTTGGCCCTCGATCAGCGCGACGAGGTGGGGGAGCACGGGCAACAGGACCTGCTCCAGCGCCAGGCGGACGGCCTTGGGGCTCCCCGGCAAGGCGACCAGCAGCCTCCCCCGGGCCGAACCGGCCACCGCGCGGGACAGGATCGACCGGGGGCCCACCTGGTCCCAGCTCAGCCGACGGAACGCTTCCCCGAAGCCGTTCAGCTCTTTTTCCATGCGGCTGGAGGCGGCCTCGGCGGCGATGTCCCGGGGGGCCAGCCCGGTCCCGCCGGTCGACAGCACCCCCTGCACCCCCGCCAGCCCCAGCGCCTCGTCCAGCGCCGCCCCCACCTCCGCGGCCCCCTCCCGCACGATCCGGTGACCCACCACCCGGTGCCCCGCCTGCTCCAGCAAGCTACGCAGCAGCGCCCCCCCCTCGTCGTCGGCTTCGGTCCGGGTATCGCTGAAGGTCAAGGTGTACAGCCGCACCGATTCCATCCGGCCCTTGTACGGTATTTTTGGCTGTTATTCGAGCACCTGCACCGCATCCCCGCGGCGGACCCGCCCCCGCCCCTGGGCCACCGCGTTCTGCCCGAACATCACCTTCTTCCCTTGCTTGCGGTAGCCCGCCAGGGTCGCCAGCGGCTCTTTCCCCGCATGGCCGCTCTCCGGATCGATCGTGACAATCTCGCAACGAGAACAGGGCTTGAGCAGCGAGAACACGGCCCCGCCTATCCGCACCCGCTTCCACCCGTCCTCGGCCCCGGGTTCGCAGCCCCCGATCACCAGGTTGGGCCGGAACCGCGCCGCGCTCATGGGCTCTCCCACCCGCTCCGACAGCTGCTCCAGGGACCCCTGGGACACCACCAGGTACGGAAATCCATCCGCAAAGCTCACCACCTCCCCGTGGCTCGCGTAATCCGGATCCACCAGCCGCACCGCGTCTTCTGGCATGTACACCAGGCGACAGGGGCGCCCCAGGGCCCCCGAGAACCAGCCCCCCCCCTCGATCTCCAGGGCGTCGCACCGAGCCCCCCACACCTGCCCCGAGACCGCCGCCCCCTCGCCTGGTCTGAGCGGCACCTGGAGGCTCCCCTCCCCACCACCAGCAGCTCCCCCTGGATCTCGGTCTCCAGCAGCGCCATCTGCGGCAGCTGCCGCTGGCTCAGGAACCTTCCCCGCTCGTCCACCAGCATGAAGCGCCGGTCGTGCTCGAACCCCCGGTCCCCGACCTGCGCCTCGCTCACCTCGATGCCCCGCGCGGATTTCAGCGGGTAGATATGGAGGCTCTGGACATGAACGGCCGCCGCCTGCACCACCGGGGGCGGAGGCTCCGGCGACGGATCGCCCTCGACCGGGGGCCACCGGGGGGGCCGGGCCAGGGCGGGCCAGCGCTGGCGGCGGCGCTCCTGGAGGGCCCGGGTGACCTCGATGCGCCGCGGGTCATTGCGGTCCTGGAGGTCGTGGCGGCGGCCCTTCTCTCCGTTGCAGCTGGCGCAGGCCAGCGCCAGGTTCTCCGCGTCATCGGAGCCGCCGTGATGACGCGGGATGATGTGTTCCACGGTCACCCCGCGTCCCGCGTCCCCGTCCAGCGGGACCAGGAGCTTTGCCTGGCAAAACAGACACCTGCCCACCCAGACCTGCTCCCCGCGGATCAGCTCTTTGTGAAAGCTGGAGTCGGTCTCGATCACCGACAGGACGAGGCGAATTCGGTGCCCGTTGCTCACGGGATGGCAGTATACATTTGTCATGGTTCGCAGGCTGCAACTCCTCCTCGTCGCGGGCCTCTTGCTCTCCGCCTGTACCTCCTTCGAGGGCGCCCAGACCGGCACCGCCGGGGCCGGCGGCGAGGCCGGTTCCAGCGGCGGAGGGGCCGGGTCCCCCGGGGGCTCCGGCGGCTCCGGCGGCTCTGGCGGCTCTGGCGGCGCCTTGCCCCCCACCCCTTGCTCCAGCAGCGCCGACTGCGAAGATCTCAACCCCTGCACCGCCGAGTCCTGCACCCAGGGGTTCTGCCTCCGCGCCAGCCTGCCCAAGGGCACGTCCTGCAGCGACCAGAACCTCTGCAACGGCAACGAGGTCTGCGACGGCAACGGGGTTTGCGCGGACGCGCCCGACCTCATCATCGACGACGGGAAGGTCTGCACCAACGACCTCTGCGACCCGGCGACCGGGGCGGTCTCCCACCAGGGCATCGAGGGGTGCGCCTGTACCGGGGATGCCGACTGCGGTCAGGGCGACGGCTGCACCACCACCGCCTGCGTCGGCGGCAGGTGCAAGCTCGACAAGAAGCCCACCGGCACCCTCTGCGACGACAGCAACGCCTGCACCTCGGGGGACCGGTGCGACACCACCGGCAAGTGCACCGGTACGCCGCTCCCGGTCGACGACGGCAACCTCTGCACCGCCGACTCGTGCGACCCCGCCACCGGGGCGCTGATCCACGCGCCTCAGCCGGGCAAACCCTGCGACGACAAGGACGCCTGCACCACCGGCGATGCCTGCACCGAGCAGGACACCTGCAAGGGCCTCCCCCGGGATATCAGCGACGACGAGCCATGCACCGAGGACATCTGCGACTCGATCACCGGCACCGTCTTCTACAAGGGCCAGAGCGATTGCAAGCCGTGCGCAGGCGACGCCGAGTGCAACGACAACAACCCCTGCACCTCGGACTCCTGCAACGCCGGCAAGTGCAGCTACCAGGATGTCCCGGCCGGGGCTCCCTGCGACGATAACAACGCTTGCACCCAGGGTGAAACCTGCTCCGCGACCGGCAAATGCATCGGGACCCTCGCCACCCCACCGGACGGGAACCCCTGCACCAAGGACGAGTGCGACATCGCCACAGGCAAGCCCAAGTACACGCCGCTCCCGGGGCAATCCTGCAACGACGGAGATGCGTGCACCTCCAACGATACCTGCGGCAACGCTGGCACCTGCGTCGGCGTCGCCATGAACATCGACGACGGCGACCCTTGCACCACCGACAGCTGCGACAAGGCGACCGGCAACGTCTCCCACGTCAAGCAGAGCGGTTGCGACGAGTGCACCACCGACGCCGAGTGCGGCGACAGCAACCCGTGCACCAACGAGCAGTGCATCGCGGGCAAGTGCGCCATCGGCTTCGCGGCCTTCGGGACCCCTTGCAACGACAACAATGCTTGCACCTCCAACGATCAGTGCAACAGCGAGGGCAAGTGCGCAGGATCCCCCAAGAACATCGACGACGGCGACCCCTGCACCCACGAGACCTGCGACTTCAACACCGGCGAGGTATTCTCCAGTCCAGCGTCCGGCGCCCCCTGCAACGACGGCAACCTCTGCACCGAGAACGATGAGTGCGCCCAGGGCGCCTGCGTCGGGGTCAACAAGCTCGTCAACGACGGGAACCCCTGCACCAGCGACTCCTGCAACCCGGCCACAGGCAACCCGGTCTACACCCCCATCAACGGCTGCAAGCCGTGCGCAAGCGACGCCGAGTGCAACGACAACAACCCCTGCACCTCGGACTCCTGCAACGCCGGCACATGCGCTCACTCCCCCCTCCCCGCGGGCACCGCCTGCAACGACAGCAACGCCTGCACCCAGGGTGAAACCTGCTCCACAGACGGCCAGTGCGTCGGCCCCCTCAAGCCCTGCAACTCCCCCCCCGGCCCCTGCCACCAGGCCGCCGGTCAGTGCAACAGCTCCAGCGGAGAATGCTCCTACCCGCTCAAGGGCAACGGGGCCCCTTGCAACGACAACAACGCTTGCACCTCCAACGATCAGTGCAGCGGCGTCTCTTGCTCGGGTTCTCCCATCAGCGGCTGCAAGACCTGCTCGAACAGCAACGAGTGCAGCGACAGCAACCCCTGCACCAGCGATGTCTGCGAGGGCGGTGTCTGCTCGAACCCTCCCAACAGCGCCCCCTGCGACGACGGGAACAGCTGCACCCAGAGCGACACCTGTGCCTCCGGGGTGTGCAACGGGGCTCCGATCAGCGGTTGCCAGAACTGCACCAGCAACAGCCAGTGCGAGGACGGGAACCCCTGCACCGATGACGTGTGCAGCAACGGCGCCTGTGTCCGTACCAACAACAACGCTCCCTGCGACGACGGGAACTTCTGCACCGAGGGAGAATCCTGCTTCGCAGGGGCCTGCACCGCCGGCTCGACCATCTTCTGCGGTGAACCTCAGGACCCATGGGGCTGCTTCGAGAGCGACGGCGTCTGCATCCGGCTCT
>JALOQB010000038.1 GCA_025453595.1 Polyangiaceae bacterium
GACGGCTGCGGCTGCAGGGGAGGGACGGCTGCGGCTGCAGGGGAGGGACGGCTGCGGCTGCAGGGGAGGGACGGCTGCGGCTGCAGGGGAGGGACGGCCATCCTGACCCGTTGGTGGTATCAGAGGTCGAGGCGCGCCGCGAAGGCCACCTCGTAGGTGCTCATCCAGGCGGGGGAGCGGTTGGTCATCGGGGGGCCGATGGGCTTGCCTCCGAGGCTGCCTCCGGGCTTTGTCAGGCCGCTCACGTAGAGCCGCTCCGGGCCTGCCAGCGTGCAGTCGTCGATGCGGGCCTCCGGGGTCGGCTCGACGAAGACACGGGCGATCTCGCCGTCCTCGCTCACCCGCAGCACCTCGCGGCCTGCCCCCACGTACGCGGGCCCCTCGGTGCTCCCGGCCAGGCAAGTCGGCGCCGCGATCACCCGGGCCCAGCGGACCGTCCCTTCCCCGTCGATCCGCGCCACGAACCCCTTGCCCAGGGCCGGATCCAGCGCCACCTCGCCCAGTGTGGTCCGGCCCGCGAAGGTGCCTGCCACCAGCAGCGAGCCCCCGGGTGCCTCCGCCACCGCGAGGACCTCCGTGTGACGCTCCGGCTCCCCCAGCGGCTTGACCCACCCGATCGCACCCTCCGGCGACAGGCGCGCCACCCAGCCCTGGCACGGCCGGTCCTTCAGCCCTGGCATGTCGGTCTCTGCGCTCTTCCAGCGGGTCCCCGCCGCCAGGATCCCGTCCGGATGAACCACCAGCCCCGCCGCGCTGTCGTAGCCTGGCCACTCCAGCGATCGGGTCCACGCGAGCTCTCCCCCGGGGCCCCACCGGGAGATCAGCGTGTCTTGCCCCCCCGCCACCCGGAAGGTCGCCCCCTTCCGGGGCTCCCGGAAGGCCCCGTGCGCCAGCGCCACGCCGCCGTCCGCCATCGGCGCCAGGGCCGCCGCCCGGTCGAAATCCGGTGTGTCAAAGACCTTGCCCCACGCCACCTCCCCCTTCGCTGCCAGGCGCGCCACCAGCAGGCTCGTATCGCCGCCCCCCGCTAGCGCCATCCCCGCAAAGCGGACCCTCCCGGAGAACTCCGTCAGCATGTAGAGATCTTCCCTACTGGCGCGGATCGAGCGCACCATCCGGCCCACGCCGAGGTGCTGCCAGACCGCGGCGCCTTCGGCGTCGAGCCTGGTGAGGAAGAGGTCATCCCGGGCCCCCAGGAAGGAGTCGCTCTGGCCCAGCACGAACAGGCCTCCCCCGGGGGCCGGAGCCAGGCGGTAGAGGGTGGTGTGATCGACCACGTTGCGCGCCCAGCGGACCGTCGCATCCCGGGGGGGAGGCGCGGCGGGGGTCGTCGGTGCTCCGGCCGCGGTGGCGCTGGTCGCTGCGCTGGCGCCGGGAGAGGCCAACGGAGGCGGCGCCGGGGCGGAGGGCGAGGACGCAGACGCGGAGGAGGGCGAGGGCTCCGGGGCCGCGGTGGGGGCCAGGGCGGGGCCGCAGGCGAGCAGCAGCGACCCCAGCAGGCCGGCGATCCGGGCGCGGGGAGAGGTCATCAAGGCCATGGGGAGCCGCCGGAGACGGGGCGCAGGGCGCGACCTCAGCGACCGCGTCCGCGGCGAGGCGTGCTAGGACCGGCGCGATGCGGGAGCGAATCCTGGAGGCGGACCGGGCTCATGTATGGCACCCCTATACACCCATGGATGAGTACATCCGGGGGGCGAGGCCGCTGGTGATCGAGCGAGCGCGGGGGGCGAGGCTGTGGGACGTGGACGGGCGCTCGTTCCTGGACGGGAACGCGTCGTGGTGGGTGGCGGCGCTGGGGCACAACCACCCGGCGCTGGTGGAGGCGGTGCGGAGCCAGTCGGAGCGGCTGTGCCACGTGAGCCTGGCGGGGGTGACGCACGAGGCCGCGGCGCTGCTGGCGGAGGAGCTGGTGGCGCGGTGCCCCGGGGATCTGCGCCGCGTGTTCTTCGTGGACGACGGGTCGACGGCGGTGGAGGCGGCGGTGAAGATGTGCGCCCAGTACTGGCACCAGCAGGGGGCCCCAAGAAAGCGGCGATTTCTGGCCCTGGAGGGGGCCTTCCACGGGGAGACCGTGGGGGCGACCAGCCTGGGCGATGTCGAGGTCTTCCGCCGCCCCTTCTCGGGGCTGCTCTTTGACTGCGTGCGGGTGCCGGCGCCGGCGGACGAGGGCTCCTACGAGCAGGCCTTCGAGGCCCTCGCGCGGGCCCTGGAGCAGGGGAGCGACGAGCTGGCGGCGCTGGTGCTCGAGCCCCTGGTGCAGGGGGCCAGCGGCATGCGCTTCTACCCCGCCTCCTTCCTGGCCCGGGCCCGGGCGCTCTGCGACGCCCACCGGGTGCTCCTGGTGGCGGACGAGGTGTTCACCGGATACGGGCGCACAGGCCGCTTTTTCGCATGCAACCACGCGGGGGTCACTCCCGACCTGCTCTGCGTGGCCAAGGGGTTCACCGGGGGGGTGTTGCCGATGGGGGCGGTGGTGGCGAGGGAGGGGGTGTTCGAGGGGTTCTTCGGGGGCCGGCACCGGGCGTTTCTGTACGGGCATTCGTTCTGCGGGAACCCGCTGGGGGCGGCGGTGGCGAGGGCGGTGCTGCGGGTCTTCGAGCAGGAGCGGGTGCTGGAGGGGGTGGAGGCGCGGGCGCAGCGGATCCGGCAGACCTTCGAGAGGCTGGCGGGGGTGCCGGGGGTGGTACGGGCGCGCTCGCTGGGGATGATCGGCGCGCTGGATCTGGCGCCGCGGACCGGGCTGCCGGCGCCGGGCTGCGGCCCCCACGAGGAGCTGGATGCGATCGAGCTGACGCAGGACGGGGGCTACCTGGCGCAGGCGGGCTGGCGCGTGTACGAGGAGGCGCTGGAGCGAGGGGCCTACCTGAGGCCCCTGGGCAACGTGGTCTACACGACACCGCCGCTGAACATCCCGCTGGACGATCTGGACGAGCTACTGGCCATCCTGGAGGCCAGCGTCCGCGCTGCCCTCGGTCAGTAGCTTGCGCTCGGGGAAGAGGAGCCCCTCGGCCTCTTCGCGCAGGGCGTGCATGGCGGCGAGGTCGCGGTAAAAAGCCTCGGTGAGCGGGTGCCGGTGCCCCGTCTCGGTCTCGAAGAGCAGCCGGGCCTCGCCGTCGTACTCCTCGAGCAGCACGGCCTTGAGCTCGTCGCGCCGCAGCCGCAGCTCGCGGGAGGGGAGGGGCCAGAGCAGCCGCCGGAGCACGACCTCGTCCTCGGCCACCTCGATCTGGTAGCGCTCGCCGTGGCTGGCGTAGAGCACCGCCAGCAGCAGGGGCAAGGTCATCATCCAGGCCGCGGTGAAGCGGAACGTCGCCATCGCCACCAGCACCGCCAGCAGGCCCGCCGCCGTCGCCGCGCCCCGCAGCACGCCGCTGGCCCGGGGCAGCATCGGGGAGAACTCGAGCCGCTGGGGGGTCTGGGGCTCCGGCGCAACCCGGTACATTCCTTCGCTCACGGTCCCCATCCTAGCGCCCGCTCCGGGGGGTGGCTCCCCCGGCGCCGCCGATTCCGGGGCGCTGCGCTATTTCGGGCAGCAGCGCCGCCGTTGTCACGTACACTGAA
This sequence comes from Polyangiaceae bacterium, assembly GCA_025453595.1. Classification (GTDB taxonomy): domain Bacteria; phylum Myxococcota_A; class Polyangia; order Polyangiales; family Polyangiaceae; genus JANWXX01. Next base: position 3,562 of record JALOQB010000038.1, read on the forward strand.
GCCGTTGACCTTTCTGAAGGAGTCCTGTCGATGAATTATCCACCCGGGGGGCCTGGCGGCGGTGCACCATGGAACGGCGGGGGCCACGGCGGCACCCAGCCCGGCGACCCGCCGCCCCAGGCCACCGTGACGGATATGCCCATGTATTCCCCTCCTGGCGCCCCGCCTGGGGGTGGATACGGACCCCCTGGCGGCGCCCCACCGGGCAACTGGGGGCCGCCTGCCGGTCCTCCGCAGGGGTTCGGCGCTCCGGGCGGCTTCCCGCCGGCCGTGGGCATGCCTCCTCCGCCCAACCAGTACCCGGGCTCTCCGCAGGCGCCGCCGCCCCAGGGGCCCTACGGGTACAGCCCTCCGCCCTCGCCCCGGAAGAACTCCAACGGGGGCCTGCTGCTGGCCCTCGGCCTGGTCGGCGGCCTGGTGCTGCTCGGGGGCGCTGGCGGTGGCATCTACATGGCCACCCGCGACAAGAGCACCAGCGAGGAGCCTCCTCCGCAGCCGCCCCAGGAGATCGGCACGGTGGTGAACGTCCCCGGGGTGCTGCCCAGCGGTATGCCGATCCCTTCCGGGATCCCCTTCACGGCGGCCCCCACGATGACCGCCCCGCCGCCGTCCACGGTGCAGGCCCCGCCGCCCTCCACGGCGACGGCGGCCCCTCGCCCCACCACGACCGCCGCGCCCACCACGACCGCCACCTCGACGGCCACCGGCGCTGGCGGTGCGCCTCCGATCACGATCCGCCCCAACGGCAGCGGTGGCGCCGCGCCGGCCCCCACGACCACCGGCGCCGGCGGTGCCCCTGCAACCCCCACCAACGGGCGCCCCATCCGTATCAAGAAAAACTAGAAGGCGGGCGGCTGCAGGCCGCTCTGCCCTGCGGTCTCCGGCCTCCGGCCTCTCTCACGTGTCTGCCGAGTCGCGGGCCGCGAACAGGATGTACGCTTTCAGCTCCCCGGGGCGGCCCGAGAGCCGGTGGCGCAGCACGCGATCGAAGGGGCGGGAGGTGAGCTCGCGGCCATCGGGGAGGGCCACACGCAGCACCAGCCCCCCTTGCGGATCTTGCTCCCAGCGGGCCTTGCCGTGGCGCCGGATCAGCTCGCCCACCAGGGCGCCCAGCGGCAGCACGAAGCGCCAGTAAAGCTCGGGGGTGGCGAAGGCCTCCTTGATGCGGGGCGAGCGCGTGAGCTGATCGAGCTGGGCGGCGGCGGCCTCCAGCTCGTCAGGCAGCTCGACGCGGAGCCGCTCGCGGAGGCGCTCCAGCCCTTCCTTGTAGAGATCTTCTATACGATCCAGCTGGAGGGAGAGGAGGCTCGCCTGGACCTGGGCGACGCTGCGGCGCAGCTCGTAGGCGCCGCGGGCGAAGGCGAGGAGGACGAGGGCGACGAGGGTGGCGATGGTCCAGGGGATCATCCGGCGGGACGACGGCGGCGGCGCAGGGCGAGGGCGACACCGGCGAGGGCGACGAGGCCAGCGGCGGTGGTGCGGTTGCGGACGGGGCCGAAGCCGACGGTGCAGTTGCTCTCGTCGTCGACGGCGAACTCGGCGGGGGGAGGCCAGTTTCGGGCCCCGTTGAAGGCGGCGAGCTGGGCCTGGATCTCGGCGCTGTTATCGCGGAGCTCGATGCGCTCGCCCTGGTCGTTGAATTCCTCGACGCGGAGGGCGGCGGGCATGGCGGCGGGGAGCGCGGGCCACTGGCTCGCGTCGTTGGCGAGGTGGACCTCGTTGGCGCCGACGATCATGGTCTGGGTGTTGTCGCACTGGCGCTGGAGGATGGCAGAGCGATTCTGGCTGACGCCCTCGTTCTTGGTACGGACGAACTCCGGGTCCTCGGTCATCTCGTTCGGAGAGATGGTGGTGAACATGCGGGTGAGGAACTGGTTCTCCGCGAGGATCTTGTCGGCGTGGCGGGCGGGCAGGATGATGCGCTCGTCGAGCTCGTTGGCGAAGAAGTCGCCGCTCCACCCGGCCGGGATGTACCCGGAGGAGCCCTCTGGATCGCTGTAATACTGGCTCTGTGTCTTGCCAGGCGGCGGCGGCAAGAGCTGGGCGAGGAGGGGGAAGAGCAGCGGGCTGGGGGAGGTGCAGGCGCTGATGCTGTCGCAATCCAGGAGCTCTTGTTCCTTGAGGAGCTGGATGGCGGCGGTCGGGTTGGCGGTGCGGAAGGGCTTGGAGGACCAGCGAAAGTCGGCGATCCCTCGCGCGACGACGCCCGAGGTGCCGGCGTACTCGGTGACGAAGGCCCGGCCGTTGGCCAGGGGGCTGTCGACCGCCTTGGTGATGATCTCGTTGTAGTTGATCTGGCGCGTGGGGGAGGAGGTTGTGCCTGGGTTGGGGAAGAAGTTGTTGGAGACCCCGCCGGAGGCCGCGGTCCAGTCGAAGAGCAGGTCGTTGACGACGACGTGCTTGTAGTTCTTCGGGGCAAAGCGATCCTTCCCGAGGAAGAAGGTGCGGACCCCCATGTTCTGCAGCGCCGCCACCGCGGTCAGCTTCAGCGGCACGCAGGGCTGGTCGCCCTCGTAGGTGAAGACCAGCGGGTGGATCTCGTTCAGATCGGCCCCTGCGGTGAGCTTCACCGCGACAAAGACGTACTTCTGCTCCAGGTAATCCTTGAGGAAGGCCGTCGTGGTGTCGGGCATCAAGTAGTTGTTGTTCTTGAGCCAGGCCGCGAGCTCCTCGGCGGTGCCCCCGTCCAGGGTCACCGTCTCGTAGGACCCGACCGAGGCCCGCGCGATCACGTTGGGCCCGCTCGAAGCGCCGCCTTGCCCCGGCAAACCATCGCGAGTTGGGGCGAAATCTGGGGAGGCAGATGCCTCGTCGGAGGTCGAGCTCCCGCAGCCCACCGAGTCATTGTCGAAGGACTGGCTGCGGCAGTTGGTCGCGCCCCGGCTGTCCACGTCGAAGGTGGGGACCGTGGCCTGGAGCAGGTTATCAAAGAGACGCTGGGAGCCCGCGGTGATCGTGGGCTTCTTGGGCATCGGGACCACCCAGGCGAAGCGCGCCGGGTTGCCCACGTACTGGATGTTCACGTGGGCCTCGACCCGGTTGTCCTTGACCACGAAGAGCACGTTCTCGCCCGACTGATCGACCGGCATCGGTGGCTGATCCGGCGGCGGGATATCGCAGAAGACGCCCCCACAGGCTTCCGCGGTCGAGGGCACCAGCAACGGGGACGCAAGCAGCAGGGAAGCAGCGGCAAGAAGCGCAGACAGTCGCATGGATTCCTCGTCTCAATGGTACGTGAAGGTCAGCCGGATACTCGGTGCAAAGAGGGTGCCAGTCACGTCTGGCTCCTTGTCGTGAGAGATCCGCGAGAGGTCGGCGCGCAGCAGCCCTCCGATGGACCACTCGTCGCTGACGAAGGCCTCGTAGCCGACCCCCAGCAGGAAATGAGTCCCCGAGAGATCCTCGATCGCGTAGCTCTGGAAGCCGTTGTCGGAGGGGACCCGGTCCACCACCAGCCCCCGGAATCGGGAGGTGACGGCGCCTACTCCGCCCTGGAAATAAAGACCTTTTCTCGCGTTCGGGTGGTAGACCACGCGCAGCGAGGGGACTTCGTAGGCATGCCGCAGGGTGTGCTTGCTGGCCTTCCGGGTGTCGTTGGTGAGGTCGACCTTCATGCTGTGGTCGCTGAAGCCGAAGGCCAGCACAAGGCCCTCGGCGATGGTGCCGCCGATGGTGAAATCGTAGGAGAGCCCGGTTCCGCGGACCGAGGCGTCGACCACACCGGGGAGGCTGATGCCGCCATATTGAAAGAGCATCCCGGGGGAGATTTGCAGGTAAAACCCGCCATGATGGTGCTTGCCCGGGGGGGGCGGCGCTGGCAGCGCGTGCGGCGTGGGAGGCGGAGGGTACGCAGGGTAGGGCGGCGTGGGGTACGAGGGCGGCGGGGAAGGCGGCGGCTGGGTCCTGGCCTGGGGGGGCGGAGGTGGTGCCGGCGCCGGCGCTGGCGCCGTGGTGGGGGCCGGTGCGATCGCGGGGGGTGCAGCGGGCGCTGTCGGAGGAGGAGCCGGGGGGAGCGCCGGGGGACCCGCGGGGGGCGCCGGAGGAGCGGGGGGGGCGGCGGGGGCCGGGGCGCCGGTCGTCGGGGGAGCCGCTGGAGGGACCGCAGGAGAGGGCGCCGGGGGCGGCGGGGGCGGAGGTTGCTGGGCCAGGGCGGGGTGGCTCGACCCGAGCAGGCTGGTGGCCAGCGACAGGAGAAGGAAGGGAGGGAGGCGAGAGGTCAACAGGGGCTCCTGCTGGGGATGGTTGCACCAGATGTACCCAACGAGGGCGCCCAGGGGAACGATCTTGGGTTGGTTTTACCTGGGGTCCTGCTGGACGGTTGCCTAGACTGTTCAGATCTTGATGTGGCGAGCGCTGCGGTGGGTCTTGTTGTTCCTGTTCCGGCAGGTGGTGCGGCTGTATTTCCGGAAGGTCGAGGTGGTGGGGGCGCCCGATGCGACGGTGGAGCGCCGGCTCTTCGGGGCGAACCATGTGAACGGGATCATCGATCCGATGCTGGTGATGACCGCGACCTGGTGCCGCATCGCGCCGCTGGCGAAGGCGCCGCTGTGGAAGGTGCCGGGGTTGTACCCGCTGCTGAGGGCGGCGGAGGCGGTGCCGGTGGTGCGTCGTCAGGACGAACCGGGGAAGGCCGAGGGGTCGAACGACGCGCTGTTCGAGGCGGTGGCGAGGCACCTGAGGACCGGGGCGAACGTGCTGATTTTCCCGGAGGGGATCAGCCACAACGAGCCCCATGTGGTGCGGCTCAAGACCGGCGCGGGGCGCATGCTGGTGGGGGCGCGAGAGCGGGGGGTGGAGGGGCTGACGTTCCAGGCCGTGGGGCTGGAGTTTGACGAGCGGGAGGTGTTTCGCTCCCGGGCGCTGGTGATCTTTGGCCCGGTGCGCTCGGTGGATGCCCTGGCGGCGCAGGGCGGGGATCTTGTGGAGTCCATCACCGAGACGCTGCGGCAGGACCTCACGGGGCTGGTGGTGGAGGGCGCCACGTGGGAGGAAAGAGCGCTGATTTCCCGGGTCGCCGAGCTGCTGGCGCAGGACGCCGGCGACCGGTCGCTGCAGGGGTGGAACAGCATCGGGCTCCGCGTCAAGGAGGCGCGGCGGGCGCTGGAGGAGCGGCAGGGCGAGCTGGTGGACGAGGTGGGGCGCGCGGTGCGGCGCTACGACGAGGGGCTGGCGGCGGCGGGGCTGAGCGAGGCCCAGCTGCTGGCGGGGGAGGGGGACCCGGGGGCACGGGCGCTGCGCCGGCTCGTGCTGATCGCGCTCCTGCCGCTGGCGCTGCTGGGAGCGGCGCTCTACTGGGCCCCGTACCAGGTGCCCAAGCTGGCGCCGCGGCTGGCCCGGGGCGAGGTGGATGTGGTCTCGACCTACAAGCTGGGCCTCGGCTTGCTGGCGTTTCCGACCTGGGCGCTCTTGCTGGCGCTGCTGGCCCTGGTGGCGCTGCCGGCGCCCTGGGGGGCCCCGGGGGCGGCGCTGGCGGTGGCGCTCCCGTTCGCCGTGCTGCCCTGGCTCGACGAGCTGGATCGGCTCCGGAGCGCGCAGGACCGGGGGGAGGAGGTCGACGCGGAGCCCCCGGGGGAGGACGAGCTCCGGCGGCGGCGTTCCGCGGCGCTGGCGGCGATTGCCCGGGCCCGGGCCGTCATCGGCGCGTGAGTTATGCGCTGAAGCGCGCTACCGTGGCCCCATGCTTGGACCTCCGCCTCCCCCGGGCGCCTCCGTCGAGCGCGTTCCGATCCTGGCCCTCCGCAACGCCGTGCTGTTCCCGATGTCCGTGGTTCCGATCAACGTGGGCCGCCTGCGCAGCGTGCGGCTGGTCGAGGATCTGCTCGGCAAGGAGCGCGCCCTCGTCGGCGTCCTGGCTCAGCGCTCTTCTGACGTGGAAGAGCCCACCTTCCAGGATCTGTACGAGGTTGGCACCCTGGCCCGGGTGGTCAAGGTCATCCGCCTCGGCGCCTCGAACTACAGCGTCGTGCTCAGCGGGCTGGGGCGCTTCCGGGTGAGCCGCCAGGGGGGCCTCGAACCCTACCTGCGCGCCGACATCACCCGCATCCCCGAGCCCCTCGCTCGTGATGTCGAGCTCGACGCCCTCGGCGGCACCCTCCGCGAGCAGACCCGCCAGGTCATGAGCCTGATGCCCAACCTCCCCAAGGAGACCAGCGGCATCCTCGACAACGTCCGCGAGCCCGGCGCCCTCGCCGACCTCATCGCCTCCAACCTCTCCCACGAGCAGGCCCAGGTCGCCGACAAGCAGCAGGTCCTCGAGTGCTTCGAGGTCAAGGCCCGGGTCCGCCTTGTCCTCGAGATGGTCGGGCGTCAGCTCGAGGTGCTCCGCGTCAAGAAGGAGATCTCCTCGATGACCCAGCAGGAGATGTCCAAGAGCGAGCGCGAGTACATCCTCAGCCAGCAGATGAAGGCCATCCGCGCCGAGCTCGGCGAGACCAGCGACGACGAGATCGACGAGCTCCGCGAGCGCCTCCGCCTCGCCAACCTGCCCCCCGAGATCGAGAAGGTCGCCAAGAAGCAGATCTCGCGTCTCATGTTCATGCAGCAGCAGGGCGCCGAGTACAACGTGACCCGCACTTACCTCGAGTGGATCGCCGACCTCCCCTGGAGCAAGACCTCCAAGGATCGTTTTGACGTCGCCGAGGTCCGTCGCTGCCTCGACGAGGATCACTACGGCCTCGAGAAGGTCAAGAAGCGCATCCTCGAGTACGTCGCCATCCGCCAGCTTCGACCCGATAAAAAGGGCCCCATCCTGCTCTTTATCGGGCCCCCCGGCGTCGGCAAGACCAGCCTCGGCCGCAGCATCGCCCGGGCCGTGGGCCGCCGCTACGGTCGCATCGCCCTCGGCGGCGTGCGCGACGAGGCCGAGGTCCGGGGCCACCGCCGCACTTACGTCGGCGCCCTCCCGGGGCGTATCCTCCAGGGGCTCAAGCGGGTTGGCGTCCGCAACCCGGTCTTTGTCCTCGACGAGATCGACAAGCTGGGCGCTGACATGCGTGGCGACCCCGCCGCCGCCCTCCTCGAGGCCCTCGACCCCGAGCAGAACACCTCGTTCCAGGATCACTACCTCGATCTGCCCTTCGACCTGTCGCAGATCATGTTCCTGGCCACCGCCAACGACCGCGGCACCATCCCCTCGGCGCTCTTTGACCGCATGGAGGTCATCGAGGTGCCCGGCTACACCCGTGCAGAGAAGTTCCATATAGCGCGGGAGTTCCTGGTGCCGAAGCAGCTGGAGCAGCACGGCCTGACGGACGAGCGCCTCGAGTTCCTGGACGAGGGGATCCACGCGCTGATCGATCTCTACACGAGGGAGGCGGGGGTCCGGTCGCTGGAGCGCCAGATCGCGGCCATCTGCCGGCAGGCCTCGGTGCGCCTGGCGGAGGGGGAAGACCTGCATGACCGGGTCGACCTGGCCCACTGCGAGCGGGTGCTGGGGCCCCACATGCACCGCCCCGAGAGCGCGGAGCGGCTGCCGCAGCCGGGGGTGGTGGCGGGCCTGTCGGTCACGCCTGCGGGCGGCGACATCCTGTTCGTGGAGTGCACCAAGATGCCCGGGCGCGGCGACGTGATCCTGACCGGGAACATGCGCAACGTGATGCAGGAGTCGGCCACCACCGCGGTGTCCTTCGTGCGCTCGAAGGCCGATCGGCTGATGCTCAACCCCGAGTGGCTCAAGACCATCGACCTGCACCTGCACCTGCCCCGCAACGCGGTCCCGAAGGACGGCCCCTCGGCGGGGGTCACGATGTTCACCGCCATCGCCTCGCTGCTGCTGGGGGCCCCGGTGCGCTCGGATATCGCCATGACCGGCGAGATCTCCCTGCGGGGGAAGGTGCTGGCGGTGGGGGGCATCAAGGAGAAGCTGCTGGCTGCCCACCGCGCCGGCATGAAGGAGGTGCTGATGCCCCGGGACAACGAGCGCGATCTCGACGATGTGCCCAAGGAGATCCGGGATCAGCTGCGGGTGCACCTGCTGTCGCGGATGGAGGAGATCCTGCCGCTGGCGCTGCTGCCCCCGGTCGAGCAACCCCCGGTCCCCCCTGCGGACCCGTCCGTGGACATCGGCAGCCTCTGAGCCCACCTGCGTCGTGGGCTTGCAGCGGTCGAGCAAATAACAGCATTCTTCGCTCACCAGACCCCGGGAAATACCACCACCGCGAGCCCCGCCTGGAGATCGAGGCGCCCCTGCTCTGCGAGGTTGTCCCCCCCCACCTGGACCCGGATCGCCGGCAACGATAGGCGCGCTCCGAGGCCGCCCACCAGGCCCACCCACGAGGCAAACCGGAAGGTTAGCCGCGCGTCAGCGCCCAGCGCGAGCGCGGTGCGCTCCAGGTGATCTCCGATGAATCCGGGGGCTCCCTGCCCCTCGATGCGGTAGCGCCGCAGGCCTCCTTGCAGCAACAGCGCTGCCTCGGCGCGCCTCCCCGTCTGCCACGAGGACCCCGCCCCCACCGCGACCGCCGTGCTCCGGATTCTGGCGCTGCCGGCCGCACCCCTCACCGTGGTCACCGCAGGCCCCTGCACCTGGAGCTCCAGCAGGACCCCGCGCTGGGTCTCCACCCCCAGCCCCAGCTGCGTTGTCGGCGTCATCCCTCCGCTCTCCACGATGACCCCTCCGAGGTACCCATACGGACCGGCAAAATGACCCGCAAGCGCAGCCCCCGGAGGCTGGGCTGCAGCCCCCGGCGCCGCGGTCCCCGAGGGGGCGACCGCCGGGCTCGAGGCCGCCGGGGTCGCCGTCCCGGAGCCCGGAGCCGCAGGGATCGCGGCCGAGGCGGAGGGGGCTGGCAGGGGGGGAGCCTCCTTGCTCGAAGCAGCTCCGGATGCAGGAGGCGCGCCGGCAGGGAGCGGTAGCAAGGCGGCCTGGAGGCGCTCGACCGCGCGGATCGCCAGCACGCCGGGGATCTCGCGAGGAGAGAGCTCCGGGGCCGTCAGCAGGGCGACCCCGGAGGGCAACAGGGCCTGGATCCGTACCGTGCCGCCCCGGGAATCGACGACGAATCGCGGCGCTGTCAGGCTCGGGGAAGAGGGCCGGGGGAATCCGGCCAGCTCGAGCTCCTGCAGCAGACGCCGCTCCACCTCCCGGGCGAGAGCGGAGTCGCTCTTGCGCTCCACCCAGACCCCCGGCTCCTGCGCCCGGACCCCGCTCGAGAGAAGCGCCAGACCCCCGGCGGCAAGGGTGGCCAGCGCCAGCGAAGCCGGACCGCGGCGAGGGGAGTCACTCGCCATGCGCTCCGAGGAGCGCGCGAGCCAGCGGGGCATGCGCCCCTGATGGGTGCCGGGCGAGGTATTCCTCGGCCAGAGGGCGCGCAGCCTCGGGGCCCGAGGCGCGAGCCACCGCGGCGAGGAGCCGCCCTCGCGCCTCCTGGGCGAAGGGGCCACCGCCGGTCTCCGCGAGGTAGGCGCGGTAGAGGGCGATGGCCTGACCGGGAGAGCGCTCGTCCAGCTCTCGACCCAGGAGGAAGGCCGCGACGGCGGCCTCCCGGGAGCCTGGGTGTCGCGAGCGCAGCGCGGCGAACAGCGAGCGGGCAAGCGCCGCCCGCCGCCCCAGCCGCGCCGCATCTGCGGCCTCCATGACGACCGCTGCGGAAGAGCGGGCCGCGAAGGCTTCCGCCCCCTCCAGTTCGATGCCGTCCAGCAGGGCGCCGAGCTCCTGGCCCGGCGCGCGCCCCACGGGCCGGGGCTCCGGGCTCGCTGCCCGCGGTGTTCCCGAGTGGGCCGGCGGGGGCGCTGGCGCCTGGGGTGATGAGGCCGCGGGTTCCGCCGGGATTGAAGGGGCCACGGAAAGGGATGGCGCAGCGGAGGCGAGCGGAGGCCTGGTGTCGGGCGGGGTTGAAAGGGGCTCGATGGTGATCTGCCCGGAAGGATTTGCCCGGAGGCGTTGCCCCGCGAAGAGCTGGACCCCGCCAGGAGCCCCGGGGCCTTCGATCACGACCGTTCCCTCCAGCAAGTCGGTGGAGAACTCGCGGGAGGCCGGGGTCCAGCGGACGAGGAAGCGCGTCCCTGTCACCTTGATCACGTAAGGACCCGCCGCCACGCGCCAGGAGGAGGCAGCGCGTCGCCGGACGGAGTACAGCGCGCTCCCCCCCTCCTGCACCAGCGCGGCTCCGAAGAGATCCGCCTGGGCAATTCGTACGGTGGAGTCAGCCAGCACGCGCACCGAGGTTCCATCGGAGAAGTCGATGGTGGCGGGGGCCGAGGAGGCGGGGCGTACGTAGCCTTTCTCCGGCGCCACGCTGGCGTCCCGGATCTCGTAGGTGAGCTGCCGGGAGCGGAGGAGCGGGACGAGGAGCGCCAGGGCCGCGAAGGCGACCAGGGCGAGGCGGAACGGCGTCGGCGCGGCAGGGCGGGTCAGCGCAAGCGCCAGCCGCTCTCGCGCGATTCGCTCCCGCGCGGGGGGCAGGGTGCCATCCCCGGCGCGCCGCACCGTATCGAGCAGCGCCTCGTTCAGGCGCTCTGTCGCGGGTGGTTCGTTCATCACGAGATCCCTTCCTCCGTCGTAACGTATCCTGAGAGCACCGGATCCCTCCTGGCCAGGGCCACCACCCGCGCATGCACGCGCCCCAACTGTCGCTTCGCGGTGGCGACGGAGACGCCGAGCGCCCTGGCGACCTCCTCGAGCTGCAGCCCCTCCACGTGGCGAAGGACGAAGGCCATCCGGTCCGCAGCCGAACACCCTTCGAGGAGCTGGTAAAGCCTCCGGAGGGCCTCGGGCCCGTCGTCCTCCACGACGCCAGGGTCCTCCGCTTCCGGGAGCACACCATCCTCGGTGATCCGCAAAAAACTCCTCACCCGCCGGCGCCGCAGCTCGCTGATGGCCTTGCGGGTGGTGATCCCCACCAGGTAAGCCCGCAACATGGCGGGATCTCGCAGATCATGAGCGCTCCGGTGGAAGGCGAGGAAGACCTCCTGCACCAGATCCTCGACGTCCCCCCAGGGGCCCAGCGAGCGACGGAGGAGGCCGCGCACAAGCGTCGCGTGCCGATCCCAGATCGCGAGCAAGGCCTCCTGCTGGCCAGACTGGAGCGCCTTCACGAGGGCAGCGTCGTCCGGCCCCGAGGGCTGGGGGTCAGGACGAACCAGCTGGAGAGGAGGTCGGACACGCACGCTCGCTCCGTTCACCGCGCAAGCCTGTACACCCGAGGCGCGCCGCCCTGAGCCCCCTCGTAGGCCCAGTACACGGACCCTTCGTCGATGGCGATGCGCGAGCCGAAGGCCCCCGCGAACAGCTGCTGGTTGGAGGTGGCCGGGGCCGTGGCGATGGGCTTCAGCGAGCCGTCGAGCCCCTGCAGCCAGACCCTGCCGCTGAGGTTATCCCCCCCCGCGAGCCAGTAGGCCCCCGCCTCGCCGATGGCGAAGGGGCCAGGCCTGTTCTCCGTCGGAGCGAGCGAGACCTCCGACGCGCCAGGGGCCACGGAGCGCGTGAAGTACCAGCCCGCATCCAGGAAGGACCAGTACAGACGACCACCACGAGCTCCGAGCGCCTCGATCCGGCCGAGCTCGTTCCGGAACACCGCCGCCGAGGAGCCGTCCTTGGCCCCCTTCCACAGCTCCCCGCCCCCGTCGGGCCGATCCACGTTCCAGTACAGATCACCCCCGTCCTGCACCATCAAGCTCGCGTACACATCGAAGAGCTTCGTGGACGGGCCGCCTTCCTTCGGGATACGACGGATCTCTCCCGTGCGGTTCTGAAGATCGTTGACGTTCCCACGGTCGGGCAGCGAGATGTAGACGTGGCTGTCGTCCACCTCGAGCGCCGCTGGATAGGCGAAACTGGGGATCGACCCGCTGGTCAGAAGCTGCGCAGCGCCCCCTCCCTTCGGGGCCCTCCAGACCCGATAGCCAAGATTCGCGAAGCTGAACCAGTAAAGGTGCGTGCTATCGAGCGCAAGCTGCAGCACCGCCTCCGTCGCGTCCGGCCCCGTCGCGACGGGTACCGGCGTGCCTCCCCCCTTGTTGACCCGCACCGGTACGCCATTTGGCACTCCGATGAACAGCCAGGTGTCGTCGACCACCAGCGGCCCCCCGAACCCCTGCGCCACCACCGTCAGCTCCGTCGGCGGCGGAGATACCGGCTCCGTCGTGCCCCCCGCGGAACCGCCCTCGCCGGCCCCGGCCGCCGTCCCCCCGACCCCGGCCCCTGTCCCCCCGACCCCGGCCCCTGTCCCTCCGGCCCCGTCCTCTGCTCCCGCAGCCCCTGTCCCTCCGGTCCCCGCGGGGGCAAGCCCTCCGGCCCCGGCCGAAGATGCGGGCGGAGCACCGCCCCCGCCCGCCCCTCCCGAGGGCGTGATCTGCGCGGTGGGGGCGCCCGGCGCGCCCTTCACCGCCTCCAGCTCTTCGACGCAGCCCACTGCGGCGATGCAGGCGATCACAGCAAGCACGAGGGAGGACATCCTGGAACGAGAAGTCATCGGTATTCCTTGGTGGAGCGCGGGACTACGCGCTGGTTCCTCCGAGGAGACGCAGCCCGCCCCGGCGTTGGCTCACAATTCGAACCACCACGACATGCTCTCCTGCTGGATGCCTTCTTTACCCCCCTGATGCACGCGAAACCTGCCACCCTCGCCCCGGGATGCGCATCCAGGCGCCCTTGCGCTGCCTGCGACGCTCCCCTTCGCCGGGGCAGCAGGGCGGGTCCAATCGCGACCCCCTCCCCGTTGTGTCGGCCCCTCGCCCTGGTCTCTTCGAGAAGGCCTTTCCGCGACCCTTCGAGCGAACGTGGAAGGTAGGCTGGCGACGCATGCCACCGATCAGGGTTCTCCACGACTCTGCCCCGTTGACCCCTCCCCCTCACGCGCGTCTCGTCGTGCTGGAGTCGGCAAAGCCTTCCCACCTCGGCGATGCTTACCTCCTCGACCGCGCTCGTCTTCGCTTCGGACGCGCTGAATGGAACGAGATCGACCTCCGCCATGATGACAGCGTCTCGCGTGGGGTTGGCTGGTTCGAGCGTCGCGAGGACGGCGGCTGGTGGGTCGTGGACAACGGTTCGACCTGTGGGGTGTCGGTCAACGACATCCCCCTTCCGCGCGTCGAGGGCGATCCGTCTCGGCGCGCCCAGGTGCTTCGTCCGGGGGATCGCGTGCGGGTGGGACGCACGCTGCTCGCGTTTCATGTGGACGCGTCGGCAGGTTGAGCCGGGCCTGCAGAGACGGACGGCCTTTCTGCTCCCTGGCCTTGCGCGGGGCAAGATATCAAGAACAAGAGGTGTTGCTCCAGGCCGTTGGTGCTCACCCGAACGGGTCTGGAGACGCCTTCCCCCGGCCTCGTTTTGGGCGTCTACTGGTCAGATGTCCCCTGCTGTTCGAGAACCCGGGCGCCGCCTGAGGCAGGCTGTTTTTTATACAAGCATCCCTCTGGCTGCCTTGCTGGGGGCGATGACCCTGGTCTGGGCCAAGGTCCCCTTCCCTCCGGTCGCCGGCCAGCCTGTGAGCGCCTCCAACCTCGACAAGAACTTCACCTACCTCGAGGATCTCATCTCGGGAAAGGCGCCCTGCCCCGTCGACTACATCCACGATGGCACCCAGACCGCCTTCACCCTGTGCATCAAGGGGGCAGACGAGATCGTCAAGGTGGGTCAGGGGCCTTCTTCGTTCTGGATCGACCGCTACGAGGCCTCGGTCTGGTCTGGCCAGGACGGCTCTGGCACGCAGTATGGGCTCAACACCAGCGCCAGTTTCCCCGGCGTCGAGAAGAACGGAGAGTGGTCCGATGCGCCCCTGTTCGCCGTGAGCAAGAAGGGCGTTGAGCCGAGCCGGAACATGACGTGGTTCCAGGCGGCTGCCTTCTGTCGAGCCTCGGGCAAGCGGCTACCTGGCGGCGAGGAGTGGCTCGCCGCCGGCATGGGCGTCGCCAGCAAGGACCCTGGCGCCAGCGACGGCTCGAAGGGGACGTGCACCACCCAGAGCGACAGCCCGCGCAACACCGGTGGGGGCTTTGCCTGCAGCAGCAGGTGGGGGGCCGAAGACATGATCGGCAACCTGTGGGAGTGGACCAGCGAGTGGTACGCGACCCTCGGGGGGATGCAGAATCAGGCGGGCATCGGCGGCGAATGGCTCGAGCAGCCCTGGCCGGCGGGCTACAAGGCTGGCACCTGGAACATCGCCTCCGCGGCGTACGGTACGCAGCCGAACGGCAAGCAACCGGGCCTGCCCGCGGCAGGGCTGCGCGGCGGCAACTGGGACGCAGGCGCCAGCGCTGGCCTGTTTGCGATCCTGCTGAATTCTGCCCCTTCGTACTGGAACTCGTACTACGGGTTCCGGTGCTTGCTGGGGCGTTGAGCGGTATGGCGGGCGAGGTTGGCGCCCGGGGGCTGGGTCATGATACACAGGGAGCAGTGACCAGGCTCGCTGGCAAGTATCGTCTCCTCAGGCTTCTGGGTAACGGGGCGATGGGGGTCGTGTGGGCGGCCATCAACGAGAACACCGAGCGCGAGGTGGCCATCAAGCTGATCCTGGGTTCACCGAAGAACCAGGGGCTGCGCGAGCGGCTCCTACGCGAGGCCAGGGCCAGCGGCCGCATCGCCCACCGCAACGTGGTCGAGATCTACGATGTCGGTGAGACCGAGCAGGGGCAGCCTTTTCTGGTCATGCAGATGCTCCGTGGAGAGACGCTCGCCTCGTGGCTCGAGCGGGCCGGCCCCCTGCCCGTCGCCACCATCACCGCCATCGCTGTCGACATCCTGAGGGCCCTCATCGCCGCCCACGCGGCGGGCGTCGTTCACCGCGATCTCAAGCCGGAGAACGTTTTTTTGCACCAGGAATCCGACGGGTTCACCGTGCTCAAGGTGGTCGATTTCGGGGTGAGCAAGCTGCTCGACAGCGACGACCCCACGACCTCGATCACCGGCGTCCCGATCGGCTCTCCGGCTTACATGAGCCCCGAGCAAGCCCGCGGAGATCGCGACGTCGGGCCGCCTTCTGACGTGTGGGCCGTGGGCGTGATCCTCTTCGAGATGCTCGCCGCGCGCAGGCCGTTCGTCGGGGCGACCTCTTACGAGGTGGTGAGGCTGGTGCAGCAGGGCAACGCCCCGAGGTTGTCGTCGCTCGTGCCGGAGGTCGACCCTGGCATCGACGATCTGGTGGCGCGCTGCCTCGATCGCACGGCCACGGCGCGGCCGTCCGCCAGCCAGGCCCTGGAGGCCCTCGCGCCCTTCGTTCCGCCCGGAGAGATCTCGTCGCGCCGCTCGTTCCAGCCCTCGCCTTCCTCCCCGGGGCTGGCGTCGAGCGACGCCGTGCCCGGGGCATCCCTCGCGGACCTTGCCGCCGGGCGTGCCACCCTCACCGACTCCGCCTCGATGCCTGCGGCTCCGACCGCGTCGAAGACTCGCCCCTCCCCCGCCTCCCCCCTGCTCCCGGAGTCTGCAGCGCAGGACCCCCCCGACAGGGCGACGCGCTCCGGGCCCGCGGCCCACAAGGGCAGATCGCCTGGCCTGTTCCTGGGGTTCGGGTTGCTCATCGCGCTGCTCGCTGTGCTACGCCTGCAAGCGCTCCCTGCCAGCGCGGGCCCGCAGCCCCTGGCCACCGACAGCGCTCCTGCCGCGCCTGCCGCCAGCGCAGGCCCCCTGGCTTCCTCCTCGGCTCTTGAGGCGAGCCTGCTGGCCGCTGCCCCGCCCGCGGCGCAGGCGAGCTCCCTGGCCTCCGCCTCGCCCGCGGCGAGCCAGGCCCCACTGGACGCCGGAGATCACAACCGCCTGGCAGGAACGACCCGCGCGGACAAAGGCGGCCCAAAGAGCCATGCGCCGCCCAAACCGTCCGGTTGCCCCGCCGGGTGCAGGTCGCTCCGAGGGACATGCGTCGATGGCCTCGAACTTCCCTGCAAGCGTTGATGTTTGCTGGTCAAAGCATCCCGCCCAGTGAAAGTCCCCACCCTGCCGGACCGAGCGAGGGGGCCACGTACATGGATGCCCTGGGCTTGTCGCGAGGTAGCAACCACCACCAGGCGCCAGCCCCGATGAGGACGGCCGCCCCTGCCCCGAAGACCACCTGGCCCAGCAGGATGTCACGACGCGTCCCGTTGACCTTTTGCAGCGCCGGTTCGTCGGGACACCGGTTGCCAGGGCAGAGCTGGATGGCCGCGTCGTAGCGGCTGTAAGCCTGCTGCCACAGCACCCCTCCCGCGGCGCTCACCGCCAGCCCCCCGACACCAACGACCAGGGGCCCCAGGAGCGAAGGGCCTGTGCGTGCCTGGGGTAAGGGGCCAGCGCCCGAGGCCCCCGGGGATGCATCCCGCAAGCCTGCCGCGGGTAGGCCCACCGAGGGCACGGCGAGTGGCCCGGCGTCCGGGGGGCTCGGTGAGGAAGCGTCGGGGGGCCCTGCGTCCGGGGGCACAGCCTTCTCGCACGGCTGCACCTGGATCTGCCTCTCGGCGCCCGCCACCGCGTCAACGATCTCTCGCTGAGGGGGACACTTCTCGGTCTCGATGGTCAGCTGGTGCGCCCCGGGTTCCACGAAGAATACCCCCTCCTCGGGGGAGCTGGTGCGCCCATCGATGATCACAACCACGCCCGTAGGAGTCCCCGCCAGCCGTAGCTTGCCGAGCTGCCCCTCCACGCTGGCCAGCGCGTCGACGGCCAGCGAGCGCTCCCCGGGCTCCTGGGCGGCGGCCAGGGCCTCCTTGAAGTGGAGCCGGGCCGCGAGCAGGTGGGCGGGCTTGAGCTGCATCTCGGATCGGGCCAGGGCGAAGAAGGCCCCGAAGCCGGGGCAGTCGTGGGCAACCTGCTCGAAGAGCTTGTTGGCGGCCCCCCAGTCGCCCTGCCCGGCGGCCTTGAGCCCTCGCTGGTAGTTCTTGTCGCAGGCCTCCTCTTTCGGGCCCGCCGAGGCCACGAGGGCGGTCAGCAGAGCGGCCCCGGTCAGCACCGCATGGACAGGCCAGAGGCCCCTCTTCATGGCGCAAAAACGCTGCACGGATCGTCGTAGACAGAAGCTCCATAGACCGCCTCCGCCGCGCCACCTGTGCACATCGCTGTCCCTCCTGCTCCTCCGCTCGCGCCTCCGGCCCCGGCCACCCCCCCTGCACCAGGAGCCCCGGCGCCAGCGCCCGGGCCTTCTCCCCCGACCCCTGCGCTCGCTCCGCCGGTGTCGCCCTGCGCGAGGGTGGGCTCTGGAGGCACACAGGCAGGCCAGCTTGCCCACCCGAGGAGCATGGTGAGCAAGAGACGGCCCCTCCAGGTCATGGTCGATCACCCTATCGAAACACCTCTTTCTTTTCCAGTCGCGCCGGCGGTAGCCGGATTTCCGGCTCGATTTTTTGCTGTGCGCAGGCTCAGCCCTCGCTCTGTCGCTCCCACACCTGCCGGTGCTGGGTTCAGCCTCGCAGCAGGTAGTACGCGAGCCCGGCGGCCTCGCGCAGCACGTAGAAGGGCGTCCCTGCCAGCAAGGTATCGCCCTCGTCCGCGGGGACGGTCGCGCACTCGACCCCGTGGAAAGCCCCCAGCAGCTTGACCCGCGGCAGGTGGTGGTAGTGGCTCACCACCAGCACCTTGCCTCCTCCGTGGGCGTCCAGGTGGCGGCGCACGTTGCGCAGGCTGGCCTCGGTGTTGTTCCCGACGCTGTCCACCACGATCGCCCGGGCCGGGACCCCCTGGGCCATCGCCAGACGCTTCATGACCACCGCCTCGTCCTGGCCTTCCTGGCCGACGCCTCCGCTGACGAAGAGAAGCGGGCTCAGGCCCATGCGGTAGAGGTTGACCCCGGTGGCGACCCGCTCTGCCAGGGCCTCGGAGGGGGTCCCGTCCGGGTGGACCTTGGCGCCCAGCACCAGGATCAGGGCCGCCGGCTGCCGCTGGGCCCGGAGCCCGATGGCATGGATGGCGGTCACCTCCAGGGAAACGACGAGGGAGCCCGCGGCGAGGGCGGCGGCCAGGTGCCAGAGAGGCGGCGCACGGGGGCGAGGGGCGCGGGTCAGCCAGAAAACGAGCCCGAGGGCCAGCAGCAGGGCGCCGGCCCGGGGCAACCAGACCCCAGGGATGCGCCAGGCCCCCAGGCCCAGGAGGGCGGCGAAGAGCGCGGCGAGGTAGCGGAGCACCAGGGTCACGGGGCCAGGAACGAGGACGCGCAAGGGAGAATTGCCTCAGCAGCGGCGCGCAGGGAGCGTTGACAGCGGGGTGGTTCGTGTTGAACGTGTCCAACCATCTTCCCAAGGAGAACGCTCATGGCAACCCACAACGTGGTCCACGCCAACGATCAGAATTTCGAGGCCGAGGTGCTCCAGTCCAGCGTCCCGGTGCTCGTCGACTTCACCGCGACCTGGTGCGGCCCCTGCAAGATGCTGTCGCCCATCGTCGACAAGCTCGCCGACGAGTTTGTCGGTGTGTACAAGGTCGTGAAGGTCGACATCGACGAGGCCGGGCAGACCGCTCGCAAGTTCGGGATCCGCTCGGTGCCCACGGTGATGGTCTTCAAGGCCGGGCAGAAGACCGCCCAGAACATCGGCGTCACCCAGCGGGACAAGCTGGTGGCGATGCTCCAGGGCTGAGCGGGGCGCCAGCCCGGGGCGGGCTCAGCCGACGGGGACGGTGAGCTCCTCGCCGCTGGTCAGGGTGACCCGCATGCGGAGGGGCTCGCGGTGCCGGGGAGGGAGCTGAAACTCGAAGCCGTTGCGCACGCGTCGGGGCTTCACGCCGGCCAGGGGCTGGGCGTCGGCCAGGGCGCCGGGGCGCTTCTCTTCGAGGACCAGCCGGGGCTTCTTGCTGGAGAAGGCCAGCACCCGGAACTGCGGGTGCTCGAAGACCACCTCGTGATCGATCTCGACCTGGGGGCGGGGGGAGGCCTGACCGAGGGCCTCGTGGATGGCTTCTTCCCCGTCGGCGAGGGCCTGGAGGAGCTGCTTGCAGTCGGCGCAGGAGAGGGCGTGGCGGTGGACCCAGGCGCGCTGGTTGGGGTCGAGGAGACCCATCTCCAGATCCCAGAGCTCGTCCCCGGAGAGGTGCCGGGAGGGAGGGGTATGGAGGTTCTGGAATGCCTGGGCGACCCGGGGGGAAGCGGTGTCGGGAGGGGAGGAGGAGAAGGGGAGGGAGGCGAGGTCGTCGCGGTCGGCGAGGTGGCTGTACCACCAGGCGTCGGCGCGGAGGGGCTCGTCGAGGAGGTCGCGGTGGGCGCGGCGGGTCTCGTTGAGGGAAGCGAGGGCGACGGAGCCTGGTCGGAGGGAGCGATCGATGCGGGCGGCGTCGTCGCGGAGGGCGTCGAGGCGTCGTCGGGCGCGGTCGTCGAGGGGGCCAGCGAGCTGCTGGAAGCGAGCGACGGCGTGGAGCTGGGAGGCGAGGTGATCGCGCTCGGCGAGGCCCTCGGTGGCGCGGCGGAGCAGGAGATCCTGCTCGTCTTCGGCCTCGGCGAGGGCGGCCTCGAAGGCGTCGTCTTGCGCCTGGCGGAGGGCCCGGAGGAGGCCGGCGGAGGAGGCCCCGGCGAGCCAGGCGTGGAGGTCTTCGCGGGGGAGCTGGAGGAGGAGTTCGTCGAGGGCGGAGGGGGGGGCGAGGCCCGCTGTCTGTACCGCAAGGGAGCGCCGCAAGAGCCAGCCGGCGGCCCCGAGGAGGGCGCCGGCCAGGGCGGCTCGCTCTTCGGGGGGTGGGCGCCGGGCGAGGGCCGCGGCGGCGCGCTGGAGCTCGTGGAGGGAAGATTCGAGGCCCCCGGGGGAGGCCCCGGAGGCAGCGGTCCCAGCGGTAAAGTCATTCATTTTCCGCCTCGATCAGCTCGAGCAGGTAGCGTTTGAGGTAGGCCTGAGCACGGCTCACTCGCTTGTACGAGTTGGCCACGGTGATGGAGAGAATCCTGGCGCATTCGTTGTGGTCCTCGACGTCCTGGTGGTGGTAAACGTCCCAGGCCGAAGCCTCGTGGGGGTGCTCGGTTTGCAAACGCTGGAAGGCGGCCCAGTAAATTTCCTGGGCGTCTTCCCGGGACTGGCGCTGGCGGCTGCGCTCCATGGCCACGGCGTTCTCGTGGGCGGCGTGCGGCGACTCGTCTTCCTCCGAGGTGCCGGATTCAAGGATCTCGCGCTTCTGACGGTAGCGATCGATGGCGAGGTGCTTGACGATGCGGAGGAAGAAGGTCTTGGGTGAAGCTGACTTCCCCGGGAGCTGCTCGGACACCCCGCGGTATTGATCCAGCCCTCGCTCGATGAGCCGCTGCACGGCGTCCTGGAAGAGCTCGGGCTCGTCTTCGGGGGCCTCGACGCGGTAGCTCGCCTGGATGCGCCGGATGACCACGCCAGCGGGCTTTCGCCAGCGCTCGCACAGGTCGCCCAGCAGGGCCCGGGGGTCTTCGCCCCGGGCTCGGCGGCGTAGCACCTCGTCGAAGAGGTCGGTGTCGGGGAGGTCTCGGTGGGTGGCCAAGTGGAGGTCAGTGTATCATTTGCTTCGAGCGCTGGAGAGTTCGGGATGGGTGTCTGGGGGGATCGACGGGGCAGCGCGGGGCTCCCTGACAGGCGCCGACGGAGGTCTCGGCTTGTCAGGCCGCGGGGGGCTCTCTAGTCTCTGGACGGGCACCCAACGGTGAGGTCCTACAAGCGAGCCTGGTGAAACTCCAGCGGCCGCCGCGAGGCGGTACCCGGAAAACGGGCCCTTGCTCGGGCAAGAGCAGCCAACCTAACTGGTGACCTCTCCACTCGGGTGCCTCTTTTTTTTGGGGGTTCACCGAACCATGACCGCCGCCGTTCTCCCTGAGTCCCAGCTGGGCCCCGCCGAGCGCCTGCTGGATGTCATCCTCTCCTCGTCCGCGCACCTGTGGCACAACCGTCCGGGCCTCGATGTCCAGGGCGTGTGGCACCCGGCCCCGCGGAAGAAGAACAGCCGCAAGGCGCGCCGCCTGGGGGAGAACCGGGTCACCCCGGGCCTCTTCGCCCCCGCCGCGGAGGCGCTCTACGGGCGGCTGCTCGACGTGTACCAGCTCAACGCCGAGCTGATGGCGCATTTTGCCAGCTACGTCCTCAAGGAGACCGAGTGGCGCGACCTGAAGGTGGCCTGCGCCGCCCTGATGCTGGTGCAGCCCCACGCGGGCCAGCCGGTGCTGGACGACAAGGGCGCGGTCGCCTTCCTGGACGACGATCATCGGCAGATCGGCGAGGCGATGATGCTGTTCTACGAGCCCAAGTCGACCAGGATGCTCAGCCCCAAGGCCATCCTGCGGGTCGCCGAGCTGCTGGAGCTGCCGGGGATCGCCACCCTCAACCGCGCCGCGGGCTTCGGGGACCCGGCCTCCCGCCGGCCGCCGCTGGGCCGCTGGGCCAAGGCGGCGCGCCTCTGGCTTTCGGTCCGGGAGCAGAACTTCAAGCTCCTCGAGGGCCTGGTCAAGGCCGGCTACAAGGAGACCATCAAGGCCATCGCGCGCAAGGCTGGCTACAAGCCCCAGTCGCCGGCCTTCTTCGAGATCCTGGGCTGGAAGCAGAAGCAGGCCGAGGGGGGCCACCGCTCCGTGGGCCTGCAGGGGCTCCAGGTCGTCAAGCGGGGCCCCTTCACCGGCATGAGCGAGGCGGACATCTGCGCCCACATCGTCGAGAAGAAGCTCTCGTACAAGGAGGTCGTCGGCCGCCTCCCCAGCTCCCTGGGCCTCACGCCGGCCATCATGGTCACGCTGCTCCCCTCCCTCTCGGACCGAGATCTCCGCATCCTCACCCCCACCCTCGAGCAGCTTGAACTGCTCAACGAGCCCGAGATCAAGGCTCGCTGGGACAAGGCCATCGCCGCCGCCACGGACCAGCGCTCCCTCCACATCGCCAAGAACGTCCAGTCGAAGGACCTCCGCGAGAAGCTGGAGGAGGCCGCCGACAACGCCGCCCGCAAGGCCGTCGCCGAGGCCTCCACCGAGGCCGACGTCCACGTCATGTTCCTCATCGACAAGTCCGGGTCCATGCAGGGCGCCATCGAGGCCTCCAAGGAGGCCCTCGCCCGCATCCTCGCCGGCTTCCCGGCGGAGAAGGTCCACATCGCCAGCTTCGACACCATGGGCATCGTCCTCCGGCCCAAGGCGCCCACCCGCGCCGCGGTCCAGCACATGCTCTCGGGCCTCCACGCCGCCGGCGGCACCGTCCACGGCGCCGCGGTCCGGGCCCTGTTCAAGTCCGGCGTCCGCGTCCCCGCCGGCGCCCAGCTCCTGGTCATCGTGGTCGGGGACGAGGCCGGCGAGAACGGGCCCGAGCTGGCCAAGGCCTTCGACGACCACGGCTACAGGCCCGCGGCCCTCGCCCTCCTCCTCAACCTCGCCTCCGGCGCCTCCCGCGGGCACTCGATCCGCGGCTGCGCCCAGCACCTCCGCGTCCCCTTCCACGAGATCGCCATCGAGCAGTTCGACGACCCGTACCAGGTCCCCCGCGTGCTGCGCGCCCTCCTCGAGAGCGCCGGCTCCGCCACCGGAGCCCCCGCCGGGGCCACCAACTGGGTCGAGAAGGTCATGGCCACCCCCCTCCTCCAGATGCGCGCTTGACCCATGGACTACCGCAAGTTCCTCGGCAAGGAAGACCGTAGGGTGTTTCCCTATATCGGGGGCGGCACCATCGAGGGGCACGGCCGCGTGCTGCGCCTCAAGGAGCGCCCGGCCCCCGGCTGGCACCTCTTCCGGATCGTCGGCCGCAACGCCTGGCCCGTCGAGCCGGCCTCCGTCCCCGACGAGGTGCAGGGGCGGGTGGCCCGGGGTCATCACTTCGGCGGGTACCTCTTCCTCGAAGGGGGCCTGGCCGAGGAGCTGCTGCTCTGCGAGGGCGAGCAGGAGGTCTTCGCCCCCTGCAAGGCCTACCGCTGGAGCAGCAACGAGCTGATCTTCGCCGGCGTCGAGTTCGAGGGGGACGCGGAGGGCCAGGCGCGGGAAGCGCTGGAGGAGCTGCGCCCCCTGGTGGCGCTCAAGGGCGTGTCCGCCACCCTGCGGCTCGCCTATGGCTACGCGGTGCTGCAGCGCCGGGGGCGCCAGCTGGGGCTCCAGATCGCGCCGGCCGAGGTGGCCGCCGATCTCCCCTCGGTCGCCGAGATGGGGGTGTCCCAGGCCAACGTGGTGATCCAGCGGCTGACCCAGGCGCGCCTGATGGCGTCCGCCCGGGTCGCCCCACGCCCCGTGGAGGTCTCCCCGGTCGCGCTCCTGGGCCAGCCCCGTACCACCCCGGAGCCGGTGGCCTCCGTGCCGCCCCCCACGCTCTCCGAGGCCCAGCAGGGGCGCCTCGAACGCCGCCAGCAGGAGGCGGAGCAGCGCGCACGGCAGCAGCGGGTCCACGAGCTCGCCCAGCGGGGCCGCTCCCCCGCCGTCGCGGCGACCCGGGCCAACGCGGCGGAGCGCGCCGAGGCCGCGCTGGAGGCCGCCGGCGCCCGGCCCGTCTCCACCCGGTTGCTTGACCAGGATCGTATGGAAGTTCGCTACAGGTTCCTGAGCAACCGCTTCGTGACGGTGGTCCACCCGATCTCGCTGCAGGTGCTGGACGCTGGCATCTGCCTGGCGGGTGCGGACCGGATGGTGACGCTGGACAGCCTGCCGTCGGTGATCCGGGAGGGCGTGGACACGCACCGGCTGGTGATCACGAGGCACTGGTGAGGCGCGGGGTGGGGCGGGTGGAGGTGCTGTTCCTGGTGGACGGGGAGGGGCGGATCCTGTGGTCGGATGCGTCGGGGAGCCCGGTGGCGCTGCCGGACAGCCGGGCGCGCTGGGAGGCGATCTGGCAACACCGGGAGGCGCTGGCGGAGATCGTTCATAGCCACCCGGTGGGGCCGCTGGCGTTCTCCTCCGAGGACGAGGCGACCATGGAGGCCCTGAGCTCGGCGCTGGGCCGGGCGCCGCTGTTCTCGGTGGTGGCCCCGGGCGGGATGGTGCGGCGCGTGGCCGGCGTCGACGTCCGGGTGGAGGAGGAGCCCTGGTGGGCGGCGCTGCTGCGCCAGGCGTCCGGGATGGGGCTCTAATCCTGTCAACGGGTCAAGACGACCGCTTTGACCCGCAGCCGCAGCCGACCCTCTCCGGCAGCCGCAGCCGCAGCCGCAGCCGCAGCCGCAGCCGCAGCCGCAG
>JALOQB010000321.1 GCA_025453595.1 Polyangiaceae bacterium
GTCTTCGCCTACCTGTCGCGGCTGCTGGGCCGCGGCCCCCTGGTCGAGGATCTGGCCCAGGAGACCTTTCTCCGGGCCTTTCGCGCCATCGAGGGCTTCGATCCGCAGGGCGCCGCTCGCCCCTCCACCTGGCTGCTCACCATCGCCACGCGCCTCGTGTTCGACGATCGCAAGCGCCGTCGCCTGCCCACCGCCCCCCTCGAGGACGCGGAGGGGCAGCCGGACCACCTCGACCCCGAGCGCCAGGCCGAGCGCGCCCGGCTGGGGAGAGCCATCGAGGACGCCGCCCGCGAGCTCAGCGAGGACCAGCGGGCGGCCTTCCTGCTGATGGAATTTCATGGCTTCAGCGTCGCCGAGGCCGCGGCTACGCTGAAGATCCCCGAGAACACGGTCAAGCAGCGCGTCTTCCGGGCGCGTGAGAAGCTACGAAGCCGGCTCGCCGGCCTCTGGAACGGAGGATCCCCGTGAGCAGCGAATTCGATCCCTGGCCCCACCAGGAGCCCCCTTCGTCCTTCGCGGACCGCGTGATCGCCGCCGAGCTGCAGCGCCGCGCCCGCCCCCGCTGGCGGCGCCCCGTGGCCCTGGCGGCACCGCTGCTCGTGGCCGCCGCCGCCGCGCTCGTGCTCTGGCCTCGCCGCGAGGAGCAGGGGGACGTGCTGGCGCAGGACCGGAGCGAGGTAAAGTTGACCCACGGGGTCGCGGTGCTGGAGCCGGGGGCGCGGATCCGGTGGCGCGGGTTGCGGGTGGAGCAGCCGCAGGGGGAGGTGTTTTACCGGATCGACAAGGGGGCTCCGTACCGGGTGGAGACGCCGGCGGGGCAGGTGGAGGTGGAGGGGACCTGCTTCCGTGTTCGAATTCATGGAACCGAAGCGAGGGCGCCTCGTGAACCTGGGGACAGGAGCGAGGACACGATGACGAACATCGGCAAGATCGGAGCGGGGCTGGCGGCGGGGGTGCTGCTGACGGTGGGGGTGTACGAGGGGAAGGTGCGGGTCTCCAGCGCGGGGCAGAGGCAGGAGCTGACGGCGGGGGGGACGACGACGGTGGGCGGGGGGAGCGCGCGAGGTGCGCAGCAGGCCCAGGAACATGGGGCCGTGGCGCCGGCCTCGGGGTCGGCGTCCGGGGGCCCGTCCGACGACTTCGTGGAGGCGAACCGGAACCTGGTGGACACGATCCAGCAGCTCAACAAGCGGATCGCCGCGGCCGAGGAGCAGAAGAAGAAGCTGAACAAGGAGCTGCAGGAGGCCCAGGTGGCGCTGGAGCGGGCGGGGACCTCGAAGGGCCAGCAGCCGTCGCGGCACGAGTTTGACCTGGACCAGGACGACTGGAAGCGGCTGGCGGAGAACGGGACGATCAAGTTCCGGGTGCCATGCTTCCGCAAGGGGGGCTGGAAGCCCTCGCCGGAGAGCCTGGGCGCGCTGGGGCTGGCGCCGGACGACGCGCCGGCGCTGACGGAGGCCTACCAGCAGTCGAACCAGCGGCTGTGGTCCGTCATCCGCCCGCTGTGCATCGAGGCGCTGGGCCACGAGGCGGCGGTGGACAAGATCGGCCCTGACACCTGCATCCATCTGGTCTCGGACATGACGCGGGAGAAGGACCGCAACGGCTGGGCAGAGGCGATGCGGCAGGTGGGCGAGGTGCGCGCAGGGCTGCGCCCCGAGCCCTCGGAGGACACGGCCAGGAACCCGGTGTTCAAGGTGTTCTCGGCCCTCACCGGGGAGGCAAAGAACTTCGAGGCGGACCTGGCGAAGCACCTGGGCCCGGAGGACGCGCGCCGGGTCACCTTCTCGGAAGAGCTCTGCGCCGGCCGCAGCACCTTCGGCGGCCCTGGCCCCCGGCCAAAGTAAGCGCGGGGCCCGGCGGCGATGGGCCGCCAGCAGGCCCAGCCCGAGCAGGACCCCCCAGCCGGAGCCGGCCCGTCGCCCCGGCGTGGCGCAGCCGCAGCCCTCGTCCTGACTCCGGAAGTTCTCTACCTGCACCTCGCCCCCCTCCGCGCCGCTCTCGCCCCCCTTGCCGGCCCCGCTCGAGCCGCCCTTGCCTGCGGCCCCGCCGGCGCCCGCCACACCGGCGCTGCCGCCCTGTCCGGAACCTCCGGATGAGCCGCCGGCCCCGGCCTCGCCCGGGCCCCCCGCCTGCCCGGCCTCCCCGCCCTGTCCGGAACCTCCGGACCCTGCCTGCCCCGACGGGCCGGCGCAGGTGGCGCCGTTGCCGTCGTCGACGCAGCCCTCGGGGCAGGGCTCCTTGGTGACGGCGCCGGTGGAGGGCTCGCAGCGGACGCGCTCGTCGCCCTGGCAGACCCAGGCGGCCCCGAGGCCCTGGGGGCAGGCGGCGGCGACGGAGGTGACCCGGACCTGGAGCTGGTTGTCCGGAGGGCCGCCCTGGCCGCCGTCGCTGAACCAGGCGACCCCCTCGCGGAGCAGCCCGAAGAACTGGGGGTAATCCCCCGGCTGATCCGGGGCCCGCACCGCGAAGTTGAAGCGCCCCACGGCCCCCGGCGGCGTCTCCTGGGCGACGGTGGCCGCGCGGTTCGGGGCGATCCAGCCGGGGGCCGCCAGGGGGCTGGCCTGGTCGCGGGGCTCGGTGGTCCCCAGGAACACCTCGCCGGGCTTCCAGGCCGCCTTGCCCTCGTTCTTCAGCTCGATGTAGCCGTCCTTCGTGGTGCCCGCGGGCAGCTCGAAGGGCTGGCTGGCGAAGGGGAAGCCCTGGCCCACGAAGGTCGCCTTCCAGTCGGGCCCCGCCGCCGCCGTCTGCCAGAAGGGCAGGCCCGTCTCGTTCACCACGTACGAGAGCGAGTCGTTGTAGTGCTTGTAGCGCTGGTTCCAGCAGCTGAACGTCGGCTTGCAGCCGTTGTAGTAGTGCGTGACCGTCTTCACCCACTGATCGCGCTGCGTGCTGTTGTTGTAGTCGTAGCTGGCGATCCACTGGAGCGCCTTCGCGTCGGTCTCGGCGTTGGTCGTGTAGGCCGACACCTTGACCATGTTGATGACAAAGTTGATCGCATGATCAACGTTGCCATTGATCGTCAACACGGTATTGCTGTACTTGGCGAGGGTCTGGGTGAAGGTGCCGGCGTCGAACTGGAACATCCCGAGGCCCCCTTGCTGGTCGGCGCAGGGGCCATCGCCGGCGCCGGCGATCACCGGCCCGCCGCCGCAGTCGCCGGAGTTCGGGCCCTTGCAGGCCCAGGTGGCCTCGGACCAGCAGTGGGCCAGGCCGGTCTCGGCGTAGGCGATGCCGGCGAGCAGGTAGGCGGTGTTCTGGATGCCGCGGTCGGCGGCGGCGCCCTTGATCTTCTCGTAGCGAGCGAGGCGCTCGGCCTTGGTCAGCTCGGCGGCGACCTTGCCCAGGGCCTCGGGCTGGGGGCCCTGAGGCGCGCCGTCGTCCGAGCAACCGGGGGCGAGGAGCGGGAGGGACAGGAGCGCGAGGAGCGGGAGGAGGTGAGGGCGCGGCTTCTCCATGACGGCGCGAGGATAGCGCAGGGAGTCGCCGGGGAGGCCAGCGCTCAGGGGCTCCAGGTCAGACCGACACCCAGGCCCAGAAAGACCCCACGCAGCCCCGCCACGCGGCGCCCGTCGGCCGCCGCGGTCAGGCCCGCCAGCGTGTGACCCAGCTCGAGGTGGCTCTGGGCGGCGAGGCGCCGGGTGAGCTGGCCCCCCAGCGTGGTCGCGGCCCCCAGCATCGCCACGGGCCTGGTCTCGCTGGCGCCGCGGGCCCCGGGCGCCGTGGGCTCCCCCCGGAGCTGGGCCAGCCCCACCTCGACCTGCGGACCGACCCCCAGCCGCAGCGCGCTCGTGCCCAGCTCGACCTGCAAGGCCACGAGCCCCGAGAGCTGGCGGAGCCGCACCGTGCCCAGCGGATCGAAGGCCTCCCCGGTCAACCCTCGCGCCTCGAACCTCCAGCGCAGCGCCTCGCGCCACGGGACCTGACCCCCCAGCGAGCCCCCGATCATCGCCCCCTGGGTGGCAGGGTACGAGCGGCTGCTCACCCCGACCCACCAGGCCCCCTCCCGGGAGGGCGCGGGTTGCTCCGGAGGCGCACGCTCCGGGAGCGGCGCGGGCGTGGGGGCCGGCGCCGGGGCGGGGGCCGCCGGGGCGGGCGCCGGGGGCAGCATCGCCTGGAGCCGGGCTCGCACCGCGCGGGTGAGGGGATCCTCCGCCGCGGGGCGCAGCGCCACCAGCTCCATCCAGCTCGCCCGCAGCAGCTCGGCCCCGGAGAGCGCCAGGAACCGGGCGCGAGCGCTGCCCTCGATGGAGCCCAGCTCGACCGACCGCCCCACCGTCTTGCCGGTGGTCCGATCCTCCAGCACCAGCTGGAGCCGGGGCTGGGCGCAGTCAGGCTGCTCGACCCGCAGCAACGCGATCGTCGAGGCGCTCTCTTCCTTCACCTGCTCCACGCCGTCGGCCCGCAGCTCGATCGCCAGCAGCTCCAGGAAGCTGGCGCGCTCGAACGGCAGCGCCGGGCAGCCCGGCAGCGCCAGCCCCACCGCCGTCGGCCTGTCCGAGGCCGCCGCGTTCGTGACCAGCGCCATGCAGAGCCATCCCCACCGTCGTCGCATCACCGCTCGCACGTCGCGCTCACTCGCTCAGCCAGGGGGCGAGGCGCCCTTGCAGGGAGGGGGTTCGATCGACAAGCTCGCGGGCCAGCGCGGCGGCGCGGCCCCGATCCCCGGCCTTGCCCAGGGCCTCGACCCGGCGCACCGCCGCGTCCTCCTGGAGCCCTCCCCCCAGGCCCAGCGCCAGCGCCCGCTCGAAATCCTGGGCCGCCGCCGCGTGTTCGCCGAGCTGATCCATGCGGATCCGCCCCAGCGTGAAGGCCGCCAGCGCCCCCTGCGGGCCGCCCCGCTGCGCGACGCGGCCCAGGGGCGCGAGGGCCTCCCGCGGGTGCCCCGAGTAGCGGGCCACATCGGCCAGCGCGAAGAGCTCTTCCACCGAGGCCTCGCGCGATGCCGCGTCGATGCCTCCGGAGCCCAGCTGCTCGTAGGCATCCCGGAAGGCCCCCTTCCGCGCCAGCTCGCGCCACACCCCCCGCGCCATCGCCACCGACCCGGAGGGCGCAGCCACGGGAGCGCTCGGCGCAGGCGCGGTCGTCGCCGGCCCGGAGCCCGGGGGCGTCGGGGCCGCGGGGGCCTGGATCGTCAGGGTTTCCCCGGGGCCCAGCCGCTGCACCCGCTCCGGCACCCGCTCTCCGCGGACCAGCACCGCCCCCCGCTCGACCTGCACCCGGACCCGATTGGTGTCAGATTCTACCCAGAAGGCGGTGCCCACGACCTCGATGGTGGCCAGGGAGCAGTCGATGGTCCAGCGGCGCGGGCCCCCGGGGGTGACCTCGTAATGGACGCGCCCGCGGGCCTGCTTGAGCCCGAAGTGGGAGCCGCTGTTCTCGAGCACCTGGAGCTCGGTGGCGCCCTCGGAGCGCAGCTCGGAGCGATCGGAGAGCTGGAGGCGCAGCTCGCCGGCCAGCGAGGGCGGCAGGGCCCCGGCCTGGCCTGCCCGGGTCAGGGGCCCGGGGGGCTGGACCAGGGCGGAGGGCGCCCGAGCATGCTGACGCCACAGGTCGGCGCCGCCCAGCGTGAGGGTGAGGGCGGCGGCGGCGGCGGCGATGCCGAGGGCCGGGCGCCACGAGAGCGCGGTGGACTGGGGCGCGGGGAGGCGCTGCTCGACGCGACCCCAGAGGCGCTCCAGATCCCCGGGGGAGAACGGCTCGTCGAGCCCATCGCGAAGCCTGCGGTCCATCACGCATCCTCCTTGCCGGTCGCCCGGCGTACCTGGACGTCGGCGGCGTCAATCCATCGCTTCACGGTGGCGAGGGAGCAGCCGCAGACCTGCGCGACCTGCTCGAGCGGCTCCCCCTCCACGTGCCTCAGCATCCAGGCGATCCGCTGCTCTTCAGGGACCCGCAGCAGCGCCTCATCGAGCCTGCGCAGCTCGCTCCGGGCCTCGGCGGGCGCCCCCTCGGAGAGCAGGTAGAGCGAGGCGTCTTCTTCCCCGCGGATCCCGAAGAAGCGAAAGAGACGCTGCTTCTTCAGCCGTCGGCGCGCCAGCCGCACCGCGATCTGCGCCAGCCAGGGCCGGAACGCGTCCCCGTCGCGGAGCTGTTCGAGCTGGGTGAAGGCCTGCACAAAGGTGTCTTGCAAGACCTCTTCCGCCTCTTCCCGGCTGCGCAGGAGCCGGGCGCTCAGCCCGGCGATGTAGCGGCCATGGCGGTCGTAGAGCTGCTTCATGGCCTGGCGCTCGCCGCGGCGTGCGGCCTCGACCAGGGGGCCATCGAGCGGAGCTTCGCCCTCGCGCACCAGGCGCAGACGAGGGGGCGGAGGCAGAGGCAAGGGGTTCACCAGGGACAAGCGAGGACCGGCGAGGGGGGTTCAGGCAAGAGAGCGCGGAGATGCGGCAAACGGCTCATCTTTTTTTTCTTTTTTTTGTTGAGCCATCGCCCGACCGTCCCGCCTCTCACCGGGCATGATGCGGAACTTCTCTCTCCTGGTCCCCTCCTTTCTTCTGCTCACCGTGGCCTGCAACGGTCAGGTCGAGGTGCTCTCCTCCGGCCCTGGGGGCGCCGCCGGTCAGGCCGGTCAGGCCGGTCAGGCCGGCGAGGCGGGCGCCGCCGGTCAGGCCGGCAGCGGCGGGCAGGCGGGCGGCGGTGCATCCGGAAGCTCCGGACAGGGCGGCGGTGGTACATCCGGAAGCTCCGGACAGGGCGGCGCCGCGGGGTCCCCGGGGCAGGTCGAGTGCCTGATCAAGGGGGGGCGCTGCCAGTCGCCGGACCTCCCGTGTAACTCCGGGGAGGTCTTCGCGGGCTACGAGCTCTGCGGGGCGGTGGACAACAATTCGTGCTGCCTGCCTGACGGCAACGCGGGGGCGGGCGGGTCCGCGGGCGGCGCGGGGCAGGGAGGCGGCGCGGGGGTGAGCGGCGGGGCTGGCGCGAGCGGGGCGGCGGGGGGCGGGCTGGTGGTGGAGGGCTGCGACTGGTACGACAAGATGCTGAAGACCGGCGAGGGGTTGAAGGGGCCGGTGCGGTTCTTCGAGGGCGGGGCGAAGGCGCAGGTCTGGGGGCAGGATGACAACCAGCCCGGCGTCGGCAAGGTGAAGCGGATCGTGGACGCGACCAGCGAGCACGTGTTCGCGGTGGGGGAGGTCGGCCCGGGGCAGGAAGCGCTGGTCGCGTTCTCCCTGAATCCGGGCACCGGGGACTTCGAGAACGCCACCTACCTGGACGGGGGCCCCTTGGGGGAGAGCACCGGCTTCATTCTCCCGCTGCAGATGCGTCGTGACTACGACATGCTCAGCGGGACCGTCGATGTGGAGCCCTATTTTTACTACGCGGTGCCGTCGAGCAAGGGCTACGCGCTGCGGCGGATCAAGCGTATGGAGAAGAACTACGGTTACCCCTACGAGGGGGTCGAGACGATCGCGGCGGACATCGAGTTCAACACGGTGCCGAAGCTGGTGGTGCCCACGGGGTCGCCCTTCTTCGAGGACCCGAACGAGTCCTGGTTCGTGATGTCGGAGGACCGGGTGGTGTGGCTACGCAAGGGGCAGATCGTGGACACCCTGGATCTGGGCTGGGCAGAGGTTTTGTTGCAGAGCATCACGGTGGAAGGCGGCGATCTCTACGTCACCGGGCGCAACGCGGGGAGCACAGAGGGGTCGGTGGTGCAGGTGCCGATGAAGGAGAGCAGCTTTGATACGTCGGGCATCGCGTACCTGTCCACCTCCAGCCCCGGGGCGATCATCAGCTTCCCGAACGGGGGGGAGGCGCCGGCGCTGGCGTTCGTCGACCGCGAGGGGGTCTCGAAGCTACTGCCGTACTTCGAGGCGCCGGAGCTGCTGCGCAAGTACCAGGCGCCCTCGCTGGATCTCATCCGGCCCTCGTGGCTCGAGTACGGCATCAGCCCCGTGACCTTTGACTACAGCTACTTCCTTGACATCTCCTGCGGGGACGGCCGCCACGCGCCGGCGGTGTTGCAGGATGTACAGGGGGCCACCCCGGTGATGCGTGTCCAGGAGAAGGGCTTCCCGTTTGTGCTGCCGACGCCGCTGGCCACCCGCGACGACGTGCCCGGGGGGCCCCGGCTCTCGGGGAACAAGTTCGGGATCTACCTGGCGCGCTGAGCCCCGGGGTCAGAAGGGCTCGATGCACTCGGGGACGGGGGGCCAGACCTCGCAGTAGCCGCTGCTGCAGGTGCCGTTGCTGCCGCATCGGTAGCAGAAGGTGCCGTCGGGCCTGG